>DATHTO010000078.1:0-59120 GCA_035463115.1 Actinomycetota bacterium | reverse complement strand
TCGCTCGGGCGGCCGACGCCGCGGCCGGAAGCGCCGGCACGACCTCACGGCAGACGGAGCACGTCGGCGACGAGAACGCGATCACGCGCATGGGGCCCGGACCGCCGATCGTGACGGTGGTTCCGTCGGCGGCGCGCGCCGGCGGCGGGAGGGCGGCCTCGCCGAGCGCGGGGCCCTCGTCGTCCACCTCGAGCGCGCCGCGCTGACCCAAGCGCAGATGCAGCGTGCCGACCTGCCGCGCGAGCGCGACGACGATCACGGCGAGCACGATCAGCAGGATCCACTGCACGACGAACGCCACGATCCACCAGTTCGTCATCGGGTCACCGCTGGGTCCAGGTCGGTTGCTCCTCGACGTCGAGGAACTGCAGGAACGGGGTTCCATCGTTCGCGAGACCTACGAGCGCGCGCAGTTCTCCTTCGCGACCGAGGAGGCGCAGGATCGGCGCTCCGTGGGCCGCGAGCCCGAGCCGGACGCGGACCTTCCCGTCTTGGTCGTACAGGCCGAGCGTGGGCGAGCCCTGTTCCGCGAGCGAGAACCGGCGCTTCAGCTCGCCGTCGTCGTCGTGCACGCCGAGCGTCGGCGACGCGTCGGGCGCGAGCCCGAACTTCGCGCGGATCTTCCCGTGCCGGTCCCCGAACGCCAGCGAGGCGCTGCCGTCGGCCGCGAGACCGAGCGTCGCCCGGACGTGCCCCTCCTCGTCGGCGACGGCGAGCCCGGTGGCGCCGTCTGCCTGCATCCCGAACCGAGCGCGGACGTGGCCCTCGGCGTCGAGCATGGAGAAGAAGGGCTGGTCGTCGCCGGACACGCCGATCCGCAGCCGGACGCGACCATGCTCGTCGACGACCTCGAACTCCTCGGCGCGGACGACCCGTTTCTTCATGCGCGCTTTCTGCACGGGGGAAGGACCCGACGCGCGCGTATCGTCGCGCACCGGCGCCGGAGCCTCAAGCACGGGAACGGGCGTGGGGGCGGGCATGCGGATGGGCTGCCGAGGCTACCCGATGTGCGCGGCTCGCGGCGGCGAGGCGATGCGGAGCGGCGCGCCCGTGGTCCGCGGAAGGGGACGGGAAAGCGAGAAACCGCCAGAACCCGAGGGCCCTAGCGGTTTCTCGAAACCGACGATACGGGCGCGGAGCGGCTGCGGTCAAGCCCTCGACCCCGTTCTTGTCACTCTTTCCGAAGGATCGTCCGGCCGCGGCAGCCCAACGTGCCTTCCGGCGGCTACGTGATCTCGCCCTGCTCCGGGATCGCCACGAACATGCGGAACCGCTGCCGGGCCTGGTCCATGTCGACGCCGAAGGCGACGGAGCGGATCTTCCGCAGGTCCGGTCCGAGGTCGCGGTCGAAGTCGTCGCGTTCCTCGGGCGGGAGCGCGTCGTGGATCGAGTTCACGATCCGGGCCACGTCGACGTAGAAGACGCCATCGGTCGTCGGCACGCCCTCGATGCCGCGCACGAAGGCGGGGTCGACGGTGATCGAGCCGTCGGAGCGCACGTCGAGGACGTCGATCACCTGCTCGACGGACGTTCCGACGACGAGCACGTCGTCCCGGACGGCGTAGGCGACGGAACCGTCGCGCAGGACCGAGATGCGCGTGCCGTCGGCGTGCGTCCGTTCCTCCCACCGGAGGCGGCCGCCGCCGCCGGACCGCATCGTGTCGCTGAGACCCTCGGCGAGCGTCTCGGCGGCGGCGCGAGCAGCGTCCTCGTCGTCGACGGTGAGGAGGAGCGCCCCACCGACGGTGGTCGTGTCGTCGGGCATCAGGGCGATCGCCATGTCGCCTCCGAGCAGCCCCAGCAGGCCCTCGGGTCCGGTGAGCCCCATCGCTTCGAGATCCGACGCGACGGCGGGATCGGCACGCTCGAGCTCACGGGCGGCCTCCTCGAGCCCGTACTGGAAGTGCCGGGCGGCGGCCACGCCCCAGGCGTCGGCCGGGATCGACCCCAGGAGCGGATTCTCGCCGTCCGGGGCCGTGACCTGGTCGCGGAGCGCGCCGGTCAGGTTGGCCGCGTCGTACGCCGAGACGACGTCGAGGGCGATGCCGTCGGACTCCGCCGACACCGAGATCCCGATGCCCTTCACCGCGCTCAGATCGCCGAGCCCGCCGACGGACGTCACCGCCTCGGCGGCGAGCGCGTCGTCGATCTCGTCGTGCAGCGACGCCGTGTCGATGAACGCGAACAGCACGCGCCCGTCGGGAAGGCTCGCTTCGGCCTCCTGGAACGAGGCGGAGCTCGAGATCGACGGCAGCGTGTCTCGATGCGTGTCGATCACGCGTTCGAGCATCTCGACGTGCGAGGCCAGGATGATCGCGTCGTCGTCGAACGCGTAGGCGGGCACCTCTCCCTCACGCCGGGAGGGGATCGACAGCGTCACGCCCAGATGGTCGCGCTCGGTCCACTCGACCCCGTCCCACGCGGCGCCGGGCACGCCGAGCTTCGCCAGCATCCGCTCTGCCCCGTCGCGGTCGGCCACGTCGGCGATCACGGCGGTGTGGGGCGTTCCGTCGACGACGTCGGTCGCGACCGCGAGCTCGACACCGAGCCACGACGTGACGTCGTCGGAACCGAGGCCGGTTCCGTCGAGCACCTCGTCGCCCCAGCGCTCGAGCCGCTCGCCGACGCCGTCGTCGCCGCCGCCGATGCCGTGGAACTCGTCCGCGATCCTCGCGATGTTGAGCTTCTGGCTCGCCGACGGATCGAGCGAGACGACGGCGACGGCATCGGCGTCGGCGGGGATCCGCTCGAGCAGGTCAGCCGTGGTTCCACGCAGGAACAGGTACGCCGCGGCGCCGCCCGCAGCCGCGAGGACCACCAACGCCCCCAGCACCGCGATCAGGACGGTCCGCCTCCCGCGACGGGCAGGTGGTGTCGGAGCGGTCAGCGCGCTCGGAACCTGTCTCGCCGGCACGATCGCTCCGCGATCGAGCGCCCACCGATCCGTCGGGGTGGCGGCCGGGGGCGGCGGGAGGTTCCGGGATCGATCGTCCGAGCCGGTCATGTCGCCGTGGAGGGTATCCCTTCGGGGACACACCGACGAGACAACGGCGTCACCCGGCCGTGAGGACCTCCCGGGCCCGCACGGCGGCCTCGAGACGTCGCGGGATCGGAGCCACGCCGATCCCCGGCCCGATCGGAACACCCATCGTGCCGTCCGGTGCCATCACGAACGGTTCGGTGAGGTCCTCGGCGAAGTACCGGGCCGACGGGCTCGTGTCGCCGGGGAGGGTGAAGTTCGGCAGCGCGGCGAGCGCGAGGTTCGCGGCGCGCCCGACGCCGGTCTCGAGCATGCCGCCGCACCACACCGGCACCCCGGCGTCTCGGCAGCGGTCGTGGACGTCACGAGCCGCGAGCAGACCGCCGACCCGGCCCTGCTTGATGTTGACGAGCCGGCATGCCCCGAGCGCGATCGCCGCCGACGCGTCGGCGGGGCGCTTGATCGACTCGTCGAGGCAGACGTCGGTCCGGATCGTCGCCTGGAGCGTCGCGTGATCCACGAGGTCGTCGTGATGGAGCGGTTGCTCGATCATCAGGAGGCCGAGGTCGTCGAGACGCCGGAAGACCTCGACGTCGTCGAGCGTGTACGCCGCGTTCGCGTCGACCGACAGCGCGACGTCTGGCCACCGCTCGCGGACGGCCGCGACCCGCTCGACGTCGACGCCCGGCGCGATCTTCAGCTTGATCCGCCGGTAGCCGTCCGCGAGGTAGCCGTCCACCTGCTCGAGGAGGTCCGCGGTGGTGGGCGTGATGCCGACGGAGACGCCGCACCTCACGCGGGCGCGATCGGCACCGAGGAACGACGCGAGGGACGTCCCGGCGGCTCGGAGCTCGGCATCGAGCACGGCGTTGATCACGGCGGCCTTCGCCATCGGATGGCCGCGCACGAACGCGAACACGCCGTCGAGGTCGGCGGCTCCGCCGATCGCACCGGCGCGGAAGACGGCGGGCACGAGGAACGACCGGCACACCTCGAGGACGGTCGCGTTGAACTCGGCGCTGAAGTCGGGCTCGCGGTCGGCGACGCACTCCCCCCAGCCCTCGGCGTCGTCGGTCGCGACGCGCACGAGGATGCACTCCTTGTCGGTCGCCTCGCCGAAGCTCGTGCGGAACGGCCGCACGAGCCGAAGCGCGACCGTGAGCAGCTCGACCTCGCGGACGCGCATCAGTCGACCCGCCGGCCCATCGGTCGACCTCGCGCCGGCGCGTCGGACGGCGTCGTGCGCGCGGACGGGCGTCGGGGTCGCATCACGGCGCCTCGGTCGCGAACACGTACGCGGATCGTTGCCGATCGAACGCGACGGCGACGAGCCCTCTCGCGATGCACGTCTCGGCGGCCTGGGCGACCGCGTCGCGCCACCGAGCGGCCACCTCGGGAGCGGTCGTCCGCAGCTCGAGGTATTCGGCGGGCACCTCGATCGCCACGGCGTCGGCGTCGGCGGGCGCGCCCGCGAACGCCGGTCCGTTGGCGTTGCGGTGGAGCAGGGTCGCGGCCGCGGGCGAACGGCGCGGCCCCGGCTCCGCGTCGAGGTTCCACCTCGCGGTGAGACGGTCGGTGCGGTCGCCGCGGTTCAGCTCGTCGGCCATCTCGCCGTAGAAGGCGCGCTCGAACCGGTCCGCGACGGCGCCGAGCTTCGCGAGGTTGAAGTAGGCGTTCCGGGCGATCAGCGGGTCGAACGTCCATCGGACCGTGTGGATCCCGTGATCCAGCGCCTGGGCACGCTGGGCCAGCTTCAAGGCATAGCCCACGCCGGCGTGGCGACGATCCGGGCGCGCGGCGAGCATGTGCGAGTGGATGTGGAGACCGTCGGCGTCGACGCCGGCCCATCCGAGGACGAACGCGACCAACTCTCCGCCGTCGAACGCGCCGTACGGTTCGTTGCCGCTCTCCGCGAGCGCCCGCACGACCTCGGGCCCGATCGGTTGCTCACCCCACGTCGCGACGATCACGTCACCGATCGCGTCCGCGTCGTCGACCGTGCGGAGCGGTGCCAGTCGCACACCCGCGGTCGCCGCCGCGTCGTTCGCGAGCGCCCACGCGTCGCTCATGCGGCGGAGCATAGGACGAGCGCCGCCTCGGAGGCGGCGCTCGTCGAACGGTGACGGAACGGCCGGCGGCGTGTCACGCCGCCTGCCTCCGGCGAACTCAGCCGCCGGCGGGCGGCGGAAGCTCCTGCCACTCCACGTCGTCGAGGTCGGAACTGCGGCGCCGCTTCACGACCTGCACGACCGCAGCGACGATCGCGCCGATGAAGGCCAGCTTCATGAGCCGGCGGAAGAAGCCGCCCTTCTTCTCCGTGGCCTCGTCGTGTCCACTCATCGTGTTCCCCTCTCGTCTCGGTCCGGCGGCCACTCCGGCCTCGCCGATGCCCCAGCCTACCCCCGACGCCACGCCAGCGTTCGGGCGCACGCGCTGCGGCGGAGTTCACTAGCCTCAGCACCGTGAACGAGCCGGACGACGACCGCGTCGACACCACCGACGGCGCCGGACCGACGGACGGGGCCAGACCCGCCGCCGAGCTGGTCGCCCCCTGGATCGAGTTCGCGAACCGGCGGACGTTCGACCACACGCAGGTCTTCCCGCCCGACGACGAGACCCTGCAGGTCGGCAGCGCTCCGGAACGGCTCTTGAAGCGCCTGATCGCGCGGGTCATCCGCCCGGTGGTGCGACGGTACGACCGGCTGCTCGCCGAGAGCGCGGCGATGAACGCCGAGCTCGCGCGGTCGGTGGCGGCCACGCAGGCGACCGTCGCGGAACTCGTCCAGCAGGCCCGTGCGATCGCGAACGACCTCCGTGAGGTCGGCACGATGTCGAAGGAGCACGACGTCCGGATCGGCCGGGCGGCGACGGAGCTCGAGCTGCTCGCCGATCGGATGTCAACGGGATCGGCTCCGGTGACGACGGCCCCGTCGTCGGTGTCGAGCTCTGCCGCTCCGGCGACCGACGGCGCCACGGGCCCGTCGCACGTGCTACCCGACGCGTTCTACTGGCGGTTCGAGACGGCGCTCCGCGGGCGGCCCGAGGCCGTCGCCGAGAAGCTCGGCGCCTACCGCGAGCTCGCGCGGGAGCTCCGCGATCGTCACGGCGCGGACGCGCTCTGGCTCGATCTCGGATGCGGCGAGGGCGCGTTCATGGAGCTCCTACGCGAGTGGGGATGGCGCGTCGTCGGGATGGATCACTCGCCACAGGCGGTGGAGGCCTGCGCCGTCCGGGGCCTCGAGGCGGTCGAGGGCAGCCTTCCAGAGTTCCTGCTGGCGTTCGAGGGAGAGCCGCCGGCAGCCATCAGCCTGATCCAGGTCATCGAGCACCTCCCGACGGAGACGTGGCTCCCGACCCTCCGGTACGCGGAACGGCTGCTCGCGCCGGCGGGAGCGCTCGTGATCGAGACGATCGACCCGCGGAACCCCGAGGCCCTCCAGGCTTTCTTCGCCGACGTCACGCATACGTGGGCGGCCCATCCCGGCACCCTCGAGGTGATGGCGGGGTTCGCCGGGTTCGCGGACACAATGGTCAAAGGCCTCAACCCGGGCGAGGACGGCCGCGCCCAGGACTTCGCCCTCGTCGCTCGCAAGGCGTGACCCGGCGCCACGCCGCCCGGTCAAGGCCGGTCAAGGGTGGCGGCGATGTGCCGATGCCGTGGTGTTTCCTCAAGACGCATGGAACGGATGACCCGTCGTATGCGTCTCTATCGCAGAGGAGCAACGGTCAGGAGGCCACGGGATGGTCCGAACGCCGGCGACGCGCAGGGCCGTGCTGGCGCTTGCCCTGGTGGCGCTCGCCGTGCACACGGGGTGTACGTCCCCTCCCGGCCGCGTCTCGAACGCGCTCCCGATCCCGCGGGCTCCCGTCGCGCCCAACATCGTCGTGATCGTCACCGACGATCAGCGTGCGGACACGTTGCGGTGGCTCCCGACGGTCCAGCGGGAGCTCATCCGGCAGGGGACCACCTTCACGAACGCGTTCGCGACCACGCCGACGTGCTGCCCGTCGAGGGCCTCGCTCCTGACTGGCCTCTTGCCCGGGAGCACCGGCGTCTGGCGGAACGGCGGCCTCCTCCACGGCGAGCCCATCGGAGGCTGGCCCGCGTTCGTCGCGTCCGGCATGGAGCGACGGAGCCTCGCGACGTGGCTGACGCCGACGTACGAGACGATGCTGATCGGCAAGTACCTGAACCACTACGACCACATGGCCGAGGACGGCCCACCCGAGGGATGGGACGTCTGGCACAGCTTCCTCGCGTCGAACGGGGCGTACTTCGACTTCGACATCGTCCACACCGACGGCGAGATCACGCACCACGGTCGTCACGCGCGGTCGTACTCCACCGACGTCTTCGCCGATCTCGCCGTCGGGTCGATCGAACGCACAGCGATCGAGCGGCCGCGCTTGATGTACTTCGACCCGTACGCGCCGCACGGCCCCCTGACCGAGGCACACCGGGATCATGGCGCACACACGCGCATGACGACGTACCGGTCGCCGAGCCTGCGTGAGGCCGACCTGAGCGACAAGCCACCGTGGATCCAGGAGCTCCCGCCGATCGACGAAGCGATGTTGGATCGGCGCCGTCGCGCGACGGAGCGCGCGCTGCGATCGGTGGACGACGCGGTCCGACGCATCGTGGCCTCGCTGCGCCGGACCGACCGCCTCTCGAACACGCTGATCGTCTTCACGTCCGACAACGGCTCGTCGTGGGGTGAACACGGTGTGCCCCTCGGCAACAAGTACCTCCCGTACGACGCGCAGACCCACGTTCCGCTCGTGATGCGCTGGGATGGCCACGTGGCGCCCGGCGTGGAGGATGATCGCGTCGTGCTGAACGTCGACGTTCCCGTCACCGTCGCGGACGCTGCCGGCGTCCGCGCGACCGGCGTCGACGGACGCTCCCTCCTCGAGCCCGGGAGCCGCGCCGGCGCCCTCCTCGCCGCGATGGGCTCGCTCGGGCGCCACGGCGACGGCTTGTCGTTCGCGCGTCCGGCGTACTGCGCGTACCGGACGGCGCGCTTCCTGTTCGTCCGGTACGCATCGGGCGACGAGGAGCTCTACGACTACCGCTCCGACCCCCACGAGCTCGTCAACCTCGTGTCCGCGGGCGTGCGCACCCGGGTAGCGGATCGCCTCCGAGATCGCACGCGTGCGGCGTGCCGACCACACCCGCCGGGCTTCGCATGGGGGTAGGGACGAGCTCGACCTCGACGGGGCCGCGCCGACGACGGACCGCCACGCGTGCGCTCCTCGGGATCGCCGCGACGGTGACGCTGTTCGCGTGTGAGGCGCTCGGCCAGACGTCGGCGCGGACACCGGACACACCACGCGACGAGCCATCGCCCTCTCAGCCGCCCGCGGCTGCGGACATCGAGCCGCAGCGCGGGTTCGACAACATCGACCACCTCGTCTTCGTGGTGCAGGAGAACCGCTCGTTCGATCACTACTTCGGCACGTTCCCGGGCGCCGACGGCATCCCGCGGAACGCCGACGGCGGGTTCGCGCCGTGTCTGCCCGACCCGACGCTCGGCCGGTGCGCGAAGCCGTACCACGACACGAACGAGTACGACCGCGGCGCGGCGCACACGCACGCCGCGTCGGTGCGAGCGGTGAATGGCGGCGCGATGGACGGGTTCGTCCACGTCGCTCGGGAGTTCGGCAACACGTGCAACAGCAAGCCCGACTGGCCGCCCTGCGCGAACGCGCAGCCGGGGCCGGCCGGGCAGCCCGACGTGATGGGGTTCCACACCGCGCAGGAGCTTCCGGTCTACTGGGCCTATGCGCGCCGGTACCTGCTCCAGGATCGGATGTTCGCGCCGACCGACTCGTGGACGATGCCGGCGCACCTCTACATGGTCTCCGGCTGGTCGGCGCTGTGCCCGAACCGCCGCGACGTCTACAGCTGTCGCACGAACCTCGAGAAGCCCCACGATGGATGGAGCCCGAGGGAAGGCGGGCTGCCGCCCTACCTGTGGGCCGACATCACCTGGCTGATGGACAAGAAGGACGTGTCGTGGGGCTACTTCGTCGGCCCTGGAACCTGTGTGAAGGCTCCGTGCGACGACCTCGAGGGTCCCGCCACCGCCTTCGGATGGAGCCCGCTCCCCGGCTTCAAGACCGTGCACCGCACGGGCCAGCTCCGGAACATCCGCCCGTGGGACGACTACTTCTCGATGGCGGAAGCCGGCGACCTCCCCGCCGTGTCATGGCTGATCCCACCCGTGGAGCGGAGCGAGCACCCTGCACATTCCGTGCGGGACGGGCAGGAGTGGGTGACCCGCGCCGTGAACGCCGTCATGACCGGCCCGGAAGAGCAGTGGATGCGCACGGCGATCTTCGTCGTCTGGGACGACTGGGGCGGGTTCTACGACCACGTGCATCCACCCGTCGTGGACTCGGCAGGTTGGGGCATCCGCGTGCCGAGCATCGTCATCAGCCCGTGGGTCGACCGGGACCTCGACATCGACAACGGCACGTACTCGTTCGACGCCTTCCTGAAGCTGATCGAGGATCGGTTCCTCGACTACCAGCGGCTGGACGGGCTGAACATGGGATGGCCCGACCCCCGGCCGACCGTCCGCGAGGAGGTGGCGATCCTGGACGACCTCCGGAAGATCTTCGACTTCGAGCAGGAGCCGATCCCGCCGCTCGTCCTGCGAATGCGGGGCGAGGACGACGTCTTCGAGCGGTAGCGCCGGCTCGCCCGTAACGATCGGATCGACGTACCCCGCATGGACATGGTGCCTGCGATGGGCACGAGATCGACGCTGGCGATCGCAGCGGGATCGATCGCCTTGTGCTCGGATCGGCGAGCATGCTCCTCTTGGTGACGGGTCGCGTTGCTCCGTGGCCTGCATCGGACTTGAACAGGCGGCCTCTTCCTGACAACGTGCCCTCATGACCGTGAAACAGTTGAGCATCGTCGCGACCGTGCTCGGTGTCGTCGCCGTGATCATGTTCGTGCTCGAACGGCCGATCCTCGGTGTGGTGTTCATCCTCTTGGCGGGCGGAGCCTGGACGCTGACGCAGTACGGCAACGTTCCTGGCAGGCGCAACGACGACGAGTCGTAACGGCGCATGACGCGCCGGCGGGTCGCGCGATCGCGGTTGTAGGTCACCCATCGGTCGATGCGATGTCGTGACGCCCGAGACGCCGAGCTCGTCTCATCAGCATCGCACCGCCGGCACCTCGGACAACGGCTCTCCCCAGGATGCGCACCGCCACGGCGGCACTACGCACACACAGAGGACGGGACTTCGATACGCACCGGCTCCTCGTCGATCGCGTTGACGCGGAACTGCGCTGCGTCGGAGAGAGCGTCGGTCCAACCAACGACCGTCCATCCGATCCTGCTGCCGTCCGCCGCGATTTGCGTCACGACGGCGCCATCGGCAGGCACCGAGGTCCGGCGCTGCACATCCGCGAACTCGCCGACCTCACGGTCGGTCAGCAGGTCCGATCGTGCGAACACGTCGACATCGATCTGGTGCTGCACGGATGATCACGACGGCTTCCACCCAGCGCGAGCATCCCGTCAGCAGGGTCATCGACAGAACCGCGAGCACACCCGGTTGCCTCAGCCGGCGCATCCGCTTTCCCGCCGTTCGGAGGGCGACGAAGGGAACTCTGGTTGCAGCGGGTGGCGACAGCCGTTCACTAGCGGGACCGCGGTGGGCCTGGTTGGACTTGAACCAACGACCTCTTCCTTATCAGGGAAGCGCTCTAACCGAGCTGAGCTACAGGCCCGTTGACGTGCGTACCGCTCAGCATATCCGACGTCGCAGCCGTGCGGTCCTCTCGACGAACGTGAGCCCCGACGGTCTCGTCTACGCGGGGTAGAACGCCAGGAGCCGGACCGGCCCACCCGCTGCGGACTTGCCGTCGAGGACCAGGAAGTCGGTCAATCCGTTCCCGTCGTGGTCGATCGGCCACGCGGAGTCGGCGACGCCGGTCGTGGCCGACGGGATCGGCCCGAGCGACGAGAACGTCGTACCGGTTCCACCGTTCAGCAGGACGAGGTCGGGGGCGTTCGTCCCGGCCTTGCCGCCGCGAACGACGTAGATGTCGGCCCGGTCGTCTCCGTTCACGTCACCGGTGGCGACCGCCTTGCCGTCCTGGATCTTCGTCACCGACACGGACCGGAACGTCCCGCCGTCGTTGCGGAACACCCGTACTTCGAGCTTCTTCAACGAGACGAGATCCAGATCGTGGTCTCCGTCGACGTCTGCGAGGGCGACATCGACGGGATTCACCGTCAGTCCGATCGAACCGGCGACGTTCCGGAAGCTCCCTCCCTGCATGTTGCGGTAGACGATGAGTCCCTTCGCCGTGTCCATGACGATGTCCTCCCAGCCATCGCCGTCCATATCCTCGGCGAGCGGGTTGCTGCCGGACGGGTTCCCCGAGTCGACCTCGACCTCGAGGCCGAACCGAGGCGCCGTCCGGTAGGCACCACCGTCGTTGATGAACAGGCGGTTGACCGAAGGCAATCCGTCGGCGCGATCGGGGAAGTTCGCGACGAACAGGTCCGGTCCGCCGACGCCGTCGGCGTCCACGAAGGTGGACGATCGTCCGCGAGCGTAGGGCTCGAGGACGCCGTACCGCCACGCCTGGTCGCTGAAGGTGCCGTCGCCGGCCTGGAGATAGAGCTCGTCCCGTTTCATGATCGTGCCGTGGGCGGCGCCGACGGCGCACGCGATATCCAGCGTTCCCGAGCCGTCGACGTCGGCGGCGTCGCATCCGTGCCGGTCGGTCGCGCGGAACGTGCCGGCGTGGATCTCGGTGAACCGGCCGTCGTCGTTTCGGTACATCCGTGCGGCGCTCTGGTGTCGTCCCAAGAAGATGTCCGGCTTTCCGTCGCCGGTGAAGTCCGCGATCACGGCACCGCGGGTCTTCGTCGTCTGGGCGATGCCCGCCGCCACGCTGACGTCCCGCGCTTCGACCGCGACGGCCTCGGCGGTCACCGCCGCGGTCTCGGCGACCGGCTCGGCACCGCTCTTCGCCGCGATACCGGTCGACGTGGCGTCGTCCGTGCCGGTCGATGTAGCGGCGCCCGTCGCGGTCATGCTCGCGGCTGCCGGCGCGGGACAGATCGTTTCGATCACCGCGATCCGACCCGCCGCCCAGAGCTGCGATCGCCCGGGCACGTGAGCGATGGCGAGCAGCTCGGTGTTCTGCCGGTTGGTCGCGGTGGCGTTCGCGTGCGACGTCCAGCCCGAGCCGTTCCAGCTCTGGCTCCACGGGCCGTACGTCATCGATGTCGGCCTGAACGCCGCCCCCACGGCCCAGACGCCATCGGGAGACGTCGCGACCACACCGCGGAGCGCACCGATGTCGGGAGCGTCGACGGGAGGTGCGGTGTGCGTCCACGACACGCCGTCGTGATGGAGGACGAGCGGGACGTGCCGGGTGCCGTCGACGGCATAGCCCACGGCCCACACCTCGTTCGCGCCCGTCGTCGCCACGCCGGTCAGCACGTTGTCCGCCGTTCCGACGGTCGGCGTGGGAACGACGCCCCATGCGGAACCGTTCCAACGCATCGTCAACGATCGGATCCCATCGGGGCCGAGCTGCCAGCCGACGGCCCACACCGTTCCGGTGGCGGTCGTCGCCACCCCGAGCAGGGCGTTGCCGAGTGGGCCCGGGTCGGGACTGGGGACGATGTTCCACGCGGAACCGTTCCATCGCTCGACGAGCGTCGAGCGCACCGTGCCCGAGCGTCGATACCCGACGGCCCAGACGTCGTTCTCGGCGACGGCGTCGACGGCGGTCAGGGCGTTCGAATCCGTCGTCGCGCCCGCGTTGGGGCTCGGCACGATGTTCCACGCCGTGCCGTTCCAGCGTTGCACGAGGGTCTTGAACTTCCCTCCGCCCTCCGCGTCTCCTGAGGTCGAGTAGCCGACGGCCCAGGCGGACGACGGCGAGACACCGTCGACATCGCTCAGGCTGTTCTCGCCGCCGGTCCCGACGTTGGGTGTCGAGACGAGACGCCAACGTGCCCCGTCCCATCGTTGGGCCGCCGTTTTCATCACGCCGCCCTCGAGGCCACGTGATCCGACGATCCATGCGTCGTTCTCTCCGAAGGCGACGGCGCCCCGCGGCATCTTCATCTCGGGTGCTCCGGCGACCGCCGACCACGTCGCGGAGCACGCCAGGGCAGCCGTGGATCGCGGCATCGACGGTGCCGTGAGCACCGTGCTCACGAGGATCGCCGACAGCGCGATCGTCGTGGTCGAGACGCGTCGCCTCATGGTCGCCCGCCGCTCCCCTCCGCTCGTTGACCTTTCCGTCATCGGACTTTCGTCGTAGGGTGACGACCTGTCAAGGTGGGCCGGGCGGGCTTGCGGAGCCGATGACGACGGCACGGCTTCGACGTCATCCGGATGCTCGAGCGGCGCCCGTCGCACAGCCCTCGATCGAGCGGACGTCGCCGTCGGCGTCACGGACGGCTCGCACCGATCCGAACCCGACGCGCCGCATCTCCTCACCGATCGGCGACGCCTGCGCGCCCCCGAGCTCGAGCAACAGCCAGCCACCGGCCCGGAGCCACGTCGGGCTGCGTCGGACGATCCGATAGAGGAGATCCGTGCCGTCGGTTCCGCCGTCGAGCGCGGTCCTCGGCTCGTAGGCCAGCACGTCGCGGGGAAGCAGCCGCAGGTCGTCCGTCGGGACGTAGGGCGGCACCGCCGTCATCACGTCGACGGATCCCGACATCTCGGCGGGCAGCGCCTCGTCGAGGTCGCCGAGGAGCGTCGAGACGCCGTTCCGCCGGGCGCACGCCACGGCCACGGGATCGTCGTCCGACGCGAGGACCGTCGCGCGCGGATGCCATCGCTGGAGGACGACGGCGATCGCGCCGGTGCCCGTGCAGAGGTCCACGCCGACGCCTCGATCCGGGAGCAGCTCCACGGCGCGACGAGCGAGCGCCTCGGTCTGCGGTCGGGGCACGTACGCACCTGGCTCGACGACGACCTCCGCGCCGCAGAACGTCGTGCGGCCGGTGATCCAGGCGAGGGGCTCTCCGCGGACCCGCCGCTCGAGGAGCGACGCGAGCGAGCGACCGGTGCGCCCGGCGGCCGCTCGGAGTTCGATCGCCTCGGCGGCGGGCGCGATACATCCGGCCTCCGCCAGCGCACGCTCGAGCGCGTCGGGCGAGGGGTCGAGCGGGTGGCGGGAGGGCGTCAGCTCGGACGGCCACGCTCGGCGAGCGTGACCTCGACGCCGCCGACGATGTCGCTGATCAGGTTGTAGACGACCGCGAGGAACGTGTTCAGCAACGCGATCACGACGGTTCCCGCGACGCCGAGCATGAACAGCCACGTGAAGACGACCGTCCCGTTGATCTCGTACGGCGTGCACTCGCCGGTGGTCCGCTGTTCGACGCCCTCGGGCCTGAAGAGGCAGCCGAGGATGTTCGTCTCGAGGGTCGTGATCGTTCCCGCGGCTTCGAGCACCTGGAAGATCAGGAACAGGGCGATGAACCCGATCAGCATCAGGCAGAAGTAGAAGAGCAGGCTGTACTTGAGGACCGAGAGCGGCCCGACGTGCCGGATCTCGACACGGGTCCGACGGCGGCCCGGGGTCGTCGGCCGCGGCATCTTCGGCAGGCGGATCCGTGACCGGGCGCCATCGACCGACGTCGTGCGCTCGGCGGGGCGCCCCGGGGCGTCGGCCGGCGCCTGCGAGGCGGTCACGGGTTCGATCGGGTCTTCGGCGGTCTGCGCCATGTCCTCATCTCGGACGGGGTCGGGGAAGGTCTACCCGAGAGGTTCTAAGGGTACGCCCCGTCGGCTGCAAGCACCCCTGATACCGCGCTCAGGTCCGGAAAGGTCCCTCACCTGCGAAAAGAGCACGCACATGGAGCGGCGTGAGGATCGCCAACGCGAGGGGCCCGACGATCCAGGACGCCGTTCCGACGTCGTCGAGGAGCAGCAGCCCTCCGGCAGCGAGGCCTGCCCCTTCGGCGGCGAGCAGCGCATCCACCGCGGGACCCGGCAGCCGACGCCGGAGGAACGATGCCGTCAGCAGGATCGCGATCGTGCAGGTCACGAGCGTGAGGACACCCGCCACGGCACGATCGACGGCCCCGGAAGCCGCCGCTACTCCTCGTCTTCCATCTGCGTGATGACGGGCGCGAGCGCGACGACGTGCGCACCCTCCTCGACCCGCATCGTGCGGACGCCCTGGCTCGCCCGGCCGACACGACGGATCTCGCCCGCGGGCACGCGGATCACGGTCCCGGAGGACGAGATCACGAACATGTCCTGCTCCTTGGAGCCGATGAAGGCGCCGGCGAGCAGGCCCGTCTTCTTCGTCAGCTGGTGTCCGATCACGCCCTTGCCTCCACGGCCCTTCACCGGATAGTCCTTCAGCGGCGAGCGCTTACCGTAGCCCTGCTGCGAGACGCTGATCATCTCCTCGCCGTCGGTCGACAGGCCGAGCGAGAGCACGCGGTCGTCGTCGGCGAGGCGCATCCCGATCACGCCGGCGGTCGCACGGCCCATGGGGCGGGCGAGCGACTCCTTGAACCTGATCGCCTGACCCTTCCGCGACACGAGGAAGACGTCGGCGTCGCCGCTCGTCATCTTCACGTCGATCAGCTCGTCGTCGGGTCGCAGGTTGATCGCCGCGAGTCCGGTGCGTGGGGAGTCGTACTCGGACAGCTTCGTCTTCTTCACCATGCCCTTCCTCGTCGCGAAGAGCAGGTACCGATCGTCGGCGTACTCCTTCAGGTCCAGGACGGCGCTGACCTTCTCGTCGCCGCTGATCGCGACGCCCGGGAGGTTCGCCGCGAAGACCCCCCGCGCCGTACGGCTGGAGTCCGGAACCTCGTGCACCTTCACGCGATAGACCTTGCCGCGCGTGGTGAAGAACAACAGCCAGTGGTGGGTCGTCGTCGTGAAGACGTTCGCGACGACGTCCTCTTCCTTGAGGTTCGCGCCGCGCACGCCCTTGCCGCCGCGACCCTGACGTCGGAACGTGTCGATCGCGACCCGGCGCACGTAGCCGGCGCGCGTCACGGTGATGACCACGTCCTCTTCGGCGATCAGGTCCTCGACGTCGAACTCGCCCTCGTCGGCCTTGATCGCGGTGCGTCGGCCGTTCGCGTGCTTCTTGCGGATCTCGCCGAGCTCGGTCGCGATCACCCCGCGCAGCTTCTTCGGATCCTTGAGGATCGATGCGAGCTCCTTGATCCGGGCGAGGAGTTGGGCGTGCTCGGCCTCGAGCTCTTCGCGCGCCAGCCGGGTCAAGCGCCGAAGCGGCATGTCCAGGATGTGGTTCGCCTGGACCTCGCTGAGCTTGAACTTCTTCATCAGCTTGCCGCGCGCCTCTTCGGCGTCCTGCGAGCCGCGGATGATCGCGATCACCTCGTCGAGGTGGTCGAGCGCGATCAACAGGCCTTGCACGATGTGGTCGCGTTCCTCGGCCTTGCGTTTCTCGTACTCGGTTCGCCGGGTGACGACCTCGATCTGGTGGTCGACGTAGTAGCCGACGAGCTCGGCGAGGTTCAGGGTGCGCGGCACGCCGTCGACCAGCGCGAGCATCAGCGCGCTGAAGTTCTCCTGGAGCTGCGTGAGCTTGTAGAGCTGGTTCAGGACCACCTGCGGGTTCGCGCTGCGCTTCGTGACGACGACGAGGCGCATGCCCTGCCGGTTCGACTCGTCCTTGACGTCGGCGACGTCCTTGAGCCGACCGGTGCGGACGAGTTCCGCGATCTTCTCGGCCAGGCGCGCCTTGTTAACCTGGTAAGGCAGCTCGGTGATCACGATCTGGGAGCGACCGCCGCTCGCTTCCTCGATCGTGGCGACGCCTCGGACCTTGATCGAGCCGCGGCCCGTCTCGTACGCGTCCCTGATCCCCTGCCGGCCCATGATCACGGCGCCCGTCGGGAAGTCGGGGCCCTTGATGAACCTCATGAGCTCGTCGGGCGTCGCCTCGGGGTTCTCGAGGTAGTGGGTGACGGCGTCGATCACCTCGCCGAGGTTGTGCGGCGGCAGGTTCGTCGCCATGCCGACGGCGATGCCGGCGGCGCCGTTCACGAGCAGGTTCGGGAACCTCGCCGGCAGGACCACGGGCTCTTGCTCGTAGCCGTCGTAGTTCGGCGCGAAGGCGACCGTCTCGGCGTCGATGTCGCGGAGCAGCTCCATCGCGAGCGTCGTGAGCCGCGACTCGGTGTAGCGCATCGCGGCCGGCGGATCGCCGTCGACGGAACCGAAGTTGCCGTGGCCGTCGACGAGCGGCGCGCGGAGCGACCACTCCTGCGCCATGCGCACCAGCGCGTCGTAGATGCTCTGGTCGCCGTGGGGGTGGTACTTCTTCATCACCTCGCCGACGGCGGCGGCCGACTTGCGGTGCGGACGGTCGGGCCGCAGACCCGACTCGAGCATGGACCAGAGGATCCGCCGCTGGACCGGCTTCAGGCCGTCTCGAACGTCGGGCAGCGCCCGCGCGACGATCACCGACATCGCGTAGTCGAGGTACGACCGCTGGATCTCGTCCTCGAGCTGGACGGGCTCGATCCGCCCGGCGAACAGGTTCTGGCTCACGTGCGTCTCCTCGGATGGTGCCTACGCGGCGCGGCCGCGTGCGTCAGACGTCGAGGTTCTCGACGTACTTCGCGTTCTGTTCGATGAACTGCTTGCGCGACGCGACGTCCTCGCCCATCAGCACGGTGAACAGCCGATCAGCGGCGACGGCGTCCTCGAGCGTGACCTGGAGCAAGGTGCGGTGCTCGGGATCCATCGTCGTGTCCCAGAGCTGGTCGGCGTCCATCTCGCCGAGACCCTTGAAGCGCTGCGGCTCGAGCTTCTTGCCGTTCGCATGCTTCGTGCGCCACTGATCCCATTCGCGCTCGGTGTAGAAGTACAGCTGTTCCTTGCCCTGCTTGAGCATGTAGAGCGGCGGCTGCGCGAGGTACATGTACCCGGCGTCGATCAGCTGCGGCATGTTGCGGAAGAAGAACGTGAGCAGCAACGTGCGGATGTGAGCGCCGTCGACGTCGGCGTCGGCCATCAGCACGATGCGGTGGTACCGCGCCTTCTCGACGTCGAACTCGTCGCCGATGCCCGTGCCGATCGCGGTGATGAGCGCCTGGATCTCGGCGTTCTCGAGCACCTTGTGGATCCGCGCCTTCTCGACGTTCAGGATCTTGCCGCGGATCGGCAGGATCGCTTGCGTCGCACGGTCTCGGGCGCTCTTCGCCGATCCACCCGCCGAGTCGCCCTCGACGATGTAGAGCTCGCAGCTCGCGGGATCGGTGAGCTGGCAGTCGGCGAGCTTGCCCGGGAGCGATCCGCTCTCGAGGAAGGACTTCCGACGCGTCAGGTCGCGCGCCTGCTTCGCGGCGATGCGCGCCTTCGCGGCGGCCTGCGACTTCTGCACGATCCGCTTGCCGTCGCCCGGATGCTCCTCGAGCCATTCGGCGAAGCGCGCGTTCACCGTCGTCTCGACGAGCGAACGCATCGACGCGTTGCCGAGCTTCGTCTTCGTCTGGCCCTCGAACTGCGGGTCCTTCAGCTTCACGGAGATGATGGCCACGAGACCCTCGCGGACGTCCTCGCCGATCAGGTTGTCGTCCTTCTCCTTCAGCAGACCTTTCTGGCGCGCGTAGCGGTTCAGCACGTTCGTGAGGGACTTCTTGATGCCCTCCTCGTGCATGCCGCCCTCGTGCGTGTTGATCGTGTTCGCGAACGAGTACACGGACTCGGCGTACCCCTGCGTCCACTGCATCGCGATCTCGACCTCGGCGTCTTCTTCCTTCGTCTCGACCGGGATGATCTTCGTGAGGGGATCCTTGCCCTCGGCGAGGTACTTCACGAAGTCGACGAGCCCGCCGTTCGCCTTGAAGACCTCCTTCGCGCCGTCGCGCTCGTCGACCAGCTGGATCTCGACGCCCTTGTTGAGGAACGCGAGCTCGCGCAGCCGTTCGGCGAGCGTCTCGCGCTTGAACTCGATGCCCTCGGTGAAGATCTCGGGGTCGGGCCAGAACCGGATCGTCGTTCCGGTCTTCTGGATCGCCCGGCCCTTCTTGAGTTTCATCGTGCTGCGCCCACGCGCGTACTCCTGATGCCACGCGAAGCCGTCGCGCAAGATGTCGGCGGTCAACCTCACGCTGAGCGCGTTCACGACCGAGACGCCGACGCCGTGGAGGCCTCCGGAGATGCGATACCCGCCGCCGCCGAACTTGCCGCCGGCGTTCAGCGTCGTGAGAACGACCTCGACGGCGGGGCGGCGATCCTTCGCGCCCGGGATCGCTTTCACGGGGATGCCGCGGCCGTTGTCATCGACGCTGACGCTGCCGTCCTCGTGGATCGTGACGACGATGCGCGAGGCGTGCCCTCCCATCGCCTCGTCGATCGAGTTGTCGACGACCTCGTAGACGAGGTGGTGGAGGCCACGCGCGCTCGTCGTGCCGATGTACATGCCTGGCCGGAGCCGGACGTGCTCGACGCCTTCGAGGACCTGGATGTTGCTGGAGTCGTAGCCGGAACCGCCCTTGCGGGTGCGGGTCTTGGTGGATGCCTTCGCGGGTTGGGCGCCCGTGTCGCGGGCGTTCGTGGTCTTCGCTGCGGTTGCCAAACGTCCCCCTGTGGTCACGTGTCGCGGGCGCGTTGGCACCCCGCTCGCATCGGTGGCGGGGGGCGAACACGACGCGTCCGCAGAACCCCTCCATCCTACCGCAGACGGAGGCTCCCGACCGTGTTCTCGGTCACGGAATCTGCGCCTTCACCTGCGGTTTTCCGAGCCGGGACCGCCTGCCGGCGGCCCGCCGACCACGACGCGCACGGACGTCACCCGACCGCCTCCCAGCGCCTCGTCGGCCTTCGCCCTGATCGCGTCGGCGAGGAAGCTCGCCTGGGCCCCCCACGGGCCGTCGGAGGCTCGGACGATGAGGACACCGTCGTCGAGCGAGGCCGGCTCCGTGGCGGCGGCGAGGCGCTCGCCGACGAGCTCGGGCCAGCGCGACATCAGCGTCGCGATGGGCATCCCGCGCGAGAACACGCCTTCCTCCAGCAGGCGGTCCACCACGGCACCGATCGACACCGGATCGTCGCTGCGCCGGTCCCTGCGGTACGCGAAGCCCCTCGAGTGCGGCATGGGCGTCAGGCCGCCTCGCGTGGCGTCACGGTTCCCGCGCGGATGTCCCACACGGCGTCGGCGCGCGACGGCACGTCGGCGTCGTCGGCGACGCTGATGACGATCTGACCCGGCCGCTCGCGCAACCGTTCCGAGATGCGATCGCGACGGTCGGGACTGAGCGCGCTGTACGGATCGTCGATCAGGAGCAGCGGCGGCTCGCCGACCTCGTCGGCGACCGCCGACGCGAGGCCGAGCCGCAGGCACAACGCCGCGGCCCACGTCTCGCCGTGCGACGCGAACGCCCGCGCCCCGAACTCCCGGACCGAGAGCTCGAGGTCGTCGCGGTGCGGACCGACGAGGGAGGCCCGGCGGATCAGTTCGTCCGACCGCCGTTCGACGAGGCGCTCGCGGAAGGCGGCGACGGCCTTCTCCGTGTCCCCGGGGGCCTCGACGTTGGGCAGGTACCGCACGAGCAGCTCGTACCCCGCGAGGTCCGTGAACGCCTCGCTCGCAGGACGTTCGAGGGCCGACACCGCCTCGGCGCGCGCCCGGATCACCCGCACGCCCGCCTGGATCAGCTCTTCGTCCCACGCCTCGAGACCGGGCGGCGCGCCGCGGCCTTCGTGTTCCTTCAGCAGTCGGTTCCGCTGGCGGAGCACCTTGTCGTAGGCCGTGGTCAACGTGTCGCGCGCCGGATGCAGCGCCACGACGGCCTCGTCGAGGAACGCCCGCCGCTTGCTCGGATCGCCGATCACGATCGGAAGGTCGAACGGGCCGAACAGGACGGCACGCACGTGCGTCCTGAGGTCACGCTTGCGGCGCACCGGCGAGCGGTTCAGCTTCACGCGGCTCGCCCCCTTCCGTGGGATCTCGACCTCGACGAGCATCTTGCCGTCGCGCGTCTCGAACTCCCCGCGGACGTAGCCGTGCTCCGCGCCTTCGCGCACGAGCGGCTCGTTCGTCGACGTGCGCGGGCTCGCGAGGGCGTACAGCACGTGCATCCCTTCGAGCAGGTTCGTCTTGCCCTCGCCGTTCGGTCCGACCGCGACGGTGAGGCCCTCGGGCATGGTCGCGATCGAGGTGTGCGCGTGGTTCCTGAAATCACGGAGCTCGAGCCAAGCCAGGCGCATCGCGCCGGCAAGCGTACGAGGTCGCTATCCCACCGCCGCAGGCAGACGCACCGGCATCACGAGGTACGTGAAGCCGTCGGAGTCTCCCCGCACGACACCGGGCTTCAGCCCATCGCGGACGTCGATCCGGACGCTCTCCCCCACCGCGGCCGTGAGGCCGTCGATCAGGTACTGCGGGTTGAAGGCGACCGTCAGATCGTCTCCCTCGTAGCGTGCCTCGACCGTCTCGATCGCCTGGCCGACGTCGGGCGACGACGACGAGAGCTTCACGCCGAGCGCGTTGAACTCGAGACGGACCGGGGTCGTGTCGCGGGCGAGGAGTCCGACGCGACGCACCGCGTCGAGGAGCTGTTGCCGCGAGATCGTCAGCCGGCTCTCGTGCGCCTCGGGCAGCAGCTGCCGGTAGTTCGGGAACTCACCCTCGATCAGCCGCGACGTCAGCGTCAGGCCGCCGACGCGGAACGACACCTGCGACTCGTCGACGACGATCTCGACCTGGCCCTTCTCGTCGGTCGACGCGGCGCGGCCGGCTTCGGCGAGCGCGCGCTCGGGAACGATGGCCTTCGCCTCGCCGCTCGCCGTGGCGACGAGGTCGCGGACCGCGAGGCGGTACGAGTCGGTGGCGACGAGCACGCAACCTTCACGGCTGATCTCGACGAGCACGCCGGTGAGCACGGGACGCGCCTCGTCGCGGCTCGCGGCCCGCGCGACCTGGCCGACGGCCTCGGCGAACCCCGCGGCATCGGCCGTGACGATCGTTCCGCTCGGCTCCTGCAGCCCCGGGAAGTCCTCGGCAGGCAGCAGGCGCAGGGAGCCCTCGTACGCGGCACACCGGATCCGCGCCTGCGACTGGTCGGTCTCGAACTCGACGGGCGCGTCGGACAGCGATTTCACCGTGTCGCCCAGGAGCCTGGCGGGAACGAGCGCGATGCCTGGTTCGCCGACCTGCACATCGACCGAGAGGCGGGCGGACACCTCGAGGTCGGTCGTCGTGAGCGTGAGCGTGCCGGCCGCGTCGGCGTCGAGGAGGACGCCGGTCAGGGCTGGGATCCCGGGTCGTGACGACACGCCCCGCTGGACGATCTGGAGCGCCTCGGAGAGCGCGTCGCGGTCACACCGGAACTTCACCGTGCCCACCTCCTAGAGCCGTTGTTCTTTCTTCTGATGGAGCGGTAGTAGGAGCTGTGGAAACCTGCGTACGCCGACCGTTCTCGCAGGCTAGGGGCGCCTTCTGACATGTGGACAACGAGTGGAAAGGAGTCGTCACTCCGGATCGGTCCGTCGGAGTGACGAGATCGGTCCACGGTCCCTCCTGCGGTTGTCCACAGCTTGCTCACGCGGCACCCCTGGCTCGCGCGCGGATGCTCCGCGTCAGGTCCTGCACCTGGCGGAACACGGTGTCGCGCGCCCGCATCTCCTCGGTGACCTTGTTGATGCCGTGCAGCACCGTGGTGTGGTCGCGGCCGCCGAAGATCTCGCCGATCTTCACGAGCGACAGGCCGGTGCATTCCCTGGTCAGGTACATCGCGATGTGGCGGGCGTTCGTGAGCGGCCGGGAACGGGATTTCGACATCAGGTCACCGGTCGACAGCGAGAAGTAGTTCGCGGTCTCCTCGAGGATGATCTGCGGCGGGATCTCGCTCTGGTTCTGCGGGATCAGATCCTGCAACGCGCGCTCGGCGAGCGTCTGGTCGATCGGCTGCCCCGTGAGCTCGGACCACGCCACGACGCGCACGAGCGCGCCTTCGAGCTCACGCACCGATTGATCGAACTTCGAGGCGACGAATTCGATCACGTCGTGCGGGATCGTGTGCAGCCCGTCACGCTCGGCCTTGAGCTGGAGGATCGCGATGCGCGTCTCGAGATCGGGCGGCTGCACGTCGACGCAGAGCCCCCACCGGAACCGGCTCACGAGGCGCTCCTCGAGACCGCTCAGCTCGTGCGGCGGCCGGTCCGACGCGATCACGATCTGCTTGGCGCTCCCGTGCAGATGGTTGAACGTGTGGAAGAACTCCGTCTGCGTCTCTTCACGCTTCGCGAGGAACTGGATGTCGTCGACGAGAAGCACGTCGGTCTCGCGGTACTTGTGGCGGAAGGCATCTCCCTGTCGCTCGCGGACCGCCTTGATGAACTCCGTCACGAACTGCTCCGACGTCACGTACTTCACGCGCAGCGACGGCTTCAGCCGATGCATGTGGTGTCCGACGGCGATCAGGAGGTGCGTCTTGCCGAGGCCGACCCCACCGTAGATGAACAGCGGGTTGTAGGCCGTCGACGGCGCGGCCTCGGCGACGGCCATCGCCGCCGCATGGGCGAACCGGTTCGACGGGCCTGGAACGAACGCGTCGAAGGTGTAGTTCGGGAACGGAAGCCCCGGCGCGCCGACCTGGGGGCGCGACGCCGAGGGCGATGGTGCCGCCGCCGGGCGCGCGGGCTCGGGAGCCGCGGGGGTGACCACGTCCGACGATCCGAGAGACGTCGCCGAGCTCGCGTCGGCGTGCCGCAGGGCCTCATCGACGTCGAGCTCGATCTTGACGGGTCGGCCTGCCGACGCCATGGCGGCGTCCTCGATCATCGCGAGGTGGTGATGCTGGAGCCGCTCCTTCACGAGGTGGCTCGGGACCGCGAGCGTGAGGGAGTCACCGTCGAAGCCCGTGGGGCGCACGTCGGTGAACCACATCACGAGCGTCGTCTCCGGCAGCTCGGCGCGCGCACGCTCGAGCACGTGCGTCCAGACCGTCGTGGCGGAGGTCGTGGGGGTTCCGTCGGTATGCGAGAAGGCTTGCGCCATGCCTATCCACAGGACCTTTCCACAACGGTGGAGAACGCGTCCGGCCTGCCCGTCCGCATCGCCAGACGCGTCTCGCGGTTCGACCCGTTGTCGGGGGGTCGGTCACCCTGGGGGAAGGCGCCCGGAAGGTAGCACAGCCGTTTTCGGCCCTTCACGCTCCTGAGGGGGTCTTGGCGCTCTTTCTGTTGTCAAGGGCTTTGTCCAGCGTCGATGGCCGCCCGTATACTCCGTTCCCGTCAGGCGCGACCGGTGGACCGGCCGGGGCGCGTTCCGCGGGTCGCCTCCGTGCGCCCGCCAGCTCGAGATCAGACGACACGAGGACCCGTCACGATGCCCAAAGGCAAGCGCACGTACCAGCCGAACAACCGCCGCCGGGCGCGCCGGCACGGTTTCCGCCTGCGGATGCGCACGCGAGCGGGGCGCGCGATCGTCAAGGCCCGGCGACGGAAGGGTCGCCGTCGGCTGACGGCCTGACCTGCACCGACGCGCCGACGTGCGGTCCCGCGACGTCCGCCGCGTGCTCGACACCGCGGAACCGCGTCACGGGAGGCGGGTGGTAATGTTCCTCGCGCCCGGGACCGGCGGGTTCGCGGCCGTCGCCACCAAGCGTGTCGGCGGAGCGGTCGAACGGAACCGGGCCCGACGCATCCTCAGGGCCGCATGGCGGGACATCGCGCCCGAGGTCGGGATCGCGAACGACGTCGTCCTGGTGGCCCGCTCGGGCGTCCGGGGCGCCAAGACCCAGGATCTGGTGGCCGAGTTGACGGAGTTGCTCCGCCGGGGCGAAGCCCGACCATGAACGTGCTTCGCCGCGCCGCGTGGACGGTCGGGGCCCCATTCCGGGGGGTACTCGTCGCGGGCATCCGCCTGTATCGGGTGACGCTCTCGGGGTGGTTGGGCGGCCAGTGCCGGTTCTATCCCACGTGCAGCCGCTACGCCGAGGACGCGGTGCGCGCGCGCGGCGCGATCGCCGGGACCGTGCTGGCCACGTGGAGGGTCCTGCGGTGCAACCCGTTCGGCGCGGGGGGTCTCGATCCGGCCCCCGATCCGCGCTCGTATGATGACGTCATACCACAGGACGTCACGCCCGGCGCCGTCATCCACGAGGGCGCTCCGCGGCCCGATGAGGTTCCGGCGTGATCGCCTTCGCCCCGTGGCAGGCGCTGCTCGACGGCCTCGGCTGGGTGCTGGCCGAGATCTACGACGTGATCGGCAACTTCGGGCTGTCGATCATCCTGCTCACCGTGTTGATCCGGCTCGTGCTGCTTCCGCTCGGGATCAAGCAGATCAAGTCGATGCAGCACATGCAGGCGATCCAGCCACAGATCAAGGCGCTGCAGAAGAAGTACAAGGGGAACAAGCAGAAGATCCAGGAAGAGACGATGAAGCTGTACCGCGACGCCGGCGTGAACCCGCTCGGCGGCTGCCTCCCCCTGCTCCTGCAGTTCCCCATCCTGATCGCGATGTACTCGGTGCTGCGCGCGCCCGCGCCGACCGCCGAGTTCGTCAGCGTCGAGGAGACCCCCACGGCGTTCGCGAACAACCACTACCCCACCGACTCCGAGTTGTTCCGCGACGTCACGGAACACGAGGACCAGGGACTGAACTTCCTGTTCATGAACCTGCAGTGCTCGCTCGTCCAGGCGGGCGAGCAGCAACCCGTGATGAACGCCGAGGGCGAGGAGAGTTCCCAGCGACTGGACTGCGGCGACCACAAGATCATCGACACGATCCCGTACGTCGTGCTCCTGCTCCTGATGATCGGGACGACGTTCTATCAGCAGCGGCAGATGCAGAAGGCGAGCCCGCCGGGGTCCCAGTCCGCCCAGCAACAGGCGATCCTGAAGTACATGCCGCTGATGTTCGCCTTCTTCGGACTGACCTTCCCCGCCGGACTCGTCCTGTACTGGACCACGTCGAACGCGTTCCAGATCGGTCAGCAGGCGTTCTTGCTCCGGGCCGGCCACATCGGCCCCGACGCGATCGAGAAGCGGATGGCGGAGCAGCGGGCCAAGGCGGAGTCCGGCGAGCCGGCGAAGAAGGGCTTCATGGCGCGGATGATGGAGAAGGCCGAGGCCGCGCAGGGCCCGGCGGCGGCCACCCCGGAAGCGAAACCCACCGCTACGCCGAAGACCAGCGGCACGAAGGGCACGGGCGCGAAAGGCGCGAGCGCCAAGGGCCCGCAGCGGCGCAGCGGCTCTTCGGGGAGCAGCTCGAAACGGCGGAACCCGGGGAGCGGGAAGCGTGGCTGACCGCACCGATCGGCACGAGCCGACCGCGGATGAGCTCGAGGACCAGGCCGACGCCGTGGCGGACTTCGTCGAGGAGCTCCTGGCGCGGATGGGCATCGACGGCATCGCGGAGCCCGTCGACGAGGGTGGTCGCATGTACGTGGACGTCGTCGACGCTCCCGACGAGGATCTCTCGCTGCTGATCGGCACGCAGGGCCAGACGCTCGATGCGATCCAGGAACTCGCGCGCCAGGTCGTGAGCCGGCAGCTCGGCCAGCGGGTCCGCGTGATCGTCGACGTGCAGGACCATCGGAAGCGTCGCGACCGGGATCTCATCGAGCGGGCCCGCACCGCCGCCACCGAGGTCGCCGCGGATGGCGCCGAGCGGAGCCTGGAACCGATGAACGCCCTCGAGCGGAAGCTCGTGCACGACGCGATCGCCGACGTGGCGGGTGTCGAGACGGTGAGCCGGGGCGAAGACCCGGCGCGTTACGTCGTGATCCGCCCCGTGACGGAGTAGGGTCGTCGCGTTCGTACCACCCGACCTTGGGCCCGTGGATCCCGCGGCCGCTCCCGTCCCATGTTTCACGTGAAACATGAGCTTCTGGTCTCTCGTTCCGGATGACCGCCGCGCCCTCCTGACGTCCTACGAGTCTCTCCTGCTCACCGAGGGGGTGCCGCGAGGCGTCGTCTCCCGGGGAGACGCGGGGCGGATCCGCCAGCGGCACGTGGAGGACTCGCTGCGCGGCGTCGTCGCCGTTCCGTCCGCCGCACGGTCGCTGTGCGACATCGGCTCCGGTGGCGGCCTGCCGGGCGTCGTTCTCGCGATCGCGCTTCCGGAGGTTCGGGTCACGCTCGCCGAGCGGCGGAACAACCGCGCGTCCTTCCTTGCGACCGTCGTCGCGGAGCTCGGGCTCTCCAACGCCGAGGTGTTCTCCGGTGACGTGGGATCCCTCACCGCCGCCACGTTCGACGTCTGCTCGGCGCGTGCGTTCGCGGGTGCGGCCGCGACGTGGGTCGTCGCCGAGCGGCTCCTGGTCGCCGGCGGGCGGCTCCTGTACTGGGCGGGTGAGTCGTTCGATCCGAGGACGGCGAACGTCGCCGGCGCCCACGTCACGGTTTCCGCGGCCTCGGAGGTTGCAGGGTCTGGTCCGCTCGTTATCATGACCCGGCAGTGAGCACCCCTTCCGGGACCTCTTCCGTTGCGTCCGCGGGCTCCGCACGCCCGGAGGCAGCCGCCGAGGCGTCAGAGCGGCCGGAGGTTCCGGAGCTGCCCGGCACCGCTCGTGTCATCGCGATCGCGAACCAGAAGGGCGGCGTCGGCAAGTCCACGACGGCGGTGAGCCTGGGAGCCGCACTGGCGGAGCTCGGCTACCGCGTCTTGGTCGTCGACCTGGATCCGCAGGGGAACGCTTCAACGGGCCTCGGCATCCGCCAGGAAGCCCGCGAGACGACCGTCTACGACGTGATCGTGGCCGAGGCGCCGCTGGATGACGCCGTCATCCCGACGCATCTCGCGAACCTGCATGCCCTTCCCTCCACGATCGATCTCGCCGGCGCGGAGATCGAGCTCGTCAGCCAGTTCTCGCGGGAGAGCCGCCTCAAGAAGGCGCTCGCACCCGTTCGAGAGGGCGTCTACGACTACATCCTCCTCGATTGTCCGCCGTCGCTCGGGCTGCTCACGATCAACGCGCTGACGGCCGCCGAGGAACTGATCGTGCCGATCCAGTGCGAGTACTACGCGCTCGAGGGCCTCGGCCAGCTCCTGCGGAACGTGAGCCTCGTCCAGCAGAACATCAACCCCGGCCTGCGCGTGACCGGGATCGTGCTGACGATGTTCGATCCGCGGACGAAGCTCTCGGAGCAGGTCGTCGACGAGGTGCGTCGGTTCTTCGGCGAGCTGGTGTACGACATCATCATCCCCCGCACCGTCCGCCTCTCGGAAGCCCCCGGCTTCGGGCAGCCCATCACGGTCTACGATCCGAAGTCCAAGGGGGCGGAGAGCTACCGTCAGCTCGCGCGCGAGGTGGCCGTCCGACCGGCTCCGACGGGGCCGATGCCGGAGTACGACGAGCTCCCGACGGTCGTCGTCGCGCCGGTCGAGAACACGGTGCAGCCGGTTGGCCCCGACCAGCTCGCTGCGGACGCTCCAGCCGCCCCCAGGCAGGAATCGGCGGTCGACGTTGGCGAGGTGCCCGTTCCGGACGGATCGGACGAGCCCCCGTCGAGCCCGGCCGTCGAGCCGCCCCCGGCCGTCGAGCCGCCCCCGAGCACGGACGTTGAACCTCCGAGCACGCAGGTCCAGCGG
Organism: Actinomycetota bacterium; assembly: GCA_035463115.1. Lineage (GTDB taxonomy): Bacteria > Actinomycetota > UBA4738 > UBA4738 > HRBIN12 > BPGL01. The sequence goes on along the minus strand of DATHTO010000078.1, from coordinate 30,594 downwards.
CCCCCCGCTGAGCCGCCGAGTCCGCCCGTCGCTCCTGTGGCGGACGCTGGACCTGCGGCCGCAGGGTCCACCACCGTCGACCGCCCGCCCTCCCCGCCGGCGGCTGCGCGAGCGACGCCGGCTGCGCCGGCGGGGGACGATGACATCTGGGAGGAAGCCGAGCGGGCGCCAGAGGCCCGGGTGCGCGCTCCGAGATCCGTTCCAGAGCCGGGCCACCTTCCCGAACGACGCGTCGTGGTGATCGACGAGCAGGCCGAGGCCGACCTCACGACGACGCCGACACCGGTCGCGCCACAGGGACGTGACGGAGCGGTCGACGCGCCCGACGAGGCGTCCGGCGCGATCGGCGCGACGCTGGCCGACGAGCCGCCCGGCCGCCGCAAGCGTCGATGGTGGTCGTTCCGCAAGGGAGGGTGAGGATGGCGAAGCGAGGCGGGCTCGGCAGGGGACTCTCCGCGCTGATCCCCGGTGCGCCGGAAGCGGGCGAAGCACCGGCAGGACTCCTGCAGGTGCCGGTGAACGCCGTCGGGCCGAACCCGAAGCAGCCGCGGACGCGGTTCGACGACGAGACGCTCGCCGAGCTCGCCGCGTCCATCAAGGAGGTCGGCATCCTGCAGCCGATCGTCGTGCGGCGCTCGGGCGAGGGCACGTACGAACTGGTGGCGGGGGAGCGGCGACTGCGAGCCGCGAAGCTCGCCGGCCTTGCGACGGTTCCGATCGTCCTGCGCGACAGCCAGGACTCGGAGCTCCTCCGCGAGGCGCTGATCGAGAACATCCATCGCGAGGACCTCAATCCGATCGAGCTTGCGGAGGCGTTCCGGCAACTGCTCGAAGAGCTGGGCCTCAAACAGGAGGCGCTGGCGGATCGCGTCGGTGTGTCGCGGTCACACATCGCGAACACCATCCGCTTGTTATCGCTCCCTCTCGAGGTCCAGCAGCTGCTCACCGACGAGAAGATCACCGCCGGGCACGCGCGCGCCCTCCTCGCCCTCGGCGACGACGAGGCGATGCGATCGCTCGCGCTCCGCGTGGCGGCCGAAGACCTCTCCGTCCGGCAGACCGAAGAGGTCGTTCGGCGGTTCCTCGACACGCCCGAACCCCCCGAGGCCGCCGTGCGCGCCGTCGTGGAGACGAGCGGTGGGGACCCGGCCGTCGCGGAGATCGAGGAGATCCTGTCGGAACAGCTCGCCACCCGTGTCTCGATCCAGGTCGGCACGAAGCGCGGCGGCAAGGTCGTGATCGAGTTCGGGTCGCCAGATGACCTCGAACGGATCGTCTCCGAGATCATCGGCTCCGGGCCGGGGATCGCGCCGGACTAACCCTTCTCGAGGTCGGGCGGGAGCTCCGCCGCGCGTGCCATCTCGTCAGCGATGGCGTCGGCGGTCTCCCGCGGAAGGTCCGCTCGGCGCGCGAGCGCGAACGCTCCGCACGTCTCGTCGTCCGCCGTGACGGCGACGGCATGGGCGGCCGGCACGGCCACGATCGCTCGGACGGCCGCGCGACCCCACCGAGCCCGGACCGGAACGTCGAGCATGAACGCCGGCACGGCGACGCACGTGACGCGGTACGTCGCGTCGTCGAGGACGAACGTGTCGACGCACGCCCCGCCGTGCCGAGCCACGACGAACCCCGGGCATCCTCCCGCCGGGCCTCCGTCATCCGGCGCTGGAGGAGGGCTCGTCGGCGTGCTCTCGCCGCCCGCGGTGCACGCGGCGACGAGGAGGAGACAGCCGGCTGCGAGCCCGCGCCGGATCACCGCGGCCGTGACGTGGCGGCGCGTATGACGTTATCGCACAGTGCCGCCAGTCCGATGCCCGCGGAGAGGGCCGCCATCGGAACGAGCGACGTCTCCGTCATGCCGGGCGAGACGTTCACCTCGAGGACCCAGGGCACGCCCTCGGCGTCGACGATCATGTCGACCCTCGTCAGGTCGCGTAAACCGAGCGCCGCGGTCGCGCGCGACGCTGCCGCGCGAACCTTCGCCGCGATCTCGTCGCTCACGCGCGCCGGCGCGAAATGATCCGTCGCGCCCGCCGTGTATCGGGCGGCGTAGTCGTAGACGCCCGACTTCGGCGCGATCTCGACGAGTGGTAGGGGCTCGAGCGGAGCGCCCACCATCCCGACCGCGACCTCGGTTCCGATGACCTTCCGTTCGATGATCGCGGCGCCGCTGAAGGACAGCGCCGCCATCACCGCCCGCGCGACGTCGGCCTCGCGCTCCACGAAGCCGACGCCGAGCGCAGAGCCGCTCCGTGACGGCTTCACCACGCACGGTAGGCCGATCCGCTCGATCGCCGTTCCGAGCGCCGCGCCGGCGCCGAGGTCGCGCAGCGCGGTTCCCTCGATCGGGACCCACGCCGGCGTCGGAACGCCCGCGCGCGCGAGGACGTCCTTCGCGAGCACCTTGTCGAACGCGCACTCGCAATCGAACCCCGCGGTCCCCGTGTACGGCAGGTCGAGCAGATCGAGGAGACGCTGGACGGTGCCGTCCTCACCCTCCTTGCCGTGCAACGACAACCACACGAGGTCGGGAGGTCGCTCCTGCAGGGATTCGGTGAGCGGAACCTCGGCCGGGTCCACGAGCCACGCGTCGTGACCGAGCTCACCGAGCGCCGCGCGGACCCGATGCGCGCTCCGCAGCGACACGTCCCGTTCGGGGGTGTGCCCGCCGCCGAGGACCGCGACGTTCATCGCGGCTCGATGCTCCTGTACAGCCGCTCCTCGTCGTGCAGCAACGCGCCGAGGCGCGCGATGCCTTCGCGGATCCGATCCTCGGGCGGGTAGCAGAACGCGAGCCGCATCTGGTTCGCTCCCCGCCCGTCCGGATAGAACGCGGTGCCCGGGACGTACGCCACCCGCCGCTCGACCGCCGCGGCGAGGAGCGCTTTCGTGTCGACCCACGCCGGCAGCGTGACCCAGACGTAGAAGCCTCCCGAAGGGTTCGTCCACATCGCGCCGTCGGGGAGATGCTCGTCGATCGCGTCGAGCATGGCGTCTCGTCTCGACCGGTAGGTCGCGACGAGCGCGGCCAGGTTCGTCCGCCAACGATGCTCGTCGGCGAACCATCGCTCGGTGAGGAGCATGTTGAGGTTCGATCCGCAGAGATCCGCCGCTTCCTTCGCGAGGACCAGGCGTTGGATCACCGACGGTTCCGCGAGCACCCACCCGACGCGGACGCCGGGCGCGAACGTCTTCGAGACCGTGCCGACGTAGATCACGTTCTCGGGGTCGAGCGAGCGCAACGTCGGCAGATGCGCTCCCTCGAACCGCAGGAGGCCGTAGGGGTTGTCCTCGACGATCGGGATCGAGGCCTCGCGGCAGAGCTCCACGAGGCGGCGCCGTCGGTCGTGTGACATCGTCACACCGGCCGGGTTCCCGAAGTTCGGCACCGTGTACACGAACTTGGGTCGGTCGCCGCGCAGGAGCGCGTGTTCGAGCTGCTCCACGATCATGCCCTCGTCGTCGAGGTCGATCGTGAGGTACCGCGGCTGGTACGCGCCGAACGCGGTGAGCGCGCCGACGTAGGCCGGCGCCTCGACCGCGACGAGGTCGCTCGGGTCGACGAAGATCTTCCCGAGGAGGTCGAGCGCCTGCTGGGCGCCGGTGGTGACGGCCACTTCCTCCGGATCGGCGTCGATCCCCTCGGCCTCCATCAACGCGACGAGGCGCTCGCGGAGGCTCCGCTGTCCCTGGCCGCCGCCGTACTGGAGCGCCGTGGCACCGGGGGTGTCGAGCGCGTCGGCGACGAGCCGCGCGATCTCGTCGCGCGGCAGCGCCTGCACGAACGGCATCCCGCCCGCGAGCGACACGACGTCGGGGCGCGACGCGACGGCGAAGAGCGCGCGCACCTCCGATGCCGACATGCCCGACGTGCGGTCGGCGTACAGGTCGACGAAGCGATCGATCGAGAACTCGGCCATCGGGAGGCGGCCAGCCTAGCATCGGCGCTGGTCAGGACCTCCGAGCGCGATCGGGCTCACCCGACGGCCGGCACGATCTCGGTCGCGAGCAGTTCGAGCATCTCGTCGTCGTCGTAGAGCTCGTGGTTCAGGAAGATCCGCTGCACGCCGGCGTCGCGGTACTCCGCGATCCGCGCGACGGCGCGGTCGGGCGTGCCGACGATGCAGTCCTTCTCGATGTCGTCGCGGTACGCGTCGAACGGTCCGGTGCTCGGATCGAGCGAATGCGCGCGTTCGAGCTTGCGCACGTACTCGGCTTCGGTCGGCGCGACGAAGAACCACGTCATGAGCGACGTGACGAGCGACTCCGGATCGCGACCGGCCGCGTCGATGCCCTCCCGGGCGCGGCCGAAGCGCGCGCGGACGTCCTCGGGCGTGCCGCCGACCGTGTTGAACTCGTCGGCGAAGCGGCCGATCACCTGCTGCATCGTGGGGCCGACGCGACGTCCGCCGAGGACGATCGGCAGGTGCGGGCGCTGGACGGACTTCGGCAGGAACTCGACGTCGTCGAGGTCGTAGAACCGTCCGTGGAACGAGAACCGGTCGTGCGTGAGGAGGCCGTGCACGACCTCGGCCTGTTCCGCGAGCATCGCGAAGCGCGTGGTGGTGTCGTGGAAGTCGAAGCCGTGGCTCGTGTGCTCCTCCTCCCACCAGCCGGCACCGATGCCGAGCTCCGCTCGGCCGCCGCTGATCTCGTCGACCGTGACGGCTGCCTTCGCGAGCAGCGCGGGTTCACGGAACGTCACCGGCGACACGAGCGTGCCGAGGCGGAGCGACGAGGTCCGCGCAGCGAGGCCCGCGAGGAGCGTCCACGCGTCGGTCGACCCGCGGCCGCTCGCGCCCTGGACGCTGAAGTAGTGGTCCGATCGGAAGAGCCCTTCGAGGCCGAACCGTTCGGCGGCGTCGGCGAGTCGCAGCCAATCGGACCACGTCACGCCTTCTTGCCCCTCGATCATGAGACAGGCGCGCATCGGGGTAGCCTAGCCACGATGGACGAGCCACGGGAGCGACCCGAGGACCTCGAGGGGCCGGTCGCCGAGGGCCCGGTCGCCGAGGGCCCGGGCGTCGCGCCGCAGCCGGGCGAGCCTCCGCGCGTCGACCTCGATCCCGCGCTCGTCGACGTCGCGCATCCCACCGAAGGGCAGCGGATCCGTCGGGGAGGGCTGCTCGGCGCCGGCCTCGGCGTCGCGCTGCTGCTCCTCGCGCGCCGCCGTCGCGAGCGCTAGTCCGACCCAGCCATCGGGCGGTCAGTGCCGGAAGAACCGGCGCACGCCGGCGGCGACGGCCCGCCCGACACGTTCGCCGAACGCGGGATCGGCGATCACGCGTGCCTCGTCTTCGTTCGTGACGAACAGCGGCTCGACCTGCACGGCCGTCATGCGCGTGTCGCGCAGCATCGTGGCCGACAGCCGCTGCAGCCGTCCTCGGCGGTGGAACTCGTCCTCGAGCTCCTGCAGCACGAGGCCGGCGAGGCGCATGCCGAACGGCGAGTGGGTCTGGGCGCTTCCGAAGTACGAGCACGTCGGCCCGCTCGCCTCCGGGATGCCGGATCCGAGGTGCAGCGAGATGCAGACGGCGGCGTCGAGCTCGTTCGCGCGACGGGCGCGTTCCGGTGCGTCGGGCTCCTCGTCGTCGTCGCGCAGCACGGCCGGCTTCGCACCGAGGCGGGTCAGCTCGTCCGCGAGCGCCTGCGCCATCGCGACGTGCACCTCGGGCACGACGGCGCCGTCGGCGCCGTGGCCGGGATCGATCGCGATCACCTGACCTTCGATCGAGCCGCGCATCCGACGCACCTCTTCGCGCTCCCGCACGAGGGCGCGGCTCGCGGCGCCGTCCTGGGGGCGCATTCGCTCGAGCGTCGCGATCGTGTGGAGACCGACCAAGCCGTCTGCCTCGTCGCCGACGTTCCGCTGGAAGTCGCGCACCGCCCGGTCGGTCTCGGTGCCGTGCAGCCCGTCTTCGCGCCCGGCATCGAACCCGAGAGCGTTCAGCTTGCGTTGGAGCGCTCGGACGTCGTCGCCGCGGAACGGCGGCGCGTGCAGGTACAGCGTGCGATCGCCGAGCCGGTACCCAGCCTCGACGAGATGGTTCCACGTGTCGGGACCGACGCGGCCGTCGACGCGCAGGTTCCGCCGCGCCTGGAACGACCGCACCGCCGCGTCGGTGGACGGACCGAACCGGCCGCCCATCTCCTCGGCGTCGATCCGCTCGCCCTGCGCGACGAGCCGCTGCTGCACGTCGCCGACGTCAGGTCCCTCGTCTCCCTGCCGGAAGATCCGCACGCGCCGAGTGTGGGCGCAACCCGCAGCGAACGGCAACGCCGCCGGTCGCGCGGGCGAACGGCGGCGCTGAGGGGAGAGGTCGGAGCGAGGTCGGTTACGCGGAGAGGTGCTGGTCGAGATCCTTCAGGATCGCGTCCTTCGGCTTCGCGCCGATCACGCGGGCGACCTCTTGGCCGTCCTTGAACAGGATCAGGCTCGGGATCGACATCACGCCGTAGGTCCGCGTCGCTTCGGGGTTCTCGTCGATGTTCAGCTTCGCGACCTTCAGGACGTCACCCTTCTCGTTGCCGATCTCCTCGACGACCGGTGACACCATGTGGCACGGGACGCACCACTCGGCCCAGAAGTCCACCAGCACGGGGGTCTCGGACCCGAGGACCGTGTTCTGGAAGTCGCCGTCGCTGACGCTGCCGATGTTCGCCATGTCGTTGCTCCTCGATGTCGGGAGGCGCGCGAAGCCGCGGGCCGGCCCGCGCGCGTATGTTCCCAGAACGCGCCGTTCCGCGGAGTCATTCCCGGGCAGGGCACGACGGGCCGCTCGGTCGGTGGCTCGCCGGTCAGCGGCTGGTCGGATCAGTGGTCGGCGGCGCTCTCGAGGAAGCGCTCGGCGTCCATCGCGGCCTTGCATCCCTGGCCCGCGGCGGTGATCGCCTGCCGGTAGATCCGGTCGGTGACGTCGCCCGCGGCGAACACGCCGTCGACGCTCGTCGCGGTCCGCGGTTCGTCGACCTTCACGTAGCCCTCGTCGTCCAGCTCGAGCTGGCCGCGGAACAGCGAGGTGTTCGGGTCGTGCCCGATCGCCATGAAGACGCCGTCGGTGCGGAGCTCCGTCACCTCTTCGGACCCGACGTTCCGCAGCTTCACGCCGGTGACCGCGTCATCGCCGAGCACCTCGTCGACGACCGTGTTCCAGATCACCTCGATCTTCGGGTTCGACAGCGCGCGCTCCTGCATGATCGCCGACGCACGGAACTCGTCGCGCCGGTGGACGATCGTCACCTTGCTCGCGAACTTCGTGAGGAACGTCGCCTCCTCCATCGCGGAGTCGCCGCCACCGACCACCACGAGCTCGCGGTCCCGGAAGAAGAACCCGTCACACGTCGCGCAGGCGCTGACGCCTCGACCGCGGAGCTTCGCCTCGCCCGGAACGTCGAGCCACCGGGCGGTCGCGCCGGTGGACACGACGACCGTCTCGGCCTTCCACGCCTGGTCGCCGGCCTTGACCGTGAACGGACGCTCCGACAGATCGACCTCGGTGACGTGGACGGCGAGGATCTCGGCGCCGAAGCGGGCCGCCTGCTTCTCCATCTGGTCCATCAGCTCCGGACCCATGATCCCGTCGGCGAAGCCGGGGTAGTTCTCGACGTCGGTCGTGAGCATCAGCTGTCCACCGGCGTCCAGCCCCTTCAGGACGAGGGGCTCGAGGTTGGCGCGGGCGGCGTACAGCGCGGCCGTGTAGCCGGCCGGGCCCGAGCCGATCACGATCATGTTCCGGACGTCGTCTGCCATGCGGGCAATCCTCCCACAGGCCCTCAACGCCGAGGACCGCTCCGAACCTTCCCGCGCGGCGGACGTCGCCGGCTGTCGGGAGCGACGCCTGGCTAGACGCGGACCGGCGCGGTGCCGAGGAGCGAGCAGTCGCCCCTGCTCGCGACGACCACCTGCAGCACGTCGGCCTCGAAGGTGCCGAACTCGGTCTCGGTGCCGCCTGGCACGTAGAAGACGCCGCCGTAGGCCGGCGTGCCCTCGAAGCGGAGCCGCGCGATCCGGAGCGGCTCGGTCGTCAGGGCCGGGAACGCCGTGCGCAGACACGTCGCGGCCGTCGTGCCGAGCGCCGCCGCCTCCGACGCCGCGTCGCCGCTCGGTGCGGCTCCTTGGTCATCCTGCGTGCCGGGTTGGTCAGCGACCGCGCCGGCCTCGAGCTCGCGCGTTCCGTCCTCGACCTCCGCGAGGATCGGATCGGCGAGCGCCGGAAGGTCGGCCGGGCCGAGGTTGCCGGCGATCCGCTCGACCTCGGCGAGCCCGATCGCATCGGTGGCTTGCGCGCCGCCGCCGACACCGGGCGCCGCGAGCTCGGCGGCTCGGTCGCCGTCACCGCCGCTCAGTGACGGGATCGCGACGGCGAGCGCGAGGACGACGGCCGCCGCGCCGGCGGCGGCGCCGGCCCAGCGGGACCACCGCGGATGATCGGGCGCGGCCACCGGCCGCGTGACCGCACGGTCGGACCGCCGTGCGCCCTCGATCGCCGCGCGACCGACGGCGGGCGGTGTGGCGACCGATCGGGGGAGCGACGCGAGCGCCGCACGCGCCACGGTCGCCGCTGCGAGCTCGTCGCGACAGTTCGAGCATGTCGCGAGGTGGGCGTCGACGACGGCGCGCTCGTCGCGATCGAGCGATCCGTCGACGTAGCCGGCGAGCTGATCCTCGGGATGCGTCATCGGTCGTCCTTCGACGTGTCGGCGCCCGCGCCCGGTTCCCCGGCGGGCCGGGGCGACGTCGGCTCGGCGCCGGGCGGCGTCGCGGGCGCGGAACCCATCGCCCGCGCGAGCGCGACGCGCCCCCGGTGCACGCGCGACTTCACCGTGCCGACGGGTACCTCGAGGATGGCGGAGATCTCGTCGTACGGCAGGTCCTCCACGTCGGCGAGGACGAGGGCGGCACGGAACTCCTCCGGAACGCTCGCGAGGGCCGCGGCGACGTCGGTGGCGTCGGCGACCGCGTCGGCGGGGTCGGGCACCGGCGGCCCGGGCTCCGGCCGCGACCCGTCGTCGGCGACGGCGTGGAGCAGCGGCGTGCGAGCGCGGGCCCGCATGCGGTCGTAGCTCGCGTTCACGGCGATCCGGTGGATCCACGTGGTGAACGCCGCGTCGCCTCGGAACCGATCGAGGTTCCGCAGCGCCGACAGGAACGCCTCCTGCGAGGCGTCGAGCGCTTCCTCCGCATCGCCGGTCACGCGTAGGCAGACGCGGTACACGCGGTCGCGATGACGCTCGACCAACGCTCCGAACGCTTCCCGGTCGCCGGCGTGGAACCGCCGCACGAGCTCGCCGTCGCTGAGCGGCCCGGCGACGCCACGCTCGGTCACAGCGAGCTGCGCCCGGCGGATTCGGCGACGCTGACGGCCGCGAACCGCTCGGTGAACGACAGCCGGCTCGCGAGGAGGGTTCCGGCGTCGGTCCGCAGCCGGATCGTCACCCGCCCGTCGGCCGGGTCGACCTGACACCACGACCGCCGCGGCCGTCGCGCGTCGGGCTCGTGCTCGTCGAGCGACCCGGCGGCCGCTGCACAGGCCTCGGTCGGCGATCCGCCCCGGTTGAGCGCGGCGGCGGCGTCGGTCGCGGCGCGCGTCGCGGCGTCGGAGAGCTGGAACCGTGCCATCACGATCGACGTGGCGTCGATCACGGCGACGCCGAGCAGGCCGAGCACCAGCAACCAGACGATCAGCAGCTTGCCGATGAAGCCGCGCTCGTCGGACGCGCGCATCGTCACCCTCGGAACCTCCTGCGAAGGGTGGCCGCGATGTCCCGGACCTCCCGAACGCCAACGATAGAGGCGAGGCCCGCGAAGACAAGCATCCCGGTCAGCACGGCCGCGACGACCTGCGCGAGCTGCGCTCCGACGCTCGGCGACGGTCCGTGCGCGCCGAGCGTCTCCGCGACGGCGTACGCCGCAGCCGCCGTCACGACGGCGACCGGAACGACCCGGATCAGCGTCGCCGCGATCCGCCGACCGTCGAGACGGCCCGCGGCCGACCGCAGCCGCACGAGCAGGATCGCCGTGCCGACGGCGTAGGACGTCGCGTGACCGAACGCCATCCCCTGGACGTCGAGGTCGAGGACGAACGCGTACGTCAGCGAGGCCGCCACCTGCACGACCGCGCTGACGACGTTCGTGAGCGCCGGCGTGCGGGAGTCCTGCATCGCGTAGAAGGTGCGCGTCAGCAGCTGGAACGCGGAGAAGAACGGGAGCCCCACCGCGAACGCCAGCAGCACGTCGCCGACGACGACGACGTCGGTCGTGCCGGTCAGGCCGCGCTCGAGCAGCAGCCGCGAGATCGGAAGCGCGAGCGCCGCCAGCCCGAACGCGGCCGGGAGCATCACGACGCTGGTGTCGCGCAGACCGCGCGAGAACGATCGGATGACGCCGGCGCGGTCGCCCGCCGCCCACCGGTCGGCCATCGCCGGCAGCAGCGCGGTGATCACCGAGACGGCGAACACGGCGTGCGGGAGCGAGAAGATCAGGAAGCCGATGTTGTAGGCGGCGATCTTGCCGCGCGCGTCGTCGAGATCGTTCGTGTAGCGGACGATCAGGGCGTACGCCACCTGGTTCGCCGCGACGTAGACGAGGACCCACGTCGACAGCTGCACGAGGCGCCGCACCGCCGGATGCCGCAGATCGAGGCGCGGACGCCAGCGGTACCCGGCGGCGCGGAGCGACGGCCACAGCGCCATGGTCATGGCCACGACGCCGAACGTCGTCCCGGCGCCGAGCAGGAGGCGCTGGGCGCCGGTCAGGTCGTCGACGGACCCCGCCTCGTCGAGACCGATCGACGCGACCGCGATCAGTGCCGCGATGACCGCGAGGTTATTGAGCACGGGCGCGAACATCGGCGCGGCGAACCTGCCTTCGGCGTTCAGCACGCCTCCCGCGATCGCGCCGATCCCGTAGAAGACCGCCTGCGGCATGAACCATCGCAGCAGGAACGTCGCGAGCTCGGCTTGCGCGGGGTCGCGGATCCGATAGAACCGAACGATCTCGGGGGCCAGGACGATCCCGATCAGCGCGACCGCCACGAGCGCGATCCCGGCGAACGTGAAGGCGCGGTCGGCGACCTGCCAGGCCTCGGTCCGGCCGTGATCGTGACGCCATCCGACGAACACCGGCAGGAAGACCGATGTGAGGATCCCGCCGAGCACGAGCTCGTAGAGGATGTTCGGCGCCGTGTTCGCGGTGAGGTACGCCGCGGCCACCGGGGTCAGCACGCCGAGCGCGTAGGCGATCGCGGCCACGCGAACGAGCCCCGTGGCACGCGAAAGGATCGTGCCCGCCGTCATCACGGCGGTGTTCCGGACGTAGACGTTCGTCGTGTCGTCGCCGCCGGACGGGCGCCGGTCGTCGCTCATGTCGTCGCTCGCTCTGGACACGCTGCCGAGCCTCGAGCCCGCCTCATGCCGCCGCGACCGCCGAGCGCCGCCGCGTCCACCGCCGCAGCCACAGCACGACGAGCACGAGGGCGGCCGCTCCCGTCACGGCGAGCGCGATCGCGTTCAGCGCCGTCGAGCGGATCCGGACGGACTGTTCGCTGATCGCTCGCCCCGACGGCGCCCGCACCACCACGACGACGTCGTAGGTCCGCGCGCCGGACGACACGACCGGGAACGTCACCACCTGCGGCCTGCCGGGTTGGAGCGTCACCTCGCGGACGTTGCCCTCGGGGAAGGCGAGCAGCGACGCCTCGAGCTCGATCGTGACGGCCGTGGGAACCTCGACGCCCGTGCCGACGAGCAGCGGGATGTCGCCGTCGCGCGAGGTCAGCGTGAACACCTGCACGCTCGGCGTGACCGATCCGAAGGCGGCAGCGGTCTCGGCAGCGACCGCGTCGAGCCACGACCGTCCGGCGGTCTCGTCGCCGTGCGACGCGGCGGACTCGGCGACGAACAGGTTCCGCCGCAGACGCTCGGTCTGCGGCGACGGTTCCAGGTACATCGACGACATCGCCTCGACGTCACGGCGGAGCCGTCGCACGTCGGAGACGAACGACGACGAGGGAGGGTCGGCGCCGGGCGCGGTCAGGGTCGCGGCAGGGCCCACCGGAACCACCGCGCCGACGTGGTCCTGGGCGTGTCGCGGCGTCAGGAAGGGGGCGGCCGCGAGCCGACCGCTGAGCTGGCGCCACAGCTGGGTCGGCATCGAACTCGGAACCTGCAGCGCGAGCCCCCGTTGCGTCGGCGTGCCGTCGGGTTGATCCGGCGGGACGGGCGATTCGCGCCAGACCACGGCCAGCTCCGCGAAGACCGCCTGCGCCGCGCGGACGGGATCGGTCAGGAGGTCCTCGCGGGAGAGCAGCGCCTGCGTTCCGGGGTCGGGGAGGACCAGCGTGACGTCGCCGCGCGAGGTCGCGACCGTCGCGGTCGACGGGAACGCGAACTCGTTGTCCTGCGGAGGCCGTTCGACGGTGTCGGCATCCGCGAGGATCGTCGTCGCTCCCCGGCCAGCGAGCCAGGCGAGCGCGTCGTCGGACAACGCTCCGCCCGGCGGCCGTGCGACGCTCATCGCCGGGGTGACGCCGAGCGCGGCATCCGTCGTCGCGGTCGCGAGGAGTCGCTGCGCTTCGAGGTCGCCGTGGAGGCCGCCCGCCAGGAAGCTGGGGATCGACGGTCCGGCGAAGGGCAGCGCCGAGACCTGGACGGTCTCGGCGCGCGCGGCGCGTCCGAGCGCGTCGAGGAGTTCGGCCGCATCCTGAGCTGGACCGCTGCCGCTCGGAACGCGGACGCCGTCCGCGCGTTCGTAGCCGTCGCTCATCCGCATCAGGTGGTCCAGGAGCGCGGGACGCACCACGAGATCGATCGGCACCTCGCGCTCGGCGAGCCTGGCGAGCGCATCTACCTGTTCGGTGAGGGACCCGGTCTCGCCGATCGCCGCCTCGAACCCCCGAGCCACGAGCCGACCGTCGGGGCCGAGCGGGAGCGGCGCGTCGAACTCGGTCCACCACGAGAAGGACACGGGGCGCTCCGGATCGCGCGCGATCCACACGAGCGACGTGTTCAGGCTCCCGACGACGTCACCTCCGCTCCGGACCTCGACGAGCAGTGGATGCACGCGTGAGTCGGTCGCCGGCAGGACGTCGATCGTCGACGGGTCGGCCACGATCGGGAACTGTCGGACCGCCCCCGGCGCGATCGATCCGTCGAAGCGCTCGGTGAGCGAGTACGTCGCCGTCGTCGGGGTGCCCGGGAGGAGCCACTCCTCGTAGTCGGTCCGCGACGTGAACGGCGGTCCGAGCGTCAGCCGCACGTCGAGATCGCCGATCGAGGAGGCGCCGATGTTGCGTGCCAGCACGCGGAGTCCGAAGCGGTCGTCCGTCGGCCCGACCCACGCGGTCTGCGAGAGCAGCTCGAGGGTGACGCGAGCCTCGGTCTGCGCGCGCGCGACGCGCGGGACGGGCCCGATCGACGTGGCCAGCCCGACGACCAGCGACACGACGACGAACGGAAGGAGCGCGCGCGCTCCGCGAACGCGGATGCGACCCATGCGACGCTCCATCGTAGCCGTGCCCCCGTCAGCTTCGGAGCAGGTCGGCGGCCCGGCCGAGGACCTCGCGCTCGCCGCGGTACGCGGCGCGCTTCAACGCCCGCTCCATCGGGAACCAGCGGATCTCTTCCATCTCGTCGTCGTGGTCGTCGGGGTCGCCCCCGATCGCGCGCATGAGGAAGAAGTGGACGGTCTTGCGGATGCGGACGTCTTCCCAGACGTAGATGTACCTCGTCGCGCCGAGGGAGTCCTCGATCTCGGCGACGATCCCGGTCTCCTCGCGCACCTCGCGGATCGCCGCGTCTTCGTTCGTCTCGCCGTCTTCGATCCCTCCCTTCGCGAGTCCCCACGCGAGATCGCCCCGGCGCGTACGTCGCGACGCGAGGAGGACCTCGAGCGCACCGTCGTCGGTGCGTCGGTAGACGACACCGCCGGCAGAGACCTCCTTCGTCGTCGTGAGCGTGCGGCGCGATCTGGAGGGAACGACCGTCCCGCTGGAGGACCGACGACGGCGACGACGGCTCGCCGACGCCTTCCCGTCACGCCGTCGCGCCTCGGCGCTCGATGTCGCGGGCGGTGCCGCGTCGGCTGCCGGCGGTTGCGCCGGCGTCCCTGTCGTCGGGTCGGCCCCGGAGCGTCGGCGTCGCCGACGCCGGCGTCGACGACGCGAGCGCCCCGGAACGTCGGTCCGATCCCCGTCGTCCGTGCGCTGCGGTTCGTCGGAGGAGCCCGAGTCCGGAGCGTCCGCGTCGTCCCGTGCTGCGTCCACCCGCGGATCGTCGCCGCGTGGGGGGCGGCGTCGCCGGCGTCGCCGGCGTTTCGGTCGGCCGGGCTCCTCGCTCGGATCGGCCGTCATGGGCACGGATTGTAGGGGTCGGCGGTCGCGACGCCGAGATCGCGGCGTGGGCACGGTCGACCCCGCGCCAGGGCTCAGGGAGGAGGGCGCGCGTGCCGAAGCCTCAGCGGGACGTGATGGCTCCGTCGTGGGGTCTCGCGTACGTGAGACGTGCTCCGGAGGACCGGTCTGGATGAACATCGACGAGCTGCTGCGTCACACGGTCGAGCGCGGAGCGAGCGACCTGCACCTGAAGGTGGGGAACGTTCCGTTCGTCCGGATCGACGGTGAGCTGCAGCCGACGTCGTTCGACGCTCTCAGCGCGGAGGACACCGCGAACTTCGCGAGCGCGGTGATGCCCGAGCACAAGCGACGGGAGTTCTCGGACACGAACGAGTCCGACATCGGCTACACGCTCGGTGGGGTCGGGCGGTTCCGCATCAACGTGTACCGACAGCGGGGGCTCGTCGGTCTGGCCGTCCGACGGGTCCGCAACGAGATCCCCACGTTCGAGGAGCTCCGCCTGCCTGCGTCCGTGAGGTCGCTCGCCGAATCGCCCCGTGGCCTCGTCCTGGTCACCGGCCCGACGGGCACGGGCAAGACGACGACGATCGCGGCGATGATCGGGCACATCAACCGGACGCGGCGGGCGCACATCATCACGATCGAGGATCCGATCGAGGTGGTGCACGACGACGAGCTGTCGCTCGTGGAGCAACGCGAGATCGGCATCGACACGCACTCGTACGCGACGGCGCTGCGACACGTGATCCGCCAGGATCCCGACGTCGTGTTCCTCGGCGAGATCCGCGACCCCGAGTCGGCGCTGTCCGCGATCCAGGCAGCCGAGACGGGTCACCTCGTGATCTCGACGCTCCACACGATCGACTGCATGGAGACGATCAACCGGGTGCTCGACCTGTTCCCGCCGAACCAGCAGAAGGAGGTCCGGACCTCGTTCGCCGGCGCCCTCCGCGGCATCGTCTCGCAACGGCTCTCCGCGAGGGCCGACGGCAAGGGACGCGTCCCGGCCATCGAGGTGCTGATCAACACCGGCCGCGTCTTCGATCGGATCGTGGACCCCGACCAGACCGAGGGCATCCTCGAGGTGATCGCCGAAGGCGACTACTACGGCATGCAGACGTTCGACCAGGCTCTCGTGAAGCTCGTGAAGGAGGGTCTCGTGGCGGTGGACGAGGCCCGGCGTGGCGCCACGAACCCGCACGACTTCGACCTGCAGCTCGCCGGCGTCCTCGATCGCGGCATGGCGTATCGCGAGGGCCACCAGGCCGGCACGCCCTTCTGAGCCTCGGGCGCCGGTCTCAGGCCCGCCGATCCGGTTCGCCTGCCGCCCGACGGGCGCGCACCTCCATCGGGTGCCGCCGGTACCCGTACGGGATCGCGAGCAGCAGGTAGACCGGGATGAACAGCGGCCCCCACGCGGCGTACTGCCGGACGTGGTGGGACTCGTGAGCGAGCAACCGGCCCTCGACGGGCGCGGCGCTCAGGACGACGAAGCCGACGGTCATCGCGCCGCGTCCCGCTCGGCGCATCGCGGCCGTCAGACCTCGAGGCGCGCGGTCGAACAGGACGAGCCCATGGGCGAGGCGTGGCGGTTGGAACGTCAGCAGACCGAGCACGAGGCCGAGCAGCGTGTTCGGCGCCGTCCAGAGGAACCCGAGCCACGTCGGCACGAGCCGAGGCTAGCCCGGCCGGGACACCGCCCGCGACTATGCTCGCGCCATGGCCGAACCGACGACGTCGGGCGCCGTCGTCGACGTGCCCGAGCTCGCGAAGGAGCTCGGGGCACGGTTCGAGGCCGCGGGCCACGAGCTGCATCTCGTCGGCGGCAGCGTGCGCGATCTGGTCCTCCAGCGCGACTCTCCCGATCTCGACTTCTGCACCGACGCCCATCCGCCCGAGACGGTGCGCGTGATCCGCGGCTGGGCGGATCGCCGGTACCTCGTCGGCGCGAGGTTCGGAACCGTCGGCGCCCTCAAGGCCGGCCAGCGCCTCGAGATCACGACGTACCGGCAGGAGGTCTACGCCGAGGAGCACCGCAAGCCGGCGGTCACGTTCGGCGATGACGTCGAGACCGACCTGTCCCGACGCGACTTCACGATCAACGCCATGGCGATCCGCCTGCCGGACTGCACGTTCGTCGATCCCTACGGCGGGGTCCGGCACCTCGCGACGCGTACGCTCGACACGCCGCTCGATCCCGAGCTGTCGTTCGGCGACGATCCGTTACGGATGCTCCGTGCCGCGCGGTTCGTGTCGCAGCTCGCCGTCACGCCGACGCCCCGTGTCGTCGATGCGATGCGCCGGATGCGTGAGCGCCTGTCGATCGTCAGCGCCGAGCGGATCCGTGCCGAGCTCGACAAGCTCCTGCTCGGCGCATGGCCTGGCGCGGGCTTGGATCTCCTCGTCGACACGGGCGTCGCCGACGTCTTCCTGCCCGAGGTTCCGGCGCTCCGGCTCGAGCAGGACCCCGTGCAGCGGCACAAGGACGTGTTGCGTCACACGTACGCGGTCGTCGAGCGCTGCGACGCCGATCCGGTGCTGCGGCTCGCCGCGCTGCTGCACGACATCGGGAAGCCGTCCACCCGGCGGATCACGCCCGACGGCGTCGCGTTCCATCACCACGAGGTCGTCGGCGCGCGGATGGCGCGCGACCGCCTGCAGGCCCTCCGCTATCCCTCGAGCGTGATCGACGACGTCTGCACGCTGATCGAGCTGCACCTGCGGTTCCACGGCTACGGCGAGGGATGGAGCGACAGCGCGGTCCGTCGGTACGTGCGCGACGCGGGGCGGCTCCTGGATCGGCTGAACGCGCTCACGCGCGCCGACGTCACGACGCGGAACGAGCGCAAGGCGACACGCTTCGCGAAGCTGCAGGACGAGCTCGAGGAACGGATCGCGGCGCTCGCCGAGCGGGAGGAGCTCGACAAGCTGCGCCCGCCGCTCGACGGGCGACAGGTGATGGAGCGGCTCGGCGTCGCGCCGGGGCCGATCGTCGGCGACGCGCTCGCCTTCTTGATGGAGCTCAGGATGGAGCGCGGCCCGATCGCGGAGGACGACGCGTACGCGGAGCTCGACGCCTGGGCGAAGGAACGCGGCGTCGCGACGTAGCGGGCCTCCTGCGTCGGGTGGTTCAGCCGAGGGGCGATCGTCCGTCGATCGGCTGGCTGCCGTCGGTGGCGCCGACGTCGTCGCTCGGCGCCGCCTCGGTCTGCATCCCGGGCCGGTGGGCCGTGTGTCGGATGTCGAGCGCGGCGGTGATCAGGAACACGAGGAGCACCGCTCCGACGAGCGCGACGGGCCCCAGCCCCTCGCCGATCAGCGCGATGCCGATCAGCAGGGCGATCGCGATGGCTCGCTCGACGAGCACCCGGTCCGACCGGTCCTCGGTGACGCGGTGGATCGCCGCCAGCGCGAACAGGAACGCGGCGGGGCCGCCGCAGATCGCGAGCCGCGCCGCGACGTCGAGCCCGCGCTCCTTCGCGGCGTCGACGATCGCGAGCTCGACGCCGACCGCCGCGGCGGCGATGCCCGAGAAGGCGAAGAACTGCCCGTAGCCCCATAGGAAGGCGGCGCCGAGACGTTCGCGGCTGAGTGCCGCCGCCGTCATCGTCTCGAAGTACGTCCACCAGATCGCGGCGGCGAGCCCGAAGCCGAGCACGCCCGTGACGATCGCCCGCACGTTCAGGTTCACGTCGGCGAGCGTCGCCGACACCGCGAGGACGCCTTCACCGAGGACGATGATCGTGAACAATCCGTACCGCTCGGGGATGTGCCGCTCGTCGTACGGCTGTCCCGAGTACGCACGGACGGCGAAGATCGGTCCCGTCAACAGCACGAGCATCGCGACGACCCAGACCCAGTACCGTCCCGGTTGCCCGACGAGCAGCGACGCCAGCCAGATCGCGGCGCCGAGCAGGTCCGTCACGAGGTACGTCACGGCGAGCCCGCGTGCCTCCCCGGCGTGCGGAACCACGCGCGCGAACATCGCGACGAGCAGCAGCATCATCGCGGCGTAGGCGGTGACGAAGAGCCGGTCGTTGCCCTCCAGGACGCGCGGGATCCCGGCGGCGAGCACGATGCCGAGCAGCATCCCGATCAGCATCGCCACGCGGTGGAACACGTCGTCGTTGTCCCACGCGGTCGCGAACCACGTGAACGCCATCCACGCCCACCACACCGGAACGAACAGCGCGACGAAGTGCCAGAGACCCTCGAGCGTCGGGTGGTGTGCGAGACCGTCGGCGAGCGATGCCACGGCGGCGACGAAGATCAGGTCGAAGAACAGCTCGAGCCACGTGACGCGTCGATCCTCGGCGTCGAAGTCGCGCATCGTCGCGGGACGGAAGAGCCGCGCGCGGACGCTCACGCGGGCAGCGGGGAGTCGTTCCGCCACCGGCGGACGCCGGCGACCCGCAGCAGCACCGCGAGCGTCTTCGCGTCGCCGCGCCAGTGGCGCGCGACCACGTCTGGTCCGGCCCGTCGCACCACGTGTCGGAGCACCAGCGCTCCGACGATCGCGTCGTCGAGGGGTCCCAGGACCGGAACGAACTCCGGAACGAGGTCGACGGGCGAGACGATCCACAGCAACGCGCCGCCGAGCAGCAGCTTCGAACCGAGCGGCACGCCGTCGTCCCCGAGCAGCCCCCGGAACAGCGTCACCAGGTTCGGAACGAGGGTCAGGAGGCGCTTCGCCGCGATCGTGCGGCCCATGATGAACAGCGCTCCGAGCGCGATCACCCAGACCGCGACGACGATCAGGACCGCGATGGCGACATCGCTCACCTCCTCAGCGTAGACCAACCGTTCGGAACGCTCCGTTCGGAACGCCCCGGTTCGGAACGCCCCGGTTCGGAACGCCCAGGTACGCTCGCGTCCGGATGACGGTCGAACGGGCGCTCGAGACGGCGGCGGCTCGCCCCGCCGATGGCCTCACCTCCGCGGAGGTGGAGGACCGCGTCGCTCGCGGGCTCACGAACGACGTGCCGAGCGCGCCGACGCGCACCGTGGCGCAGATCGTCCGTGCGAACGTGCTGACGCGGTTCAACGCGATCCTCGGCGGGATGCTCGCCGTGATCCTCGTGGTCGGGCCGCTCCAAGATGCCCTGTTCGGACTCGTCCTGATCGCGAACGCCGCGATCGGCATCGTGCAGGAGCTCCGCGCCAAGCGCACGCTCGACCGGTTGACGCTGCTGACGGCGCCGCGCGCGCACGCCGTCCGCGACGGCACCGCGCGGGAGGTCTCGATCGGCGAGGTCGTGCTCGACGACGTGCTCGTCCTCGAGCCGGGCGCGCAGGCCGTCGTCGACGGCGAGGTGGTCCAGGCGTCGGGGCTCGAGCTCGACGAGTCGCTCGTGACGGGCGAGTCCGAGCCGGTCGACAAGGAGCCGGGCGACGAGATCCTCTCCGGCTCGTTCGTCGCGGCGGGGTCGGGCCGGTATCGCGCGACCCGCGTCGGCGCCGACGCGTACGCCGCCCGGATCGCCGAGGACGCGCGGCGCTTCACGTTGACGCGCTCGGAGCTCCGCGCCGGCATCGATCGGATCTTGGTCTACGTCACGTTCCTCATCGTGCCGACGGCGACGCTGCTGTTCGTCAGTCAGATCCGCGCGCGCGGCGCATGGCGTGAGGCCGCGTCCGGCGCCGTGGCCGGCACCGTCGCGATGGTGCCCGAAGGGCTCGTCCTGCTGACGTCGCTGGCGTTCGCCGTCGCCGTCATCCGGCTCGCGCAGCGGCGCGTGCTCGTCCAGGAACTGCCTGCCGTCGAAGGACTCGCGCGGGTCGACGTGCTCTGCATCGACAAGACCGGAACGCTCACCGAGGGCAGGCTCGCCGTCGAGCGCGTGGAGCCGTTCGACGACGCCGACCACACCGACGCGCTCGACGCGCTGGGAGCCCTCGGAGCGGCCGATCCGACGCCGAACGCGACGATGCAGGCGGTGCGGGAGCACGTCGGCGGCTCCCCGTCGGACTGGGCGAGCACGGAGACGGTTCCGTTCTCCTCGGCGCGGAAGTGGAGCGGCGCGGCGTTCCGCGATCGGGGCGCGTGGGTGCTCGGCGCGCCCGACGTCGTGCTCGCCGGCGCGCGGGCCGACGAGCCCGTTCGCCGGTTGCTCGAGCGGGATGCCGCCACGGGCGCCCGCGTCCTCGCGCTCTGCCGCGCGCCCACGCTCGACGGCGAGACGCTTCCTCCGGGCCTCGAGGCCGTCGCGGCCGTCGTCCTCGCCGATCGACCTCGTCCCGACGCCGCCCGCACGCTCGACTACTTCGCCGCGCAGGGCGTCACGGTGAAGGTGATCTCGGGTGACCATCCCGCCACGGTCGGATCGATCGCCGGGGCGCTCGGGCTGCCGGGCGCTGACGCGCCGGTCGACGCCCGCACGCTGCCCGACGACGAGGTACAGCTCGCCACGATCGTCGAGGACCGCTCGGTGTTCGGGCGCGTGACGCCCCAGCAGAAGCGCGCGATGGTCCGGGCGCTGCGAGCCCGCGGACACGTCGTCGCGATGACCGGCGACGGCGTGAACGACGCGCTCGCGCTGAAGGATGCCGACATCGGTGTCGCGATGGGGTCGGGTTCCGACGCGACGCGCGCGGTCGCGCAGCTCGTGCTGCTGGACTCGGAGTTCGACGCACTCCCGCCGGTCGTCGCCGAGGGGCGACGCGTGCTCGGGAACATCGAGCGGACGTCCTCCCTGTACCTGACGAAGACGGTGTACGCGATGCTGCTCGCGCTCGCCGTCGGCGTGGCCGGGTTCGTGTTCCCGTTCCTGCCGCGTCACCTGACGCTGATCGGCTCGCTGACGATCGGCATCCCGTCGTTCTTCCTCGCGCTCGTGCCGAACGGCGAACGGTTCCGCCCCGGCTTCGTCCACCGCGTGCTGCGGTTCGCGGTTCCGGCCGGGTTCCTCGCCGCCACCGCGACGTTCCTCGCCTACTACGTCGCCGGGACCGAGCCCGGGATCACCCTGCGCGAGGAGCAGACGACGGCGGTGATGGTCCTGACCTTCATCGGCTTCGCCGTCCTCACGATCGTCGCCGCGCCGCTCACGCCGCTGCGCCTGGGGCTCATCTGGACGATGGTCGCCCTGTTCGTGCTCGCACTGGCGTGGCCGGCCTCTCAGGCGTTCTTCGCGCTCGACCCACCACCGCTCGTCGTGTGGTTGGCCGGGATCGGCATCGCGGGCATCACGTGGTCGTTCGCGCGGGTGTTCGTGCCGGGGGAGGAGCCCGTCGGACCCGCGGGACGCTGACCCGTCAGACATGACCCGGACCCCGCGTCCGGACACTGACCCGCCGTGGGGCGCTCGTCAGATCGTGTTCATCCGCAGCACCGGCCAGACGATCATGAATCCCTGGCCGATCACCGATCGCCGCGGCACGAACCCGAGGCCGAACCGGGAGTCGAGCGAGTTCGACCGGTTGTCGCCGAGCACGAACAACTGTCCCTCGGGAACCTTCGTCCGTCGGAAATCCCGCGTCGGGCCGTCGAGGTACGGCTCGTGGATCGCGTTCCCGTTCACGTAGACCTCACCGCTCTTCGCGAACACGACGTCTCCGGGGACGCCGATCACACGCTTGATGAAGTCCTCGTGGTCGGGCGCCTGCACGCCGAGGCCCTGGAACAACCAATGGGCCATGCCGTCGACGAGCCCACGTTCGACGTCGCCGCCACCGTTCGGGTCCTCGAAGACGATGATGTCGCCGCGCCCCGGTTCGCCGAACCAGTACGGGACCTTGGAGACGAGCACGCGGTCTCCTGCCTCGAGCGTCGGCTCCATCGACTCGCTCGGGATGTAGAACGCCTGCACGAGGAACGTCTTGATCAGCAACGCCAGGACGAGCGCGAGCAGGATCAGACCCGGGAGCTCGCCGACGGTGCGCAGCATGGCTCGCCCGCGGGATCGGGTCGCGTGAGGAGAGGGAGCGGCGGCGCCCGGCCGAGCCCTCACGCCGCGCTCGGCGTCGGTCTTCACGGGGCCAGGGTACCCGAGGGTCCGCGTGACCCGGGCCGTGAGGCGACTGCGATCTGAACGATCGGTTCACGGGATGTCAGCACCAGCTTTCTCTGGCGAACAGCGGCTGAGAGACCGTAGACTGATGGAACCGCGCGAGACCGCCTGACGCGACCGTCCGATCGCTGGGAGCACCGTGACGCCACGACCGTTCCTGCTCATCTGCGTGATCCTCATCACGTCGGCGTGTGGCGGTGGCACTCGAGGCGCACGCGACGGAGGTGGACCCTCGTCCCGGCTCACGGTCTCGGCGGCGGCATCGCTGACGGACGCGTTCACCGACATCGGCGAGGCGTTCGAAGACGCGAACCCGGGCGTCGGCGTGACGCTCAACTTCGGGCCCTCCGACGGTCTCGCGACGCAGATCGTCGAAGGCGCGCCGGTCGACGTGTTCGCGTCGGCGAGCGGGACGTGGATTGACGCGATCGACCGGGACGGCCCGGGCGCGATCCGCAGGACCGACTTCGCCCGCAACGCGCTCGCGATCCTCGTGCCGACCGACGACCCGGCGGGGATCGACGAGGTCGACGATCTCGCGCGCGACGGCGTCCAGCTCGTCCTCGCCGCCGAGGGCGTGCCCGCCGGCGATCTCGCTCGCGAGATGCTGGCGAACGCCGGGATCGCCGATGCGGCGCTCGCGAACGTCGTCTCGAACGAAGAAGACGTGCGGGGGGTCGTGACGAAGGTCCTCTCCGGAGACGCCGACGCCGGGATCGCCTACGTCACCGACGTCACGGACGACGTCGAGGACGAGATCTCGCTCGTCGAGATCCCCGCCGACGTGAACGTGATCGCGACCTACCCGATCGCGGTCGTCTCGGGAGCTCAGGAGGAAGACCTCGCGAACCGTTTCATCGACTTCGTCCTCGCCGACGGGCAACGGACGCTGGCGGACCACGGGTTCCTCTCGGCGCCGTAGGGGCCGTCCGCCGGCGGTGTTCGTCGTCCTCGCGGCGATCGGCGTCGCCGTGGCGGCGCTTCCGCTGGTCGGCGTCGCCGCGCGGACGCCGTGGTCACGGACCGTCGGTCTGCTCACGAGCGAGACGGCGCTCGAGGCGCTACGGCTCTCGTTCGTCGTGGCCACCGCCGCCGCGGTCATCTCGCTCGTGACGGGGTTCCCGCTCGCATGGATCCTCGCGCGGTCGTCGTTCCGCGGGAAGACGGTCGTGCGGGCGATCGTCGTGCTCCCGCTCGTGATGCCACCGGTCGTCGCGGGCGTCGCGTTGCTGGCCGTGTTCGGCCGGCGTGGGATCGTCGGGTCCTGGCTCGACGCCGTCGCCGGCGTGCAGATCACGTTCACGACCGGTGCCGCGGTCCTCGCGGCCGCGTTCGTGTCGTTCCCGCTCGCCGTCCTCGCCCTCGAGGCGGGCCTCCGGGGCCTCGACGAGCGGCTCGACGATGCGGCGGCGACCCTCGGCGCGTCGCGGTGGTACGTCCTGCGCCGCGTGACGGTCCCGCTCCTGGGGCCGCAGATCGCGGCGGCGGTCGTGCTCGCGTGGGCGCGCGCGCTCGGGGAGTTCGGCGCGACGATCACCTTCGCCGGGAACCTGCGAGGACGGACGCAGACGCTGCCCCTCGCGGTGTTCGAGCAGCTGCAATCCGACACCGACGCCGCGTTCGCGATGTCGATGCTGCTGATCGCGGTGGCGTTCTCGGTCATCCTCGCGCTGCGCGGGCGGTTCCTGCGATGACGGGGGCGGGGCTGGCCGTCGACGTCGTGGTCCGACGCGGAAGCTTCGAGGTGGTCGCCGCGTTCGAGGCGGCCGCCGGCGAGACGGTCGCGCTCCTGGGGCCGAACGGCGCGGGGAAGTCGTCGGTGCTGTCCACGATCGCGGGCTTGGTCCCACCGGTCTCGGGCGAGATCCGGCTCGACGGTCACGCCCTCGACGGTGCGGACGTCCACGTGCCGCCGGAACGGCGCCCGATCGGCGTCGTCTTCCAAGACCTGTTGCTGTTGCCGCACCTGTCGGCCGTGGAGAACGTCGCCTTCCCGCTGCGGGCACGGGGCGTGCCTCGCGCCGAGGCTCGCTCGTCGTCGGCCGCGCTGCTCGAGCGACTCGACGTCGGCGCTCGCGCCGCCGCGCTCCCGCGGGACCTCTCCGGAGGCGAGGCCCAGCGCGTCGCGCTCGCCCGTGCGCTCGTGTCGGAACCTCGGCTCCTGCTGCTCGACGAGCCGCTGTCGGCGCTCGACGTCGGCGCCCGCGCCGCGGTGCGCGACCTGCTCCAGGCGGAGCTCCGGCGGTTCCCCGGCGTCCGCGTGATCGTCACCCACGATCCGGTCGAGGCCATGACGCTCGCCGATCGCCTCGTGGTGCTCGAGGCCGGGCGCGTCACGCAGATCGGCACCCCGCACGAGATCCGCGACGCTCCACGGTCGCCGTACGCGGCCGATCTCGTCGGCCTGAACGCGTTCCGAGGTGCGGTCGAACGGCTCGACGACGGTGCCGGCCGCCTGCGGACCGACGGCGGCGACGTCGTCGTTCCGTGGCCCGACGTCGAAGTGGGAGCCGTGATCCTCGGGCTGTTGCGCCCCGCCGACGTGACGTTGTCGGCGGAACGGCCGACCGGCTCGGCGCGGAACGTCCTGTCCGGACGCGTCACGTCGGTGGCGATCGACGGCGATCGAGCCCGCGTCCGCCTGGCCTCGGACCCTCCCGTCGTCGCGGAGGTGACGATCGGTTCCGTCGAGCGGCTCCGGATCGAGGAGGGTCGTGAGCTCTGGGCGTCGTTCAAAGCCGTGGAGGTGCGGACGATCCCGCTCTGAGCGACCAGAAGCCTCGCGTCGCGTCCGGGCGCAGGCTCAGTCGAACGTCTCGAAGCCGTAGTCCTCGAGCACGGCCGTCCCGCCGGCCGTCTCGAGCCAGGCGATGAACCGCTCGGCGACATCCGGATGCGGCGAGGTCGCCACGATCGCGATCGGATAGACGATGTCCTCGACGAACTCGTCGGGGATCGGCACGGACACGAGCTCGCTGTCGGCGGCGACCGAGACGTCCGAGGCGTACACGATCCCGGCATCGACGGCACCTTCGGAGACGGCGTCGAGCACCGTCGCCGTCGAACCGCCGTGCGTCACGTTGGGAAGCACCTCCTGCGCCAACCCGGCGTTCACGATCGCCTCCCGCGCGGCGGTGCCCGCCGGAACGGTCGGCGCCGGGATGACGAGCTCGATCCCCGGCGAGGCGACGTCCTCGAACGCCTCGATCTGGGCGGGGTTGTCCGGCGGGACGACCACGACGATCCGGTTCCGGACGAGATCGGTGCGCTGTTCGACGCCCGGGTCGAGGGCGACGCGATTCATGGCCGCGGCGTCGTCCGACGCGAACACGTCGACGGTCGCGCCATCGCGGATCGCGTCGGCGAGCTCCCCCGACGGCCGAACCTCGAGCGTGACGTCGACGCCTTCGTTCGCGAACTCGAAGTCACGCACGATCTCTCCGAACGCGCGGAAGAGCGCAGGCCCGGCGAACACGACGAGCTCGCGTGGCTCCGGGGACGGTGTGGTGGGGGTCGCCGTGGCGGGCTGTCCGACCTCCCGCACGCACGAGGTCGCCGTCGCGAGCGCGAGGGCGATCGCCGCGACGACGCTGCTGCGCGTGCGGCGCAGCGTCACCGCGTCACCTCGATCATCACGCTCGTCGCCTTGACGGTGGCCTCGGCTTCCATCCCGGGCCGCAGACCGAGCTCGTCGGCGGCTTCACGGGTGATGAGCGAGACCACGCGGTGGGGCCCGGCCTGGATCTCGACGAGCGCCGACACCTTGTCGCGCGTGACCTTGGTGATGACGCCGGGGAAGACGTTCCGCCGGCTCGCGGCGCCGGGCGCGCGCTCGGAGCGGCGTTCCGACACGAGCCGAGCGACCTCCGTCGCCGGGATGCGTCGCTGGCCTCCGTCGGTGCGGACGGCCCGGAGCTTGCCCTCCCGTTCCCACCGGCGGAGCGTCTCGACCCGGACACCGATCGCCTTCGCGGCGTCGCCGATCCGGTAGCTGTCGTCCATGGAGGCGTCACGATAGAGGTTCGGTGCGAGAGCAAGGCGACCGGGTGCGGCCGGCGCATGATGACGTCACCGCACGGTTCCGTCGCGGCCGAGCGCTGTGGGACGATGCAGCCACCGTGCAGGACGCGCATCCGTGACCGACGTGTTGCCTCGTGGCCGGGCGCTCGAGGCCGACGACGCCGACGACGAGCACGCGCATTCGACGACGGCGCCGCTCGGTGACGCCGGCCACCGGACGCCCGAGCTCCGTCCGATCAGCCTCCGATTCACCGACGCCTCGCTCGAGCGTCGGTTCCGGGAGAGCTACTTCCGCGACAACCTGTGGTTCATCAGGCTCGCGCACGTGCTCGGGATCGGCGCGTGGGCGATGTTCGGGCTGATGGCGACGCTCGTCCTCGAAGAAGGGCAGAGCACCGACCTGGCCCTGCGGTTCGGAGTCGCGATCCCGATCGCGCTCGTGGCGCTCGCGCTGACGTGGTCGCGCTGGTATCCCGATCACTGGGAGACGATCACGAGCGTCGGGATCGTGCTGAGCGGCTTCGTCTGGTCGTTCCACCGCGTCGTCGTCGACGAGGCGTCGCCGGGATGGGCGTACGCCGGGATCATGATCGTGCTGATCTACCTGTACACGCTGAGCCGTCTGCGCTTCGCGACGGCGGCGATCGCCGGGCTCGTCGTGGTCGCGTTCCACAACGTGATCGCGATCGGCGTCGAACGAGACCCGATCGAGGAGCTCTACCTCGCGAACTTCTTCGTCGTGCTCACCGCGTTCATGGGATCCGCGGCCGCGTTCGGGCTCGAGCGCTTCACGCGGCTGCTCTTCCTGCGGGAACAGCAGCTCGACGCGGAACGCGATCGCGCCGACGAGCTGCTCGGGAGCACGCTCCCGAGGGCGATCGTCCAGCGGTTGAAGTCCGTCGACGCGTCACCGCACGAAGCGATCCTCGCGGAGCAGCTCACCGACGTGACCGTGCTGTTCGCCGACCTCGTCGACTCGACGTCGCACGAGGGAACGATGACCGCCGACGCGCTCGTCGCCACGCTCGATGACGTCTTCACGCGCTTCGACCTGCTCGCGTCGCGCCTCGGTCTCGAGAAGATCAAGACCGTCGGCGACGCCTACATGGTGGTCGCGGGCGCGCCCGAGCCGATCGCCGACCACGCGCAGGCCGCCGCCGAGATGGCGCTGGGCATGCTCGGCTCGATGATCGGCGCGGAATGGCCCACCGGCGACCCGATGCAGCTCCGGATCGGCGTCGCGACCGGTCCCGTCGTCGCGGGCGTGATCGGCCGCGACCGGTACGCGTACGACCTGTGGGGTGACACCGTGAACCTCGCGAGCCGCCTCGAGGCGAGCAGCGAGCCCGGCCGCATCCTCGTCTCGACCGAGACGTACGAGCGCCTCAAAGACCGGTACCGCTTCTCCGACAGCCACGTCGTGTACCTGAAGGGGAAGGGGCCGACGCCCGCCCGCTTCCTGCTCGGGCGCTCCGGCAAGGCGCTCGACGCGCTCGACCGGTTGTAAACGCCGCGGCGCCTTCGCTCGTCTCACCCAGGAGACGATGATGGGGACCGTGGGAGGCCGGCTGACCGAGCGCGAGATCCACGGCGTGCCGGACTTCGACGCGCTCTTCCGTGACGAGGGAGACCGCGTCTACCGGACGCTGTTCGCGTTCACGGGAGGCCGGGCCGACGTCGCACAGGAAGCGACCGCCGAGGCGTTCGCTCGAGCGGTCGCCCACGGAGCGCAGCTGCGTGAACCGGTCGCGTGGATCTACCGGGTCGCGTTCAACGTGGCGATCGACGAGCTCCGACGGGATCGGCGCCGCGCGCCCGAGCGCGACGGGGAGGTGGCGCCACCCGAGCTGACCGGTCTGCTCCAGGCGCTCCGCGAACTCTCACCGAGCCAGCGCGCCGCCGTCGTCCTGCACCACGTGCTCGATCTCGATATCGCGGAGGTCGCCGATCGGATGGGCATCGCGACACCGACCGTGCGCGTCCATCTGCACCGTGCGCGCACGCGCCTCCGCGAGCTGCTCGGATCGGAGGAGGAACCAGGATGAACGAGCGCTGGAAACGGGAGCTGCGCAAGCTCGAGACCGTGGAGGCGCCGGCGCACCTCCGCGCACGGATCGACGTGTCGCGAGGCGACCCCGTCTCGCCCTCCCTCCCCGGCGTGCGTCAGCGGGTCATGGCGGGCGTCGTCGCGTTCGGGGTGTTCGCGGCCGCCGCCGTGTTCGGGTTCCAGGCGCTCGCCGAGCGTGACGCTGCCCCGGTCGGCACGGACGTGGGCGACGTGGCTGCTTCCGTCCAGGACGAGCTCGTCATCACCATCTCGAGCGGCGAAGGTGACGCTTTCCGCCCGATGGCCTCGCTGTCGTACGGCGACGAGCGGGTCGACGTCACGTGTACGAGCTTCAACGTCGAGTACGCCGACGGAACCGGCGACGGGATGGACTCGATGTGCGGTGGTGGACCGGGGCTCGTCGTCGGTCAGGGAGCCGTGCTCTCGTTCGACGCCGAGGACGATGTCGACGTGACCCTGACTCCGGATCACCCGACCGCCTCGGCGGGCAAGGTCGACCTCGAGATCGGAGCGGCATGGCCGCAGAACGAGCGATGGACGAAGGCCGAAGCAACGTTCGTCGCGGCGCTCGAGGTCCTGCCGCTCCAACCCGTCGAAGAACCGGACGCGACACCGCCGCCGGTCCCGAGCGCGACGGACGAAGCGCGTCCGAACGAGAGGGAGGTTCCGGACGTGTTGGGCTTCCGATGCGACCCGAGCGGGATCGAGGTGCTGACGCCCGTGGTCGCGGCTCAGCCCGATGGCCTGCACGTCGACGCGGAGGTCGTCGGCCTCGACGACGCGGAGATCGGTCTGATGTCGACGCGGCTGCCGGGCCGATCCTGGTGGAGCGGAAGTTCCGGCGCCAAGGGCGAGTTCGTCCGCCCCGTGCCCGTCGGCGAGGTGCGCTTCGTCTGTGAGCCCGGACCGGAGCAGGGATCGGGAGGCGTCGACGGAGAGGTGATCGGAGACGGAGCGCCCTCGGATCTCTCGACCGATCCCGGCGCCTTCGACGCGACGTTCGAGCTCGTCGATCCTCACGGGTACTTCGTCGACCACATCCTGACGTGTCCGGAACGAGATGAGGGATCGGGCAGCCATGGACCTGCTGGCGGGCGAGGGTGGCCGACGATCGAAGAGGCGATGCGCGCGAACATCGACGGGATTCTCGATGCGGATCGGATCGAACAGGCGGGCTATCCCGGCGGCGACGAGTGGCCGTACCTGGAGGCACGTGTCGTTCGCGGTGACGAGGTGATCGCGACCGCAGGCATCGACGGGCGGGCGGGATGGCGCTACGGCGTCCATGGGATCTCCGTCTGCACGGGTTCCGGCCTCGCGATCGCCGAACGCCCGGATGCGTGACCACGTCGCCGGTCAGACGGCGAACCGCACGTGCAGGATGTCGCCTTCCTGCACGACGTAGTCCTTCCCTTCGACGCGGATCTTGCCGGCGGACTTCGCCGCCTCCATCGAACCGGCGGCCACCAGCTCGTCGTACGCGATCACGTCCGCTCGGATGAACCCGCGCTCGAGGTCGGTGTGGATCACGCCGGCAGCTTCCGGTGCCTTCGCGCCGCGGCGCACCTCCCACGCGCGCGTCTCGTCCTCCCCCGTCGTCAGGAACGTGATCAGGTCGATCGCGCCGTAGCACGCTGCGATCACCTTCTCGAGGCCGGGCTCCTCGACGCCGAACTCCTCGAGCAGTGTGCGCGCCTCGTCGGGATCCATCTCCGCGGTCTCGGCCTCGATCGACGCGTACACGCCGATGGCGCCTTCCGCCTCGAGCTCCGCCGGCACGTCGCTCCCTTCCTCGAGGTTCGCGATCACGACCGACGGCTTCAGCGTCAGCGGCGCGATGCCTCGCAGCAGCGCGACGTGTTCCGCCTCCAGCTTCGCGTCGCGGAGCGGCGTCTCCTCGTCCAACGCCCGCTTCGCCGCGCGCAGCGCGTCGACCTCCGGGCCTGGCTTCGATCGCGCCTTCTTCTCCGCCTTCTCGAGCGCGCTCTCGATGACCTGGAGGTCAGCCAGCAGCAACTCGCTCCGGACGTTCGCGAGCTCGCTCGCAGGTGACGCGTCAGCGCCGAAGCACCGGACGACGATCGCGAGCGCGTCGACCTCACGGAGCTTCGCGATCCCCTGCGCGCTCGATACGCCACCGGGTACG
>DATHTO010000077.1:0-42809 GCA_035463115.1 Actinomycetota bacterium | reverse complement strand
TCGTAGTGGTCGACGCAAAGCGTCGCGCGGCCGTCGCGGCTCAGGTTGCGGACCTTCCGCGTGTCGGTCTCGGTCGCGAAGATCACGTGATCGAGGTCGAGCACGTGGCAGATCGGAACGACGTGCGGCGCCGCGGTCTCGTCGATGGTCGCGAGGTGCGACACGCGTGCCGACGCGACGAACGCCGCCTCGGCCCCGCGCAGCAGCGGGCCGTCAGCCATCACCTCATCCGTCGCCCGACGACGCCTCGACCATGTCGTGGATCTGCTCCACGATCTCGGCGTTCGCGAGCGTCGTGACGTCGCCGAGCTGGTGCCCGCGCGCCACGTCGCGCAGCAGGCGCCGCATGATCTTGCCCGAGCGCGTCTTCGGCAGATCCGGCGTGAAGATGATGTCGTCGGGCTTCGCGATCGGTCCGATCACCTTGGCCACGTGCTCGCGGAGTTCCGCGAGCATCTCCTCGCCGCCCTCGTAGCCGCTCTTCAACGTCACGAACGCCACGATCCCCTCGCCCTTCACGTCGTGCGGCCGCGAGACCACCGCCGCTTCGGCGACCTTGTCGTCATCGACGAGGGCCGACTCGATCTCGTAGGTCGAGAGGCGGTGCCCCGCGACGTTCATCACGTCGTCGATCCGACCGAGCAGCCAGAACGAGCCGTCGTCGTCGCGCCGGGCTCCGTCGCCCGCGACGTAGACGTCCTCGCCCCATCGGCCGAAGTACGTCTCGACGTAGCGGTCGGGGTCGCCCCAGATCGTCCTGGCGATCGACGGCCAGGGTCGCGTGAGCACGAGGTAACCGCCCGACCCCGGCCCGACCGAGGTTCCGGACTCGTCGACGATGTCGGCGTCGATCCCGGGGAACGGCACCGTGGCCGAACCGGGCTTCAACGTCGTGATGCCGGGCAGCGGCGAGATCATGATCGCGCCCGTCTCGGTCTGCCACCACGTGTCGACGATCGGGCATCGCTCGGTGCCGATGTACTTCCAGTACCACATCCACGCTTCGGGGTTGATCGGCTCGCCGACCGAGCCGAGCAGCCGCAGCGACGACAGGTCGTGACCCTCGGGATACGTGGTGCCCCAACGCATGAACGCGCGGATCGCGGTCGGAGCCGTGTACAGGATCGACACCCGGTATTTCTCGACGATCGACCACCAGCGGTCCTTCTCGGGCCAGTCGGGCGCGCCCTCGTACATCACCCCCGTGGTGTGGTTCGCGAGCGGTCCGTACACGATGTACGAGTGCCCCGTCACCCACCCGCAGTCGGCCGCGCACCAGTACACGTCGTCGTCGTGGATGTCGAAGATCATCCGGTGCGTCGCGGCGACCTGCGTCATGTACCCGCCGGTCGTGTGCGCGATGCCCTTCGGCTTGCCGGTCGTGCCGCTCGTGTACAGCAGGTAGAGGAAGTCTTCGGCGCCCATCTCCTCCGGCTCGCAGACGGTGGACTGCCGCCCGACGAGCTCGTGGTACCAGTGGTCGCGGCCCTCGGTGAAGTCGTGGTCGTTCCCGCATCGGCGCACGGTGATCACGTGCTCGATCGACGGACACTGCGCGACGGCCTCGTCGGCGTTCGCCTTCAGCGGAACGACCTGACCCCGGCGCCATGCGCCGTCGGCCGTGATGAGGATCTTCGCCTCGGCGTCGTTGATGCGGTCGCGGAGCGATTCCGCGCTGAAGCCACCGAAGACGACGGAATGGGGAGCGCCGATCCGCGCGCACGCGAGCATCGCGATCGGAAGCTCCGGCACCATGCCGAGGTAGATGTTCACGCGGTCGCCCTTGCCGACGCCGAGCTCCTTCAAGGCGTTCGCCAGGCGGCAGACCTCGTCCCGGAGCTCCGCGAAGGTGAGCACGCGTTCGTCGCCGGGCTCGCCCT
Organism: Actinomycetota bacterium; assembly: GCA_035463115.1. Taxonomy (GTDB): domain Bacteria; phylum Actinomycetota; class UBA4738; order UBA4738; family HRBIN12; genus BPGL01. The sequence goes on along the minus strand of DATHTO010000077.1, from coordinate 40,929 downwards.
CCCAGTAGAACGCGACCTTGTCGCCGCCGCCGGCCTCGATGTGGCGGTCGAGACAGTTGTAGGAGGCGTTCAGCGTGCCGCCCGTGAACCAGCGCACCCACGGCGGCTCCCACTCCATCACGGTGTCCCAGGAGCGGAACCATGTCAGCCGATCCGCCTGCTCGGCCCAGAAGGCCTCCGGGTCGGCCGCGGCACGCTCGTAGATGTCGTCGTCCGCCACGATCGCGCGCTCCCGGAAGGACCGCGGCGGCTCGAACTCCCGCAGCTCCGACAGCAGCGCCTCGATCGTGCGTTCGGTGTCGCTCATCGCTCGGCGGCCTCCCTCGTCCGTGCTCGGCGTTCCGACCCTCGCCGCCAAGGCGGTGCGGAGCATCGTACGGGAGGCCCAGGCGAGGCGCGACCGCCGTGGGCGGCGCGTCGAGCGGGGTTCACTCCGACGCAACAGGTCCCCCGTCGGGTGCTTGCAAGCGACGCCCTGCGGGCCCACCATCGACCCGGACGCCGCCCCCGTGGCGGCGTCGGAGCATCGGAGGGAGCCGGCAGGGGGGCCGGAGCCCCACCGAGCGTGACGCGACCAGGAGGAGGCAGGACATGGCCGACGTGGCCTATTGCATGAAGTGCCGGGAGAAGCGCGAGTTCGAGGGCCAGCTCGTGACCCTGAAGAACGGCCGCCCGGCGATGCAGGGTTCGTGCCCCGTGTGCGGCACGAAGCTCACGAAGATCCTCGGGATCGACGCAGCGAAGGCGATGGGCTGGAGCGGCTGAACCGAGGATCCGTCGGTCGCCGGCTCAGCTGAGGCGGCTGACCAGCTCTTCGGGGCTGACGAACACCGGCCCCGGGCTCATCTCTTGGTGGCGGGCCGCGAGGTCCGCCACCGTCGTCTCGTCGAAGACGGTCTGGACCGCTCGAGCGACGTCGCCCCAGAACCCCTGGAGACCGCACGCCGAGTCCAGGAAGCACGTGTGATCCGTCGGTTCGAGGCAGAACACGGGATACATCTGACCCTCGATGGCGTCCGCCACCTGCGCCATCGTGATCTCGGCGGGGTCGCGCGCGAGTCGACATCCGCCGCCAGCGCCGCGGAAGCTCTCGACGAGCCCGGCCTTCGACAGCGCGCCGAGCTGCTGCTCGAGGAACCGCGGCGGGATGTGTTGGCGTTCCGCGATCTCACGAGCGGGGACGAGGACGCCCGCATCGCGCCGCTGCGTGAGCTCGATCATCGCGCGCATCGCGTATTCGAGCTTCTGGGAGACCTTGAGCACGGACGCAACCTCCGAGGTCAGGGTAGGTCCGGCCTCGGGACCCGTCAATCGACGTCGTGCTCCCCGAAGCGAGGTATGCACGGCGTCGCCCCGCCTGCCGACACCTTCGTCTGACGGCCGACGCGGGCCGTCGGCCCGGAGGAGGACCGAAGCGCGTGGCACGGATACTCGTGATCGACGACGAGCCAGACGTGCGATGGGTCCTGCGCCTGTCGCTCGAGCGCGCAGGGCACGAGGTGATCATGGCGGAAGACGGGTTGCGCGGGGTCGCCATGGCCCAGCGGCAGCGGCCCGACGTGATCGTCCTGGACCTGATGATGCCCGTGATGGACGGCTACGGCGTCCTCGACGCGCTCGGACGCGACGACCGGACGAACCACCTCCCGGTGCTCGTCCTCACGGCGAAAGCGCTGCCCGAGGAAGCCGAGCGGGTGACGGAGGCCGGCGCATCGGGATTCATGACGAAGCCGTTCGAGCCGGCCGACCTCGCGTCGGCGCTCGACGGGCTCCTCCCGGGCGCCGCCTGAGCGGGAGCGCCGCGCCCCACGGCCGCGCGGCGGCCGAACCTCCGGCCGACGCGATCAGCCGGCCGCGTCGAGGTTCGCCGCGTAGTCGTCGCCGATCAGCACGACCACGGTGACCGTCGACCCCACCACGTCGTCGTACACCGACGACAGCTCGTCGATCCGCGGCATCTTCCCGAGGACGGGCTCGATGTAGGTCTCGGCGATGAACGTGGCATCGGCTTCGTTCTGGGCGGCGTCCGGACCTCCCCGGAAGTACACCGTCGTCTTCGCCACGTCGAGGACCGGCGCGTTCGCGGGATCTTCCGGCGCAGTGTTGCCGCCGTTGACGAGCTCCTCCTGGACGAGCGCCGCGAGCCCGGGAACCGTCGTCCCGTTGAAGACCTTCACCGGCACGTCGGACTCGTTCGGCGGCGGCGTTTCCTCGGGCTGCCCGGTCGGCTCCACGCCATCGGTCTCCGTGGCGGTGGCGCCCGGCTCGGCGGCGCCGTCGTCCGGCGACGACGCCACGCTCGGCGACGTGCCGACCGCCATCTCGGCGGGATCGAAGCCGTTCGCGAGGACGGCGACGCCCACGACGACGAGCGCGACGATGATGGCGATCCGCCAGGTGCCGAGGTTCACGGCGCTCATCCTACCGCCGCAAGCCGCGTCGCCCGCTCAGACGCGGACGCCGAGCCGGCCGGCGGTGCGTCGTCGGCGTCGGTCCTCGCGGATCCTGCGCAGGCGTCGGACGAGCATCGGGTCGTAGGCGAGCGCGGCGGGGGTGTCGATCGCGCGGTGCAGGAGCTGCTGGTACCGCGTCGACGAGAAGCCGAACCGCTCGCGGATCGCTCGGTCCTTCGCGACGTCGAGCTTCCATGCTTCACGCTCGAAGTCGAGGATCGCCCGCGTCCGGTCGTCGAGCGTGTCGGAGGAGGGTCCCGCCATGCCCGCAGGCTATCGGCGGGTGCCGACGGTTCAAGCACCCCCCGACCTCGTGCCGATGCGTGGGGGGATGCCGGCGGCGACCACGGAGGGTGAGAACATCGGATCGATGGCCGGCGCGAGACGGGAGCCGGAGGGCGGGGCGGGCGACGCCGAGCGCGAGCGCGGTAGCGCGTTCCGCTCGGTGGCACAGCTCGACATGCTGCACAACCTCGCGGCGCGGCTGAACGCGATGGGCGGCGTCGACGGGGTCGCCGAGGCGATCACCGTCGAGCTCGAGTCGATCATCGACTACCACAACTGCCGGGTGTACCTGCTGCTCCCCGACGGCGAGACCCTGCAACCGATCGCGTTCCGAGGAGAGCTCAGCTCGGAGTACGCGGCCGAGACGTACGAAGAGCTCGTCACGAAGATCGGCGAGGGCATCACCGGCTGGGTGGCGGAACACCGGGAGTCGCTGCTGACGCCCGACGCACGAGAGGTCGACTTCGCGGTCACGATCGCCGGCACCGACGACGACATGCTCGAATCGATGCTGGCGGTCCCGATGCTCGCCGGTGACGCCGTCGTCGGCGTGATCGTGCTGTCGAGCCTCGGGTACGGCGTGTTCGACGCGGACGACCAGCGGCTGCTCGAGGTCCTGGCGTCGCACGCTGCGGTGGCCTTCCAGAACGCTCAGCTGTTCGAGGCCGAGCGCGAGGCGGCCGAGACGTCGTCGGCGCTGCTCCGGCTGTCGCAGTCGTTGACGCGTCGCCGCTCGATCGGCGACATCCTGCAGGAGGCGATCGAGACGGCTCCCTCGATCATCACGTGCGCCGCGGCGGCGGCGTACGTCCGCGACCCCGAAACGGGCTCGTTCCGGCTCGCGCGGCTGCTCGAGCTCGAGGACCACCTCGTGAAGCCCCGCGGTGACATCACCGACGTTCCGGACGCCACCGCCGAGCGTCTCTTCGCCGCGAGCGAAGAGCCGTTCCGCGTGCCGATCGACGCGGTCCGACGGATCCCGACCGAGCTGTCGTTCGTGCGGCAGCCGCGGGAGGTGCTGATCGCGCCGCTCCGCTGGAGCCCCGACGGCGTCGGTGCGATCACACTGATCGCGGGATCGGGCGACGCGTCCTTCGGCGCGCGTGACCTTCGCGTCGCGAGGGGCATCGCCGACCTGGCATCGCTCGCGCTCGGGACGGCTCGCAGGATCTCGGACCTCCAGCGGTTCCACGAGCTCGTCGACAGCCTCGACGCCGTCTTCTGGGAGGCCGACGCCGATTCGCTGGAGCTGACCTTCGTCGGCGGGCGGCCGGAGCACCTGCTCGGCTCGCCGGCCGCGCGCGCGACGACCGAAGGCGTCGCCTGGGACGAGCACATCGCGCCGGCGGACCGCGACGTCGCGGTCGCGACCTGCCGTGCAGCCATCGCCGACGCGCGGGACGTGAGCATCGAGTACCGCGTGGAGTCGAAGGACGGCTCGCCACGGTGGATCCGAGACCTCGTCCACGTCGAGCGTCGCCCGCAACGCCCGGTGCAGCTGCGGGGATTGATGATCGATGTCACGGAACGTCGCCTCGCCGAGGAGACGCTCGCGCGGAGCGAGCGGCAGTACTCCGAGGCGTTCCGTCGGGAGCGCGAAGCGGCCCAGCGCCTGCGGACGCTCGACGAGATGAAGAACACCTTCCTCGAGGCCGTCTCGCACGACCTGCGGACGCCGCTCACCGCCATCCTCGGGTCGGCACTCACGCTCGAGCAATCCCAGCTGCGGATCCCGTCGGACGACGCCCTCGACCTCGTGCGCCGGATCGCGACCAACGCGCGGAAGCTCGAGCGCCTCCTCGGCGACCTCCTCGACCTCGACCGCCTGCAGCGCGGGATCATCTCTCCGCAGCGCCGACCCACCGACCTCGCCGCCCTCGTGCGCCGAGGCGTCGAGGAGACGGAGAACCTGACGGGGCGGCAGATCGAGGCCGACGCCGAAGCGATCACGGTATCGGTCGACGCCGCGAAGGTGGAACGGATCCTCGAGAACCTGCTGTCGAACGCGCTGCGGCACACGCCTTCCGACGCGCGGGTCTGGGTGCGAGCGCGCGCGGAGGGCGGAGGCGTCTCGATCGTCGTCGAGGACGAGGGCCCGGGGGTTCCCGACGATCACAAGCTCGCGGTGTTCGAGGCGTTCCGCCAGGCGCCGGGATCGTCGTCGGGGCACTCCCCCGGCGTCGGCATCGGTCTGTCGCTCGTGAAACGGTTCGCGGAGCTGCACGGCGGGCGCGCGTGGGTCACCGATCGCGAGGGTGGCGGCGCCGCCTTCCGCGTCTTCCTGCCCGAGAGCTGAGGGAACGACGAAGGGGGCGGCCGGATGGCGGGGGGTACCGCCGCCACCCGGCCGGGGGCTCCGTGAGGAGCCGCCACGCGGACGTCGATGGGACCGGCGTCCGCGGGTCTCCGCGCTCAGATGAACAACGTCACGGCGTCCTGCGCCTCGGCGAGCGCCGTCGTGGCGCCGGCCGGCTCGGCGAGCCCGTCGATCAGGTCGTCCTTCGTGAGCCCGAGGAGGTCCATCGTCATCCCGCAGGGGATCAGCTGCACCCCGAGGTCGCGCGCGACCTCGAGCAGCTCCTGCGGAGAAGCGACGTGGTGCTCCTCGGCGAGCTTCTTCATCATCGCCGGGCCCATCCCGGCGAAGTCCATCTGCGACAGATGCAGGTGCTCGGTGCCGCCGCGATGCATCACCGACATCATGCGCTGCATCCAGTTCTCGCCCGTGACGCGGACGTCGTTGCGCACGAGCGGGAAGAGGCCCCAGAACGTGAAGAAGACGATCGTCTTCATGCCCATCGCCGCGGCGGTGGTCGCGAGGATGAACGTCGGCCACACACGGTCGAGGTCGCCGCTCCACGCGAAGATCACGAGCTTGTCGTGCTTCGTGCCCTTCGTCTCGTGGGTGTCCAGCTGCTTCGCGAGGCCCTGGAGCGCGGCGTCGTACTGCCGGGTCTCGACCTGGGCGTCGATCGGGGTTCCGGTCGCGCCCGTCTCGATCGGGGTCTCCACGGCCATGTCGCTCACCCCTTCCGGATCACGAAGCGGAAGATCCCCTCCGCCTCGCTCTGCTCGAGGAGCTCGTTGCCGGTGTTCGCGGCCCATGCCGTGAAGTCCGGCACGGAGCCAGGATCGGTCGCGAAGACCTCGATCACGTCGCCGGGCGAGAGCTCCCTGATCGCCTGCGCCGTCTTCGCGATCGGCAGCGGACACGCCAGCCCCTTCAGGTCCAACGTCTTCGTCACGGTCGTGCTCATGGTGGCCTCCGGTTCGTGGCGCCCGCTCATCCGGGCCTCGTCATCGGTGCGTTCTCGGGGAGCCGCCCGTGCGGCACGGTCTCCCAGTACAGGCGGTTGAACAGCCACTTCGCGAGGTGCCATCCGCGGTTCGGCTGCGGCGGCGTCGGCGGATGCTCGTAGTCGAACCGCAGGGCCGTCGCGCGGCCGTTCCCCGTCTCGAGGAAGCACATCACCCGGCCGCCGTAGTTCTGCGTCGGCGCCGTGCCGTTCACGAGCGCGGCGATCCGCGACGCGATCACCGGCGCCTCGAAGTGTGCTGTCGACCCCGATTTCGAGATCGGGAGGTTCGTCGCGTCACCGAGCGCGAAGATCCGATCGTGTCCCTCGACCTCGAGCGTGTGCTTGTCCGTCGGGAGCCAACCGCCGGGATCTCCCAAGCCGCTGTCGACGATCACCTGCGCTCCTCTGTGCGGCGGCACGAGCACGAGCAGGTCGTAGTCGAGCTCTTCCCCCTCGAGGGACGCGACCGTGCCCGCCGACGGATCGACCGATTCGACGTTGAAGAACGTCGTGAGCTCGATCCCGCGTTCCTGCATGATCGGGGCGATCAGCGTCGATGCGCTCTCGATCGTGAACGCACGGTTGAGCGGCGAGAGCAGGTTCACCGTGCTGCGGTCGCGGACGCCCCTGTCGCGCAGGAATTCCTCGACCATGAACGTGAACTCCACGGGCGCCGGCGGACACTTGTACGGGATCCCGGCGACGCCGACGCGCACGGCCCCGCCGCGGAAGGTCCGGAGCGCCTCACGGAGGCGCTCGGCGTCGGCGAGGGAGTAGAACCCGTGCGCACCCTCGACGAGGCCGGGAACGGCGTCGTGCACGAGGCGCGCGCCGGTCGCGATCACGAGGTAGTCGTACGCGAGGTTGCCGCCCCGGCGGAGCTCGACCTTCTGCCCGTCGGGATCGATCGCGATCGCCTCCTCGACGGCGAGCTCGACGTCGGAGCGGAGCAACGTGCGCTCGTCACGCGACAGCCAGTGGCCGCTCGCTTCGCCGAGCGCGACGTACAGGTAGCCGGGCTGGTAGTCGTGCAGCCCGGTCGGGTCGACGACGGTCACCTCGGCCTCCCGGCCGAGCGCTCGGTCGATGAGGTTCGCGACGAGCGTTCCGCCGACACCACCGCCGAGCACGACCACGCGCGCCGCCATCGTCGGTCACCGCACCTTCTCGATCACGAAGCGTGTCGCGCCGTCTTCCGGCGCCGTCTCGACGAGCTCGTGGCCGGCCTTCGCCACCCATGCGGGGATGTCGCTCTTCGAGCCCTCATCGCTGGAGAGCACGGCGATCACGTCGCCGACCTGTCCCTCGCGGATCGCGCCGATCAGCCCCATCAACGGGCCGGGGCACGGCATCCCTCTCGCGTCGATCACCCGGGTGACCTCCGTGGTCGCCATCGTCGTTCGCCTCCTCGCCCGCCGTTCAGATGAACGTCACGGGCCCGTCGTCGGCCGCCATCCAGAACGAGGCGACGCCCCACACGCCGTCGACCAGGGGGTCGAGGTCGTCCTGCTCGATGCGGAACATCTCCATCGAGTCGGCGCACGCGTGCACCTGCACGCCGCCGAGGTCCTTCGCCTGACGGAGCAACTCGCTCCAGTGCGGCTTGCCCTGGTGCTGCATCGCCTGCAGGCCGTCGTCCCGGGCTTCGGGTGCGACGCCGTGGTCCTTCGTGACGCAATCCGCGCGGAACGCGTCGAGCGCCCAGTACTGGAGGAAGACGTTCACGGGACGACCCATCGCCGCGGCGCCGACCGCGAGGACCGCGGCGGCCTGCAGCTTGTCGTCGGTTCCGGAGAACAGCACCAGCGAAACCGTCGAGTCATCGCTCATCGCGTACCCCTCACCGTGCTGGCCGCCGTGCGCGCCTTCCGCGGCCGCCGTCCTGTCCTTCGTCCCCAGCATCGGGGAGCGGGGCGCCTGCGCCCGGGGGCATCGGACCTTGCACCGGTGGGACTTCGGGACCGGGAGCGCGTGTGGACGACCCGAGGAACGCCTCTCGCATGTGCGACCGCCGCACGCGAGAGGTGGACGTCGCCGGTAGCCTCCTCGGGTGCTCGATCTCGTGATCACAGGCGGCAGGCTGATCGACGGGTTCGGCACGCCGCCGTTCGACGGCTGGGTCGGCGTCGAGGATGAGCGGATCGTGGTGGTCGGGCACGGCGACGCCGGGACACCGGGCGCTGCCCGGACGATCGATGCGGCGGGCAGCGTGGTGACACCTGGGTTCGTCGACGTGCACAACCATTCGGACCTGTCGCCGCTCGTGCTGCCGGAGATGCCGAGCGTGCTGCGGCAGGGCGTCACGACCGTCGTCGTCGGCAACTGCGGCGCGTCGGCGTGGCCGCTCGCGGGGTTCACCGAAGCCGTCGAGCTCGCGTACGCCGATCCGGCGGACCACCCTGTTCCGTCGTGGCAGCGCTTCGGCGACTACCTCGCGGCCGTCGACGGGGCGCGGCCCGCCGTGAACGTCGCTGCCCTCGTCGGGCACGGGTCGATCCGCCTCGAGGTGCTCGGCACCGATCGCCGCGCCCCCGACCATGACGAGCTCCAACGGATGCGCGCGCTGGTCGCCGACGCGCTCGACGCAGGAGCGGTCGGGCTGTCGACGGGATTGATCTACACGCCGGGGATCCACGCCGACACCGACGAGGTGATCGCGCTCGCCGAGGAGAGCGCCGCCCGCGGCGGCGTGTACGCCAGCCACATCCGTGGTGAGGGACGTGATCTGTTCCGCGCCGTCGGCGAGGCGCTCGAGATCGGACGACGCGCACGCTCTCCCGTCCACGTGAGCCACCTGAAGTGCGAGTCCTCGCGTGTCTGGGGACGCGCCGACGAGCTGCTCGAGGTGCTCCACGACGCGGACGACGCGACGGGCGATCAGTACCCGTACGCCGCGTGGAACTCCTCGCTCGTGTCGCTGCTCCCTCCGTGGGCGACGCCGGACGAGCTCACGCGGGTCGCTCGCGACGCCGCGACGCGCGAGCGCCTGCGCATCGCCGTCGAGGAAGGCGAGGACGGGTTCCAGTCGTCGGTCGACGGCGTCGGTTGGGATCGGATCGTCATCGTCGGCACGAAGGACGAGCGGTGGCGCGGGCTCGACGTCGCGACGATCGCGAGCGCGATGGGGTTCGATCCCTTCGCCGCGCTCGTCCGGCTGCTGCTCGAGGACCCGTCGACGTCGTGCATCGGTCACGCTATGCCCGACGACGATGTCCGGACGATCGTGGCGGACGCCGACGTCTTCGTCGCGTCCGACGGTTCCGCGATCGATCCCGCGAGCCCCGCGGGCGCCCTGCCGGTCCACCCCCGCGACTACGGAACGTTCCCTCGGGTGCTCGGCCCGTACGTGCGCGACGGCGTCCTCTCCCTCGAGAACGCCGTGCGGAAGATGACGTCGCTCCCCGCCGACCGCTTCGGCCTGAGCGATCGCGGACGGATCGCGGACGGCGCCGCGGCAGATCTCGTCGTGTTCGACCCGCGAACGGTCGCCGACGAGGCGACGTTCGAGGCGCCGCATCGGTTCCCGACCGGCATCTCCCACGTCGTCGTGAACGGGACGGTCGCCCTCGAGGGAGGGGAGATCCGCCGCGCCGGTCGGGCGCTCCGGCGGCATTGACGGCGACGGGTCCGCCGTCGCGCCGGTTCCTCCTCCGACGGCTACGCTCGGGGCCGTGAGCATCGACACGCTCGCCACGCGGTTCGCGCCGTCGGACCTCGGCTTCATCGCGGATCCGTACGAGGTCTATGCCGCGCTCCGCGAGCATGCGCCGGTCCTCCATCACGAGGAGACCGACCACTGGCTCGTCTCGCGCTTCGCGGACGTGAACGCCCTGCTGCGCGACCGTCGCTTCGGCCGCACCTACCTCCACCTCGCCTCGCACGCCGAGATGGGACATCCCGACGATCGTCCCGGGACCGAGGCCTTCTGGCACCTGATCCGCAACGGCATCCTCGACATGGAGCCACCCGACCACACGCGGGTCCGCCGCCTCGTCGCGAAGGCGTTCACGCCGAAGATGGTGGGATCCCTGCGGGCGCCGATCGCGCGGAGGACCGCCGAGCTGGTCGACGCGGTCCGCGGCGCGGGCGAGTTCGACCTGATCCGTGAGATCGCCGAGCCGTTGCCCGTGTGGGTGATCGCGGAGCTCCTCGGCGTGCCCGAGCGAGATCGCGGCCATCTGCGGCCGTGGTCCGCGGACATCTGCCGGATGTACGAGCTCGCGCCGAGCGACGAGGACGTACGCATCGCGTCGGCCGCGAGCATCGAGTTCTCGGGATACCTGCGGGACCTCTCGCGCGCGCGGCGGGCGCATCCCACCGGCGACCTGATCAGCGAGCTCGCCCTCGTGGTCGACGAAGGCGAGCGGCTGACCGAGGACGAGCTGATCGGAACGTGCGTGCTGCTGCTGAACGCGGGCCACGAGGCGACCGTCAACGTCACCGGCAACGGATGGTGGGCGTTGTTCCGCAACGAGGATCAGCTGGCGCGGCTCCGCGCGGATCGCTCGCTCGTTCCGACGGCGATCGAGGAGCTCATGCGGTTCGACACGCCGCTGCAGATGTTCGAGCGGTGGGTCCTCGAGGACGTCGAGGTCGAGGGCGTTCGGATCCCACGCGGCGCGGAACTCGGGCTGCTCTTCGGCTCCGCCAACCGCGATCCGTCGGCGTTCCGCGATCCCGATGTCCTCGATGTCGCACGCACGCCGAACCCGCACGTGACGTTCGGCGCCGGGATCCACTTCTGCCTCGGCGCTCCGCTCGCCCGCGTCGAGCTCGAGGCGTCGTTCTCGACCGTCCTCGACCGACTCCCGGATCTCGAGCTCGTCGACGAGCCACGGTGGAAGCGGAACTACATCATCCGCGGGCTCGAGGAACTGCGGGTGCGCGCGTGACGGAACGCCCTCACGAGATCCGGTTCGTCGCCGTCGTCGACGACGTCGACGAGGCGCTCCGGGTGTTCCGCGACGCGCTCGGCCTCGACGTGCGTGCGCGCTTCGAAGGAGGCGGCGGCAGCGGCGTGCTCGTCGACGTACCGGCCGCGACGCTCGAGCTGTTCGAGCAGAGCTACAGCGACCATGTGGACCGGATCGAGGCGGGACGTCCGCTGCACGTCCCCCTCCGGATCGCCGTGGGCGTCGGGTCGCTGGAACGGACGGCCGCCGAGGTCGAACGGACCGGTGCGATCGTCGAGGCGTCGCCGGTGCGGACGCCGTGGGGCGATCGCAACCAGCGGTTCCGCGTCTCGGGCGTGCAGCTCACGCTGTTCGAGGCCCCGCGATGATCACATCTCCGCACGTGGCAGGGCAGTTGCGGCCCGCTCCGACGGATGGCCGCCCATGAAAGAGACCCCGCGGCGCTCACCCGATCTCCTCGAGCTCGAGGAGGTGATCCGGCGCGTGAAGCCGTTCTCCCGCCACTTCGCCGGGGTTCGTCCCATCGCGGTCGAGAAGATCGTCGGAACGGAGGGACGGGCGCGCGACTTCGACCGCGGGTTCACGCCGCGCCGCCGCGACGTCGCGGATCGGATGCGTCGCGTCGCCGGGGCCTTCCCGGACGATGCGTTCCCGCCGATCGTGGTCTACCAGCTGGGGGACGCCTACTTCGTGATCGACGGCCACCATCGCGTCGCGCTCGCTCGACGCAACGGCGTCGAGCAGATCGATGCGGAGGTCACCGAGCTCCGTTCGGCGTGGACGCTGCCCGCCGACGCCGACCGAGCGCTCATCATCCACATCGAGCAGCAACGGTGGTTCGAGGAGGCGAGCGGTCTCTCGGAAGCGCAGCCGGCCCTTCGGATCGAGCTCTCGCGCACCGCCGACTACATCCAGCTCCTCGAGAACGTGCAGATCCACGGGTACCACTTGATGATGGAGCGCGACCGCGTGCTCGCTCGTTCGGAGATCGCATCCGATTGGTACGAACGCGTCTGCGCGCCGGTGGTCGACGGACTGCGACGGTCGGAAAGGGCATGCGGAGTGGACCGACGGCGATCGGTTCCTCGAGCTCTACCGAACCCGACGCGACCGGTACGCGGAACGCGGGTGCCCGTCGCTCACCGAGATCGTGGCGGACGATCCGGTGGGAACCGTCACGCCGTGGTGGTCGCGGTGGTGGCGTCGCCGACGCTCCTCGAAGACGTAGCGAGCGGTCCCGCAGGAACACGGGGCGGCCATGCCCGGCCGAGCGATGTCGTCTCCGATCGATCCGCTACCCGACCGTCAGGGTCGTCGCCATGTCGCCCTCGGCGGGGTCGTCGGGGTTCGTGGTGTGCGGCCGGCAGAACAGCGTGTAGGTGCCGGGCTGCGCCGGGACCTCGATCAGCTCCTGGCTGCTCGGTCCGAACTGCACGTCGATCCCGAGCTCCTCGACCGTGAACGTGTGGTGGAACGGGTCGTCGTTCACGACGAAGAGCGTGTCGCCTCCGGCGACGGTGACCTCCTCGGCCCCACCCGACTCGAACGAGAAGTCCTTGATCGCCACCTCGGCGTCGGCCTGCGTGGCGTCGGCCGTCGACCGACCGACGAAGGTGAAGATCGCCGAGAGGACCGTGAGCCCGACGACCACCGCGAGGACGACGTTGATCGCACGTGCCTCGCCACCCTCGCGCCGCTCCCTGAGATCGCCCCGGCGCGCTGCGCGGATCGCTTGCACGCAGCCCACGATCGCGATCACCGCGCCCGGCACGACCAGCAGACCCCCGACGAAGTCGAAGACGCTGTCGGGCTCGAGCAGGCCGAAGGCGGTGAACCACAGCGTCCCCAACCCGAGCAGCGCGACGACGATGCCGACGACCTTGGCCCACGTGCCGAACCTCCAGACGAGGCCCGCGGCCACGGCCGGCAGGACGATCGTCGGGATCAGGAACCCCGCGCTCTCGCCGAGGTCGAGGCCCCAGATCAAGCCGGCGATCAGCCAGATCGCGCCGGCCGCGGAGACCATCAGCAACCCCAGCACCGCCAGGCGGGTGCCCCTGGGCACGCCGATGCTGGTCGTGCGGATCGTGTCGGTGTCCATCCTCGCTCTTCCCTCCCTGGAGGTCTCCGGGCGATGCGCCACGACATCGCTCGTCGGTCCACCTCGCGTCCGATCGGAGGATCGTTGCAGTGCAGGCTCCTCAGCGCAAGGGGGCATCCACCACGCCGGGCGGGGTGGTCGCACGAGGGCCCCGCCTGCAGGAACGTTCGGGATCGCGTGGCGTAAGAAGCTCCCGAAGGGCGGTTTCCTGTAGCAGCCGCCAGCAACCCCTTGACCAGCTCTCGGCTCCAACCGATGTTCCATGGATGCAGGAAGGAAGCGTGAAGATCGTCGTCTTCACGGCGACCGTCGCTGTGGCGGCAGCGATCTTCGCGGCCGGCTTCCGGGCCGCGACGCTCCGAGAACCGCCGGGACCCGTTACCCGGTACTCATGGGCTGAGATGCCCGACGTGGAGGATCTCGTCGAGGGGCTGGATCTCGGTTTGGAGTGCGCCACGAAGCGCCCCCGAGGGAAGGTGCTGTTCTGCCAGGGCTCTACGCCGGCGGACGCCTTCACCATCGGGTTCCGTGACAGCTCCGACGAGGCCGCTCGCGGTGCAAGCTCGTGGTGTGGCGAGGGCGGACCGTCACCGGGCCTGGCGATGGCGTACCGCCCCGGACAGAACTGGAACGCGATATTCATCCGCGACATGCGCGGTGCTGACATCGTCGTGGAGGCCTTGGGTAGCGCTGTCTACGAATGCTCGTGACTAGGAACGGATGCGTCCGGGATCTGTCCGTGCCGTCCGGAACGGCTCGACGGGTTGAGCGCGTTTCCGCTGGTCAGACCGAGAGCCGGCGGTCGGATTCGAACCGACGACCTACCGATTACAAGTCGGTTGCGCTACCGGACTGCGCCACGCCGGCGGAGCTCCCAGTCTACCCCCGGCGGAAGTCGTTCCCGCCGATCGCGAGCGCGTACAGGACGAAGACCGCCACACCGACCGTCGGGATGCCGTTGACGCCGGCCGAGGGCATCTGGGCGAGGCCGATCAGCAACGCGACGACGCCGACGACGAAGCCGATCGGACGGCCGACGGGTCGGCGGAGGACGATCAGCAACCCCGTCAACGCGTAGACCGCAGCCAGGACGAGGAACAGCGTCGCGGCGGTCCCACCGGTGAGGTCGACCCCGAGCAGGTCCATGCCATCGCTCGGCGCGACGGCCAGGACGGACGCCACGGCGACGAAAGCGCCGACGAGGACGAGGACGACGCCGGCGGCCGTCACGAGGTTGTTCCGGGTGGCCGCGGGACGAGCGAACGTGGGACCGGACGCCGTTCGCGGAGATCGTGCGGCACGGGAGCCCGGCGCCGTCACGTCCGGCAGGCGCTCGAGGCGGCGAACGGCGTCAGGATCGACGGGCCGGTCCTCGGGCCGTGGCGCACGACCGGACGGATCGTTCACCGGCTCATCCTGCCCGATGTTCCCGGCTGGTGCTCGGAACCGGCGAGCGTCCGTCGCGACGGCACCACGTACGCGTACAGCGTCGCGGCGAGCGCCGCCGATGCGTTCAGCGAGGCGATCCGGCCTCGCATCGGAAGGGAAACGAGCGCGTCGCACCGGTCGCGGACGAGACGCGACAGCCCGGTCCCCTCGGATCCGACGACGATCGCGACGCGGCCGGTGGCCGGCGGCGCATCGTAGACCGTCGTCTCGGCGTCGCCGTCGAGGCCGACGACGAAGAACCCGGCGTCCTGCAGGCGCACCACCGCCTTCGCGATGTTCGCCACCCGCGCGTGCGGTAGGTGGAGGAGCGCACCCGACGACGCGCGGACCGCCGCCGGCGTCACCGGCGCCGAGCGTCGCACGCGCGTGACGAGGACGGCGGCACCCGCCGCCTCGGCGGTCCGTGCGGCGGCGCCGAGGTTCTGCGGATCCTCGATGCCGTCGAGCACGACGACGAACGCGTCGGGGGCGAAGTCGAACGTCGCGAGGTCGCGCTCGGTGAGCTCCCGCGGCGTGTCGTCCTCCGCGAGCAGCGCCACGACCCCCCGATGGTCGGCGTCGAGACGATCGAGCTCGTCACCCGACACGGTTCGAACCGGCACCCGGGCCTGCGCCGCGGCGCCGATCACCTGCTGCATCCCCTGCGTCGACCGCGCCCCGCGCTCGAGGAGCACCTCACGCGCTCGGCCGCTGCGGACCGCTTCTGCGACGGCGCGGCGGCCAGCCACGAGGTGTGAGCGCTCGCTCACGGATCCTCGGCTTCGCGAACGACGGTCGCGATCGCGAGGCAGCCGACGCCGTCACCGACGAGACCGAGGCCTTCGGGGCGCGTCGCCTTCACCGACATCCGGTCCAGCGGCAGGCCGACGATCCGAGCGAGCGCCCGTCGCATCTCGTCGCGGCGCGGCGCGATCGCGGGTCGGTCACAGACCACCGTGACGTCGCAGGTCGACGGCCGATGACCGGTATCGAGCACGAGCTCGCACGTCCGCGCCAGGAGTCGCTCACCGGTGATCCCGGCGACGGCCGGATCGGTGTCGGGGAAGCGCTGGCCGACGTCGCCGAGCGCGAGCGCGCCGAGGAGGGCGTCCGCGATCGCGTGGCACACGACGTCCCCGTCGGAATGTCCGGCGAGGCCGGCCTCCCCGTCGAAGCGGACGCCGCCGAGCCACAAGGGCCGATCCGGCGCCCACGCGTGCACGTCGAACCCGGATCCGATCCGCATCGTCAACGAGGCTCGGGCGCGGTCATCGTCACGAGGTCCGCCGCCGTCGTCACCTTCACGTTCCGAGGATCGCCGTCGACGGCGCGCACGTCGGCATCGGCCTCGACGAGCACGGCGTCGTCCGTCGCGTCGGTGACGCCCGCCGCGAGGGCGCGCTCGTGCGCGGCGACGAGCACGTCGCGACGGAAGGCCTGCGGCGTCTGCACGAACCGCAGGCCGTCACGATCCACCGTGCCGACGACGCGGTCACCCTGGACGCGCTTCACCGTGTCGGCGACCGGCAGGACCGGGACCGCGCCGTCGCAGCCCTCGTCGACGGCCGCGATCACCCGCTCGAACAGCTCGGGCGTGACGGCGCACCGCGCGGCGTCGTGCACGGCGACGATCGTCGAGCTCGCTGGGACCCACGCGAGGGCGGCACGGACCGACGCCTGGCGGGTCGCGCCGCCCGGGACCACCGTGACGGGCGCCGCGATGCCGCCGAGCATCGCCTCGGCGTCGTGCTCCGATCCGGGCGGCACGGTGACCACCACCGCTCCCACCGAGGCTGCCGTCGCTGCGGCGCGGACGGCACGCAGCAGCATCGGCTCGCCGCCCACGTCACGGAACGCCTTCGGGGGTCCGTCGCCGAGCCGGGTCCCGGCTCCGGCGCCGAGCACGATCGCGGCCGCCCGTGCCTCCATCCGCGGAAGCATCGCAGAGCGTCCGCGTCGACGGCATCGCGATGCCGAACGCCGGGCGCCGGGCACCCGGAGCGACGGCCAGCGGCGAACGGGTGGGAGCGAGCTACGTCGGCGGCGACGTCGCGGGCTCGAGGCCCTCGAGCGAGGCGAAGATCATGCGGCCCGTCGTCGTCTGGATCACGTTCCGGACACGGGCTTCGACCTGGCTGCCGATCCGCTCGGTCGCCCGCTCCACGACGACCATCGTGCCGTCGTCGAGGTAGCCGACGGCCTGACCGTGTTCACGACCTTCACGGACGAGCCGCACGGCGACCTCGTCGCCGGCCGCGTACGGCACCCGGAACCGCGACGCCAAGGAGTTGATCTGCGCCACCGGCACCCGCAGCGCCTCCGCCACCTTCGCGAGGTTGTGATCCACCGTGACGAGCGACGCGCCGCGCTCCCGGGCGAGCCGGACGAGCGCCGCATCGACGTCGAGCACGCCGGCCTCGTCGACGAGCTGGAACTGGATCGTCGGCATCTTCTGCAGCTCGACGAGGACGTCCAGGCCCCGTCGGCCGCGCGCGCGTCGCTGCGGATCCGACGTGTCCGAGATCGCCTGGAGCTCACGCAGCACCCCCTCGTGGAGGAGCACGGTGCCCGTGAGGAACCCGGTGGCGACGAGGTCCACCACCCGTCCGTCGATCAGGGCGCTCGTGTCGAGCACATGCAGGTCGCCGCGCGCGTTCGCGGACGCGCGAGGCTTCATCCCGACCAACGCGAAGATGTCCTCGTACCGCGCGCGTCCGAACCTGATCCCGAGCGACCCGAGCGACAGATAGATGAACAGGATCGACGGCCACGCCGCCGCGGCGGGCAGGAACAGCAGCGGAAGCATCAGGAGGGCCGCCACGACCAGGCCGAGCAGCAACCCGACGACGCCGCCGGCGATCTCGGCCGCCGGCGTCCGTCGCAGCTCGTTCTCGATGCCCTTGACGGCGCGCAGCGTCAGCCGGCCGAGGATCCCGCCGAGCACGTAGCCGACCGCGGCGCCGAGGAAGACGTACAGGAGCGCCTTCGTGCCGGTGGTGTGCTCGAGCGACGCGCCGATCTGGTAGCCCGCCGCGCCGAGCACGGGGATGAAGATCAGGCGCACGCCCTCGACCAAGCGGCCGCGCAGCGTCGCCTTCCTCGTTCCCTCGTCGCGCGTCGTCATCCGGCGTCCTCCGTTCGGGGGAAGGCGGAAGCCTCCCCCTCATGGGAGGTCATCGGAACGCAACCGCCACGCCCTGAATCGGACGACCGGGGGACATCGGCCACCGGCCTGCCGGCCGGTGGCCGGCAGCGAGGGCGGGTTCCGACGTGCGATCAGGCTTCGGCGGCGACGACCTTGGCGCCGTGGGCGTCGTCGAGCGTCGCGTCGATCATCGCTTCGGCGTTGTCCTCGGACTTGCCCGTCGCGAACGCCAGCTCCGAGATCAGGATCTGGCGGGCCTTCGTGATCATGCGCTTCTCGCCGGCGGACAGGCCCTTCTCGCGGTCGCGGATCGACAGGTTCCGCAGGACCTCGGCGACCTCGTACGGATCTCCCGAATGCAGCTTCTCCAGGTTGTTCTTGAAGCGACGGCTCCAGTTGGCGGCGGACGAGGTCTCGTCCTCGGTGAGCACCTTCAGGACCTTCTTGACCTGGTTCTTGCTGACGACGGGGCGGAGCCCGACCTGATCCGTCGAGTCGGTCGGCACGAGGACGGTCAGGTCGCCGTAGACGACCCGGAGCACCAGGTAGGTCCGCTTCTCGCCGAGGAATTCCTTCTCGCGGAGCTCTTCGACCACTGCAGCTCCGTGTTCGGGGTGCACAACGGTGTCGCCTTTGCGGAAAGACACGAACCCTCCCTCAAGCCTGGGGTCGCCGACCGGGATAGCTAGTAGTGGAGGGTAGCACGGGGGATGCCTGCGCTGCAACCCAAAACCGCAGGTCAGAGGCCTGAAACGGCGGTCCGCCCGGTCCGAACGGACTACGCCGATCGGTCCCGCAGCCGCGTTTCCACAGGTCGGAGCGCCCATGAGAGGGCCTCGCCGACATGGCGCACGCGGACCACCCGGAGTCCGTCCAGCGACGCGGACGGACCGTCGGGCGCGAACAGCACCGAACGGCCCGCGGCCCGTGCGGCGGCGGCACGCTGCGCCATCGCCGGCGCCGGACGCACGAGCCCGGTGAGCGCCACCTCGCCGACGAACGCGGCCCCGTCGGGCGGCGGCGTGCCGGTGGCCGCGGACGCGAGCGCGGCCGCGACCGCGAGGTCACAGGCCGGATCGTCGACCCGGGCGCCTCCCGAGGTCGCCCCGAACAGCTCGGAACGACCGATCCGGAGGCCCGCGGCCCTGTCCAAGACGGCGGCCACCAGCGAGAACCGCCTGGCGTCGAGGCCGGTCGCCTGGCGACGCGCAGGCCCGTCGGGAGCGCCCACGAGCGCCTGGACCTCGACGGCGACCGAGCGGCGCCCCATCTGCGGCAGCGCCACGGCAGCGCCGGCGACGTGATCGCCGGGGGCGAGCAGGCCGGTCGGATCGAGCTCGCGCAGGCCCGCAGGCGTCATCTCGAACCACGCGGACTCGCCCTCGGTGCCGAACCGGTTCTTGCCTCCCGCGAGGACCCGCAGCCCCGATCGGGCGTCGCCGTCGAAGGTCAGGACGACGTCGACGGCGTGCTCGAGGGCTCGCGGTCCGGCGAGGTCGCCCTCCTTCGTGACGTGCCCCGTGATCATCACCGTGACGCCGTGCGCCTTCGCGAAGCCCACGAGCGCGTCGGCGCACGTGCGGACCTGCGAGACGCCGCCGGGCAGGTGCGAGGCCGCGACGTCGCGGATCGTCTGGATCGAGTCGACCGCGAGCACGTCGGGACGCTCCGCCGCCGCGGCGGCCAGCACCTCGGCGAGATCGCGCCCGGGGATGAACGACACGCCGCTCGCATCGATGCCGAGCCGCCCCGCCCTCGCCGAGATCTGCGCGTGCGACTCCTCACCTGCCGCGAGCATGCACGCACGCCCGCCGGCCGCGAGCCGGCCGAGCATCTGCAGCAACAACGTGGACTTCCCGATGCCGGGCTCGCCGGCGAGGAGCGCGACGGACGCGGGGACGAGACCGCCGCCGAGCACGCGGTCGAGGCCGGCCACACCGGTGGAGAGCCGTTCGCCGTCGCCGTCGCCGTCGCCCGAGGCGAGCGGCACGGGGACGACCGACGAGGTGGCCGAGCCGTCGGAAGCCGCCCCGCGCCGCTCGTCGAGCGTTCCCCACGCTCCGCAGCCCGGGCAGCGACCCACCCACTGGGCGGTCTGCTGCCCGCAGTCGCGGCACGCGTAGGTCGTGCGGGTCCGAGCCATCGTTCGCGACGCTACCGACCGTCTCCGACACGCCCGAGCGGTACACCTGCAGCAGCGCCCGCAGGGCGCTCGGCGCACTACCCTCCACGCGTGAACGTCGAGGGCTTCAACCTGTTGTTCGCGCTCCTGACGATCGTCGCCATCGCGGCGGTCGTCACCTTCACCGCGACGGCGATCACGGCCCGAACGTCGGAGCGAGCGGCGACGTTCCGCGACGACCTGTGGGACCGGGTCAGCGAGGTCGCCATCCCGTTGGCGTTCGGGGTCGGACTCACGGCGACGCTCGGAAGCCTGTACTACTCCGAGGTCGCGAACTTCCCGCCGTGCGAGCTGTGCTGGTTCCAGAGGATCGCGATGTACCCGATGCCGGTGCTGCTCGCCGTCGCGTGGCACCGCGGCGACACGCACGTCCGGCGATACGTCATGCCGGTCGCCCTGATCGGTGCCGCGATCTCGATCTACCACTACCAGCTCGAGCGCTTCCCGGATCAAGGGGGGTTCAGCTGCGCCGTCGACAACCCGTGCACGCTCGTGTGGGTGTGGATGTTCCGCTTCATCTCGATCCCCCTCATGGCGCTCGCGGGCTTCGGCCTGATCGCGTGGCTCGTGTGGATCGCGGGACAGCGCGCCGAGGCGCCGGCGCGCGGCTGACGCCACGCGTGCGGCCGGCGTCGTGGTGGTATCGTCCACGGGTCCGACGCCCGTCCGAGGCGTCCGGAGCACGAAGGAGGGATGCGTGATGACGACGACCGTGGCCTCGGTCCTCATCACGCCGCGTCCCTCCGCGTGCGTCTGATCCGTCCGGCGAGATCGTTCCGCCGGGTCGGTCGCTCTCCACGGGACGTGGCATCGCGCATGCCCACGTTCACGTGTGAGAGGAGCATCCGTTGCACGACGACACGTTCGAGCACTTCCTCGGGGAAGGGCTCATCGAGAAGGTCATCCGGCCGCTGAAGCACGGCAAGGAGGCGAGCGTCCACCTGTGCCGGGCGAACCCGCGGCTGACCGGCGAGACGCTCGCGGCCTTGAAGATCTACCACCCGCTCGATCGGCGGGATTTCCGCGACGAATCGATCTACCGCGACGGTGAGTGGATCAAGGAACGGCGCATCCGCGTCGCGCTCGAGAAGAGGACCCGGTTCGGCCGGGAGGTCCAAGGCGGGATCTGGGTGCACCGCGAATGGGAATCCCTGCGCGCGCTGCACGCGGCCGGGTGTCCGGTTCCGCGACCGATCGAGTCGACCGGCGAGGCGATCTTGATGACGTACGTCGGGGACGAGGCCGACGCGGCGCCTCGTCTCCACGAGTACCGCGCGAACGACCGGGACGAGGCCGAGGACCTGGCGGACCAGGTCGTCGCCGCGGTGGAGCGGATGCTGTACCGCAACGTGATCCACGGCGACCTCTCGGCCTACAACCTCCTCGTCTGGGGCGGGGTCGTGACCGTGATCGACCTCCCGCAGGCGGTCGACCCCCGCAAGAACCGCCACGCCCGGGCCCTGCTCGGACGCGACCTCGAGCGGGTGGGCGAGCACTTCGAGCGTTCGGGCATCCACCGCCCGTGGGCGCGGCTCGCGGCCGATCTCTGGACCGCCTGGGAGTTCGCGGATCTCGTGCCGGAGGAGCTCCGTGGCCTGATCTGAGCGCCGGCGACGGGGCGCACCCACGAAGGTCCGGGTCGGTCGGAACGAGCGGATCGGCGTGTCGGCCCTCGGGAGTAACCTCCCCCGGCCGGGCCCGGGTACCGGACGGCGGCCTCGCGCGCCGGGCAGGGTGAGTCCGGAACTGCCCGGGCGGGCGAGGTGCTGGCGCGCGTTTCCTGCCGATAGTCCCCCATCGGCACCGAACGGATCCACCGACCGGCCCTCCGGCACGAACGGGGTACGACGATGCGGGCACTGCGGGTAGAACACGACACCCTGGCGGCACTGCCGACGGCCGAGGTCGGGCTGGCGCCGAACGCCGTCGGCGCCGACGCCCCCGATGCACCGGAGTTCCCGCTCGCCCTCGTCGTCTGGCGCGATGCCTTCTTCGACTTCGACCGCAAGCCCGACGACGAGACGCGTCCCGACTACCTCGTCCACACGGTGGGGTTCGTCCTGGCCGACGGCCCGACGTTCGTCTCGTTGGCCCAGGAGGTCCTTCCCGACGACGACGGGTTCCGCGCGGTCACCCACATCCCGCTCGCGATCGTCGAGCGCCTCGAGTACCTGGCCTCGTCGGTCGACGCGTCGCCGATGGCCGACTGAGTCACGCCGACGGCTCGTCGGCGCGACGTCGTATCGTGGACGGTCGATGCCGTCGACGACCGCCGCCCATGCCTCCGACGACCTCGAGCGGGTGCTCGAAGGCCACCGTCGCGAACTGCGTGCGTACGCCTATCGGATGCTCGGATCGCCGTTCGAGGCTGACGACGCGGTGCAGGAGACGCTCGTGCGGGCGTGGAAGGCGTACGGATCGTTCGAGGGTCGGTCGTCCCTGCGGTCGTGGCTCTACCGCATCGCCACGAACGTCTGCCTCGACATGCTCGACGGCGCGCAGCGGCGAGCGCGGCCGATGGATCTCGGCCCGGCCGGCACCGCCGACGGCCCACTGGGCGACGTGCTCCCCGAGGTCACGTGGATCGAGCCGATCCCCGACGCGTCGATCGCGCCCGGAACCGGCGACCCCGCCGACGTCGCCGACGCGCGCGAATCGGTGAGGCTCGCGTTCGTCGCGGCGCTGCAGCACCTCCCACCGAAGCAGCGCGCCGTCCTGATCCTGCGCGAGGTGCTCCGCTGGCAGGCGGCCGAGGTCGCGGAACTGCTCGAGACGTCGGTGCCCTCGGTCAACAGCGCCCTCCAGCGCGCCCGCGACACGATCGCGAAGACCGACGCCGAGCACGGATCCGTCGGCGAGCTCGACGACGAGCATCGGGCGCTCCTGCAGCGGTACGTCGACGCGTTCGAGCGCTACGACATGGACGCGCTCACGTCGCTGTTGCGCGAGGACGCGAGCTGGTCGATGCCGCCGTACGCCCTCTGGCTCCAGACCCACGACGACATCGTGCGGTGGTGCCTCGGCCCCGGCATCGGGTGCAAGGGATCCGAACTGATCGCGACGACCGCCAACGGCGCTCCGGCGTTCGGCCAGTACAAGCCTGCGCCCGACGGCGGTCTCGAGCCGTGGTCGCTCCAGGTGCTCGACGTCGCGGACGGCGCCATCAGGGGGATCGTGTTCTTCCTCGACACCGAGCGATTGTTCCCGCTGTTCGGTCTACCGCCACGCCTCGCCCGCTGAGCGCTCGAAGGCGAGCACCGTGTCG
Organism: Actinomycetota bacterium; assembly: GCA_035463115.1. Taxonomy (GTDB): domain Bacteria; phylum Actinomycetota; class UBA4738; order UBA4738; family HRBIN12; genus BPGL01. Next base: position 17,858 of record DATHTO010000077.1, on the reverse strand, counting down.
AGCCCGACGTACGTCGCCAGCTCGAGCAGCCCTTCCGATGCGTCCCGGATGCGGATCCGGCACCCCAGCCGCCTTCCGGTGAGGTGGAGCCGGGTGAGCGCGTCCAGCGTCGGCACGTCCGCCGCGAGCGCCCCCGCGTCGCAGATCACGAGGCGGGCGCCCGAGCGCCGGACGTAGCGCCCGAGCGGCCCGCACAGGCTCCGCACCGCATCGGCCGTCGGCGGGGCGGCGATCCACACCAGCAACCCGCAGGCCGCCCTCGGGCGCGCCTGCGGCACCGAGGACGGGAAGATCCCCGCCCGCGTCCGTCGTTCGCTCATCTCCACCCGTACCGACGGCGATCGAGCGCAGGACTCATCGACGCACCGGTCGCGCCTCGCCGGCTCCCAGGTGCCTCACCGGCTCCCAGATGCCAGAAAGCCCGGTCCCCTCAGCGGGGCCGGGCTCCGGCCTTGTTGCCCCCCGCAGGGGGCGGAACGCGGGTCACGCCACGGAGGTCAAGCCTCGGACTGACCCGCGAGCTCCACCGGCGGAACGTCGGGCGGAAGCACCGCCGCTCCGCCCTCGAAGACGACCTCGCCGTCGCGGACGTCGACGATCACGGTCTCGCCCGCGCGGAACTCCTTGTACAGCAGCTTCTCGGCGAGCGGATCCTCGACGAGGCGCTGGATCGTGCGCCGCAGCGGCCTCGCGCCGAGAGCTTGGTCGTACCCCTTCTCGGCCAGGAGAACCTTCGCGGCCTCGGTCAGCTCGATGTCGACGTCCTTCGCCTTCAGCTGCTCCTCGACCCGCTTCATCAACAGGTCGACGATCTGCTTCACGTCGTCCTGCGTCAGCGAGTGGAAGACGATCACCTCGTCGATCCGGTTCAGGAACTCGGGGCGGAACGACTTCTTGAGCTCCTCGTGGACCTTCTCGCGCATCTTGTCGTAGTCGCCGGCCTCGTCACGGGCGGCCGCGAAGCCGATGCCGACGCCCTTGGCGATGTCACGCGTGCCGAGGTTCGACGTCATGATGATGATCGTGTTCTTGAAGTCGACGGTGCGCCCCTGCGAGTCGGTCAGCCGCCCGTCCTCGAGGATCTGGAGCAGCGTGTTGAACACGTCGGGGTGCGCCTTCTCGATCTCGTCGAACAGGATCACCGAGAACGGCTTGCGGCGAACGGCCTCGGTGAGCTGTCCACCCTCTTCGTAGCCGACGTAGCCCGGAGGCGAGCCGATCAGGCGCGAGACGGTGTGCTTCTCCATGTACTCCGACATGTCGAGCTGGATCAGCGCGTCCTCGTCGCCGAACAGGAACTCGGCGAGCGCCTTCGAGAGCTCGGTCTTCCCGACGCCCGAGGGGCCGAGGAAGATGAACGAGCCGCTCGGACGGCGCGGGTCCTTCAGACCCGAGCGCGTGCGCCGCATCGCGCGCGACACGGCGCCGATCGCCTCGTGCTGGCTGATGATCCGCTTGTGCAGCTCGTCCTCCATGCGGAGCAGCTTCTCCGTCTCCTCCTCGGTGAGCTTGAAGACGGGGATGCCGGTCCAGATCGACAGGACCTCGGCGATCTCCTCCTCGTCGACCTCGGAGAGGATGTCCATCTCGCCGGCCTTCCAGTTCTGCTCGCGACGCTGGCGCTCCTCCTGGAGCTGGCGCTCCTCGTCGCGCAGGCGGGCGGCGAGCTCGAAGTCCTGGCCGTCGATCGCGGATTCCTTCTTCAACCGGACGTCGGCGATCTTCTCGTCGAGCTCGCGCACGTCGGGCGGCGCCGTCATGCGGCGGATGCGCATGCGAGAGCCGGCCTCGTCGATCAGGTCGATCGCCTTGTCGGGCAGGAACCGGTCGCTGATGTAGCGGTCGGCGAGGTTCGCGGCAGCGACGATCGCGTCGTCGGTGTAGGTGACGCGGTGGTGCGCCTCGTAGCGGTCGCGCAGGCCCTTCAGGATCTCGATCATGTGCGTGACGTTCGGCTCCTGCACCTCGATCGGCTGGAACCGGCGCTCGAGCGCGGCGTCCTTCTCGAGGTGCTTGCGGTACTCGTCGCGCGTGGTCGCACCGATCGTCTGGAGCTCGCCGCGCGCGAGCATCGGCTTCAGGATGCTCGCCGCGTCGATCGCGCCCTCGGCCGCGCCGGCGCCGACGAGCGTGTGCAGCTCGTCGATGAACAGCACGATGTCGCCGCGCGTCTTGATCTCCTTCAGCACCTTCTTCAGGCGCTCCTCGAAGTCGCCGCGGTAGCGCGAGCCGGCGACGAGCGCGCCGAGGTCGAGCGTGTAGATCTGCTTGCCCTTCAGGGTCTCGGGGACCTCGCCCTTCACGATCGCCTGCGAGAGGCCCTCGACGACGGCCGTCTTGCCGACGCCGGGCTCGCCGATCAGCACGGGGTTGTTCTTCGTGCGGCGTGAGAGCACCTGCATCACGCGCTCGATCTCGCGCTCGCGGCCGATCACCGGATCGAGCTTCGCGTCGCGCGCGAGCTGCGTGAGGTTGCGACCGAACTGGTCGAGGACCATCGAGCCCTGGCCGCCCTCCTGGCCCTGGCCGCCGGGCGTGGTCTCGCCCTTGCCGCCGGTGTAGCCGGAGAGGAGCTGGATCACGGTCTGCCGGACGCGGTTCAGGTCGGCGCCGAGCTTCTGCAGCACCTGCGCGGCGACGCCCTCGCCCTCGCGGATCAGGCCGAGCAGGATGTGCTCGGTGCCGATGTAGTTGTGGCCGAGCTGCAGCGCCTCGCGGAGCGACAGCTCGAGGACCTTCTTGGCACGGGGCGTGAACGGGATGTGACCGGTCGGAGCGGCCTGTCCCTGTCCGATGATCTCCTCGACCTGCTGGCGCACGGCCTCGAGAGAGATGTTCATCGACTCGAGCGCCTTGGCGGCGACGCCCTCACCCTCGTGGATCAAACCGAGCAGGATGTGCTCGGTGCCGATGTAGTTGTGGTTGAGCATCCTCGCCTCTTCTTGGGCGAGGACCACGACGCGCCGGGCGCGGTCGGTGAATCGCTCGAACATGTCACCGTCCTCCGGCCCCGAAGGGCCGTTCTCCCGTATCAGCGGACCTCAGGGATCCGTGGACCCCGTCCTCCCCCTGAGGTACGTATGGCGCTCCGTCCGGAGACGAGCGCCTCGGAACCGAGTATACCCGTGGCCTCCGATAGGCCCTGAACGTCGGATCGCAAGCCTGCCGGAGACGACACGGTTCTTCCATCCTTCCTTCGGACGTACACGTCGCCGGGATGAGCGAACGAGAGGACGGAGTTGTACGGGTCCGTTCGGGTACGTGCGCATCCCCCAACCGGGGCAGCGAAACTCCCCCGGATGGAAGGTTGTCCGTTCGAGGGGGACGCCCCACCATGAACGCATCCCCCGCGGCGATCGTTCCCTGCCTGCATGGGCGAGCGTCGTCGCGGGGAAGACCCAGAGGTTCGGGTCGGTCCGCGTTCGTCGGATCGGCTCCTGGCCACCGAGGACCGGAGAACCACAGGTGCGAGTGCTCGTCGTCGACGATCATGCGGCGTTCCGGCGCGCCCTGACGTCGGCGCTGCGCCTCGTCGACGACGTCGAGGTCGCGGGCGAGGCGGGCGGCGGCGTCGCCGCCTGCGAGGAAGCCGAGCAGCTCGAGCCCGACGTCATCGTGATGGATCTGTCGATGCCGGACCTCTCGGGCATCGACGCGATGAAGCGGATCCACGAGACGCGGCCCGACCTTCCGGTCGTGATCCTCACGGCACATGCCGACGAGGGGGTCGAGCGCGAGGCCCTCGAGGCGGGAGCGCGCGGGTTCCTCGCGAAGGGCATCGGGCTGCACGATCTCATGCACGTGCTCCACGACGCGACCGAACAGGTGGCGACCTAGCCGCAGCGACGGCTGTGCAGGACCGGCGGCCCCTCGCGTCGTGGCGCGTCGTGTGTGCGCGCGGGTCGGGAGGTCGTCAGCCGTCCTCCGGAGCCGCGTCACCCTCCGGCCTCGCGGCCGGGAACATGATCAGATCGCGCAGGCTCGGCGCGTCGGTCAGCAGCAGGAGCAGCCGGTCGACGCCGAGGCCGAGTCCGCCGAGCGGCGGCATGCCGTGCTCGAGGGCACGGAGGAACCCCTCGTCGAGTGGATGGATCTCGCCGCCGTAGGCCTCCTTGAGGGACTGCTGGAGTTCGAACTTCGCCCGCTGCTCGATCGGATCGGTCAGCTCCGAGAACGCGGTGACGAGTTCCAGCCCACCGGCGACGAGGTCGAAGTGCTCCGTGAGACCCGGGTTCTCCCGGTGCGGCCGCGCGAGCGGCGACACCTCGCGCGGGAAGTCGAGGACGAACGTCGGCTGGACGATCGTCCCCTCCACCAGCTTCTCGAACAGCTCCTGCACGACCTTCCCGGGTCCCCATGCCTCGTGCAGCGGCACGTCGTGGCGCGAGGCGATCGCGCGCAGGTCGTCACGCTCGAGCGTGATCTGCTCCCCCGTCGCCTCGGAAACGGCGTCGAGGATCCGCAAGCGGCGGAACGGCGGCGTGAGGTCGACCCGCTGGCCACGGACCGGGATCGCGAGACCGTCCGCCACCCGACCGAGGATCGCGTTCACCGCCCGCGCGCACTCGACGATCAGCGTCTCGGACAGCTCCATCATCGCCTCGTAGTCGACCCACGCGCGGTACGCCTCGAGCATCGTGAACTCGGGGTTGTGGTCGCGGTCGATGCCCTCGTTGCGGAAGTTCCGACCCAGCTCGTAGACGCGCTCGAACCCGCCGATCACCATCCGCTTCAGGTACAGCTCGAGCGAGATCCTGAGCTTCATCGGGATCCCGAGGGCGTGGTGGAACGTCTCGAACGGGCGCGCCATCGCTCCGCCCGCGACCGTCTGGAGCATCGGACCCTCGATCTCGGTGTATCCCTGCGCGTCGAGCACGCGACGGATCGTCTTCAGGACGGCCGCGCGAGCGAGCACGTAGGTCCGAGGCGTCTCGTCGGTGATCAGGTGGAGGTACCGACGCCGCTGTTGCAGGTCGGGGTCCTGCAGGCCGTGCCACTTCTCGGGGAGCGGGCGGAGCGATTTCGTGAGCATCGCCCAGTTCTCCACGAACAGCGACAGCTCACCGCGGCGGGTCGTTCCGATGCGGCCCGTGCCGCCGATGATGTCGCCGAGGTCGAGCTCGTCGAGCAGGCCGGCCCGCGCCGTGTCGTCGTTGCAGACGAGCTGGAGGTCGCCCCACTCGTCGCGGATCACCAGGAACCGCAGCTTGCCCATGTCGCGCTTCCGGATCAGGCGACCGGCGACCGTGCGGCGGTGGCTGGTGACGGTGTCGGGCTCGAGCGCTCCGAACTCCGCCCGGATCGCGGTGGTCGGTGTGGGCTCGGTCGTGCCGAGCGTCGACTGCAGGCTCAGCGCGAACGGATCCATCCCGGCGGCCCGCAGGCGCTCGAGGCTGTCGCGTCGCGCCGCGAGGACGGCGGCCTCGCGCCCGCGCGCCTCGGAAGCGGCCTCGCCCGGCGCGGTGACGTCGGCGTGCCGCTCGTCAGACATCGACGGCGCCCCGCGTTCGCTCATAGACGAGGCGGAGTCCGACGAGCGTGAGGTTCGGTTCGTGGTGGTCCACCGTGCGGCAGTGGGGGATGACGACCGGCGCGAGACCGCCGGTGGCGATCACCGGAGCGGTCGGCTCGCCGAGCTCGACCCGGATCCGCTCGACGATGCCGTCGACCTCGCCCGCGGTCCCGTAGATCAGGCCGGACTGGATCGCCTCGACGGTTCCCTTCCCGATCGGCGAGCGCGGCGGCACCAGGTCCACGCGCGTGAGCCGGGCGGTCCTCGAGAACAGCGACTGCGCGCTGATCTGGAGCCCGGGGGCGATCACGCCGCCGAGGAACTCGCCGCGCTCGGACACCACGTCGAAGTTCGTTCCGGTGCCGAAATCGACGACGACCGCAGGACCGCCGTAGCGCGTGAACGCGGCGAGGGCGTTCACGACGCGATCGGCGCCGACCTCGCGCGGGTTGTCGGTGAGCACCGGCACACCCGTCTTCGTGCCCGGTCCGACGACGACCGGCGCGAACGACAGGTACCGGTCGGCCATCTCGCGGAGCGCCGCGGTGACGTCGGGAACCACCGAGGCGACGACGAAGCCCGTCACGTCGGTCGCGAGTCCGACGCCGCGGCTCGCGAGGAACCCGTCGAGGTGCAACGCCAGCTCGTCGGCCGTGCGCTCCGGCTGCGTCGACAGACGCCACGTGTGCAAGAGCTCGCCGTCCCTCGCCGCGGCCGATCCGCCGTCCGCATCGGAGGCGGGCTCGCCGAACACACCCAGCACGATCTCGGTGTTGCCGACGTCGGCGGCGAGCAGCACGTTCACCCCTCGGATCCAAGGCGGAAGGAGCGCCCATCGTCGTCCACCGATGTGGACGGCGACAACCGCGCCGCGGGCGGAAGGGACGCCGCGACCGCCGCCGCGTAGACCTCGAGCGGATCGTCGCGATCGGGAGGGCGCGCACCCGAGGCGACGGCCGAGAGACGGTCGAGGAACGCCAGGGCGACCGGCGCCGCGCGACGGATCGCGACCGCGGGGCCGCCGACGTCGGCGACGACGTCCCCGGCGGCGACCAGGCCGCCGTCGTCGACGAGCGGCCGGAACCGCGCCCCCAGCCGCCCGAACGCCTCGCGCGCGACGGACGTCCCGACGACGACCCGTTCGCGGGTCGCGACGACGGTGTCGGCCGCGGTCGCGCCGTCGTGGCGTTCCGAGCCCCACCGATCGTCGGGGGCGGGCTCCACGTCGACGGTGGGGGCCTGGACCGCCAGGAGCGCCGGCATGACGGCCGCGAGGATCGTCGCACGGTCCGGCGGCTCGACCGAGGTCACGGCGATGGCTCCGGCAGCGCGAGGGTGTCGAGCAGGCGTGCGCTCGGGAACCGGGCCGCGACGATCGCGCGCGTGGGCACGTCGAGGACCTCGGCGGGTTCGAAGGTCGCGCGATCGACGACCGCGGCGTACTCGAGGCGCGCGAGGGGGGTCGCGCCGATCTCCCTGGCCATCGCGGCGACGATCGGGCCGGCGTTCCGCTCGCCCGCCCGCGCGAGCGCGGCGGCTTCCGACAACGCCAGGAACAGGCAGCCGGCCTGCTCGCGCTCGTCGGGTCCGAGACGGGCGTTCCGGGACGAAACGGCGAGGCCGTCGGGCTCGCGGACGGTCGGACACGCCACCACCTCGACCGGGAGCCGGTGCTGCTGCACCATCCGTTCCACCAGGAACAGCTGCTGGGCGTCCTTCTCGCCGAAGAACGCCCGCGCCGGCCCGACGACGTCGAACAAGCGGTGCACGACCGTGAGCACGCCCGCGAAGTGGCCCGGCCGCGACGCTCCTTCGAACACGCGGCCGACCGGGCCGGCGTCGGGCTCGACGAGGGCCACACCCGGTGGGTAGACCTCGTCGACGGGCGGTGCCCACACGAGGTCGACGCCCTCGGCCTCGCAGGTCGCCAGGTCGGCCTCCTCGTTCCGCGGATAGCGATCGAGATCGCGCTCGTCGTCGAACTGCAGCGGGTTCACGAAGATCGACACCGCGAGGTGATCGCACGACGCGCGGGCGGCGCGGAACAGCGACGCGTGACCGCGGTGGAGCGCGCCCATCGTGGGCACGAACGCGACCGTCGTCCCCTCGGCGCGCCAGGCGTCGGCGACCCGACGGGTCGCCGACGCGGTGCGGGTCAGCTCCACCGTTCGAGGACCTCCTCGACCCTGGTGCGCCCGGCGTCGTCCAGGCGGCGCGCGGCGACGGCGACGTCGAGGGCGACCCGCGCCAGGGCCACGTACGCGCCGACCGCGTCCGGGGCGCGGGAGGCGAGCGCTTCGAGATTGCCGGCGATCGTGCCCGCGTCGCCTCGCACGGCGGGGCCGGTCAGCGCCGCGCCTGGGCCGAGATCGTGCACGTTGTCGAGCGTGGCCCGCTGCAGGGGCGCCATCGCCGCGAGCGGGTCGGGAACCCCGGCCTCGCCTAGCAGGCGCATCGCGAGGGCCGACGACGCGACGACGTAGTTCGACGCGAACACCGCCGCCGCGTGGTACAGCGGCCGGAGCTCGTCGGCGAGCCGGAACGGAGCGGCACCGATGTCGCGAGCGAGCGTCGAGCCGACGCCGATGCCGTCGTCGTCGGCGGCGGTGATCGCGACCACGCAGCCATGGAGGCGGGCGAGCGCGCGATCGACGTCGGGGAACGTCTGCAGCGGATGGAAGCCGAGCGGTCGCGCACCCGCGTCGCGCGCGGGAGCCATCACGCCGATCCGCGCCGCGCCCGACAGGTGCGCGACCCACGCCCCTCGACGGAACGCCGTGGCCACGTCGGCGACCACCGGACCGATCGCGTCGTCGGGCACCGCGACGAACACGACCTCGCCAGCGGCGGCGGCGTCGATCGGCTCGACGAACGGGACCCCCGGGAGGTACCGCGCGACCCGCTCGCGCGACGGCTCGCGACCCGATGCCGCGACGATCCGATGCCCCGCACGCTGGAGGAGCACCGCGATCGCCGTTCCGACGCGGCCGGCACCGATCACGGCGACGTCCATGCGCGGAGTATCCCTCAGGCGATCCGCGCGTCCGGGTCGGGCGTCGCGCAACCCTCACGGGATCCAGGCGATCCGCCCGTCGAGGAGCGGAGCGCCGACCGGCAGCGCCATCGGCGACACGCCGCCGTCGTGGACGGCGAAGACGTCGCCGCCGGTCGCGACGATCGCGACGCCGTCGCGCGTGAACGTCGCCGACGTCGGCCCCGATGCCTCCATCACCCAGCGCGGAGGATCGATCCCGTCCGTCGGAAGGGTGTCGAGCGCGTAGATCCCGGGCGTGGGGCTCGGCCGGCCCGACGACACGCCGAGCACGAGCGCTTCGAAGGAGTTCGGGGCCCACGCGAGCACGCCGCCGAACGCGAACGTCGCGTCGGCGTTGAACGCCACCGGCGCGGCCGACGGATCGGTCGTCTTCCGGTTGAAGTATGCGAGGGCGCCTTCGCGCCGGCGCCCGATCGGCCGGACGATCATGTCGCCCGCCCACGACGCGCTCAGCAGCTCGTGATCGCGGAGCACGATCGTCGGTCGGCGGACGCCCGGATACGCGACGTGCAGCCGGCGTCCCGACCGGTACGTGAAGTACGAGACGGCGCCGTCGGTCTCGAGCCCGAGGACGTCGCCGCACGTCCGGAGCTCCGATGGCGCCTCGACGAGACGCACGTCCGGCTGGAGGCGGACGGCGTCGATCGTCACCCGCTGGGGGCACGGCGCGCCCCTCGTGAGCGTCGCGGCGGTCACGCGGCTGCCGCGCGCGCTCCACGCCACGAGATCACCCTCGACGATCAGCTCGGGTTCGGCCTCGACGTCGGAAGGATCGACGACCGCCGCCTGGAGGACGCCGTCGCCGCGACGCCAGGTGACGCCGACCCTTCCGCGTCCCGCCACGGAGGCGCCGACGATCTCGAGCGGGCGCGGCAGGACCGACCCCGCGATCACGTCGCCGCGCTCGAGATCCCAGATCCAGAGCTGCACCCGGTCGGCCGACGGGCTGCGCCGCGAGTAGACGATCGAACCCGTCAACGGAGGGAGGAACGGCGCCATCGAGACGCTGGGCGTCCCCTCCGCTCCCTCGTCGGGCGTCGGGTCGGCGGGACCGCTCGTCGCGGCGGTGCCCACGACGATCACGGCCGCGACGAGGGCCAACGGGAGCACGGCGGCGGCCACGCGCGTCCGCCGCGGCCGCACGCGCGAGCGGTCGGAGCGCTCCGGCGGCGGCACCGTCCGTCGGGCGGCGGGGTCCGCGGGGGAGCCGTCGGCGACGGGCACGGGCCGTCCGGCGACAGCGCCCGCGGGGGAAGCGTCGGCGGCGGCGGGCCGTGTGCGGGGTGGTTCCGCGCGGAACAACGGCTCGCCGCAGCGCGGGCACGTCGCCGCGGGCGTCGCGTCGCCGCGCCAGTCGCAGCGCAGGCAGACGCTCATCGCGGCCCGACGCGCAGCGCCGGGGCCACGGGGCGGGCGACACCGTCGTCGATCCGGACGTCGAGCACGCGCCTCCCGTCGGGCAACACGGGATCGGCGTCGAGCTCGAGCAGCGGCAGGACGACGAACGCTCGCTCGAGCATCCGCGGATGCGGGATCGTCAGGTCCGGCTCGTCCACCCGCTCGTCGCCGAAGAGCTCGATGTCGACGTCGATCGTCCGGGGCCCCCATCGCACGTCGCGGACCCGGTCGAGGGCGGCCTCGACCCGGTGGACCGCGTCGAGCAGCTCGCGCGCGGTGAGCTCGGTCTCGATCCGGACGACGGCGTTCAGATAGTCGGGTTGCGGCGGGCCGCCGACCGGATCGGTCTCCCACACCCGTGACGACGCGACGACGTGGATCCCCGGCTCGCCGTCGAGGAGCTCGACCGCGCGTTGGAGCGTCGTGAGTCGGTCGCCGAGGTTCGAGCCGAGGCCGAGGTACGCGAGGCGTGCCACGCGTGCGCCTCAGCCGGCGTCGACCGTGACGGCGGCCGCGGCGCCGTCGATCCCGAGCCGGCGAGCCGCGTTCGGTTTGTGCACCACGACGGTCGCGCGCAGCACGTGCTCGAACGCCACCACGCGTTCGGCGATCCGGCGCGCCATGGTCTCGATGAGGTCGAACGACGACGTCTCGACGACCGCTCGCACGGCGTCGACGACGAGGCGGTAATCGGCCGTGGCGTCGATCCCGTCGCGATCGGCATCGACCTCGAGATCGAGGTCGATCACGAACGGCTGACGTTCGTCCTTCTCGCCCGGACGCGCTCCGTGATGCCCCGAGGCGTGGATGCCCGAGAGGAAGAGTCGTGCGCTCATGCGCCCGGCCCGACCTCTTGCTCGCGCGGGTCGTACCGCACCGGAGGATCGTCACGCTCGTACTCGAGGAGATCCTCGACCGCGGAGCGGCGCTCGAGCTGGAGCATCACCACGCCGGCGTGCACGTCGCCGTGCGTGTGCGGCGCCCCGAGGTACTTCGCGCGCAACCATTCCGCGACCATCGGAACGACCGTCGGGCCGGCCTCGTCCATCACGAAGTGGCCGACGCCCGGCAGGAGCCCGAGCGACGAGGACGGCAGCGCGTCATGGAGACGTTCGGCGACGTCGAGGGGCACGACCGGATCGTCCTCGCCCCACAGCAACAGGATGGGGAACCCCCACGCCGCGAAGGCGGCCTCGTGGCCCGTGAGGCCTCGGCCGTCCAAGGCGCGAGCCGCTCGGAGGAAAGCGGCCGCTCCACCTTCGGCGCCCCATGGAGCCACGTACGACGACACCACGTCGTCGCTCAGAGCCAACGGATCGCTTGCGCCGGTGAGCAACGCGGCGCGCACACGGGCCTCGACGGCCTCGTCGTCGAGGCTTCCGGGGTCGACCGCCTGGAGCTCCCGCGTAGCGTCCTCCGGCCAGGCGTCGGAAGCGACGCTGCTCAGCAGCACCATCGCGCCGACGTCGAGGCCGTCGAGCGCGAGCAGCTGCGCGATGCCGCCGCCGTGCGCGTGACCGACGAGCGCGACGCGGTCGAGCCCGAGGTGGCCCAGCAGCTCGCGCACGTACCCGGCCTGCGCCCGGAGGTCGAGCGGGGCGTGCGCCGGCCGATCGGAGCCGCCGTACCCCAGCAGGTCCGGAACGACGACGCGGAACCGCTGCGTCAACGCCGGCGCGAGCGATCGCCACGTGACCGACGACAGCGGGAAGCCGTGGAGCAGCACGACCGCCGGTCCGTCGCCCGTGTCGGTGTACGCGAGCTCGCCGCCCGTCGTCGCGAAGCGCCGGACCTCGCCGTCGCTCACGACGGCCCCCGCGCGATCGCGTCCACGACGCTCACGACCCGTCGCATCTGCAGGACGTCGTGCACGCGGACGAGGTCGACACCCCGTGCGGCGCACCACGCGACGGCTCCGGCGGTCCCTTCGGACCGGTCGGCCGGGTCGTCGACGCCCGTGAGCTGACCGATGAAGCGCTTCCGCGAGACGCCGACGAGCACGGGGGTGCGCAGTTCCGAGAGGGCGTCGATCCCGCGGAGCAGGGCGAGGTTGTGCTCCAGGTTCTTGCCGAAGCCGACGCCGGGATCGACGCAGAGGCTCGCGCGCGGCACGCCCGACGCGACGGCGCTGCCGATCCGCGCCGCGAGGTAGTCGCGGACCTCGGTCACGACGTCGTCGTACCGAGGATCGTGCTGCATCGTCTGCGGGTCGCCGCGCATGTGCATCAGCACGAGCCCGGCTCCGTGCTCGCGCGCGACCGCGAACATCTCCGGGTCGCCGCCCGCGGTGACGTCGTTCACGATCGAGGCGCCGGCCTCGAGCGCCCGGCTGGCGACCGCGGACTTCCGCGTGTCGACGCCGACCGGAACGTCAACCTGCCTGACCAACTGCTCGATCACCGGCACCACGCGCTCGAGCTCCTCGTCGGTCGGAACCTCCTGCGCGCCGGGACGCGTCGATTCACCGCCGACGTCGAGGAGGTCGGCGCCTTCGCCGGCGAGGCGGGCGCCGTGGTCGACCGCCGAGGCCGAGTCGAGGAACGCGCCGCCGTCGCTGAACGAGTCGGGGGTCACGTTCACGATCCCCATCAGGAGCGTGCGCTCGCCGCAGACGATCTCGCGATCGCGGCATCGCCACACGAGCCTCTCGCGCATCCACGCATCGTAGTGCGACGGGCGTCGGACGCGGGGGGCGGCCGCCGCGCGGCCGTGGGCGATCGGGCCTCGAGCGCCGTCAGCGCCCCATGCCGATGTGGTCCATGGCCTCCTGGCGCGTCCGGGCGTCGGTCCGGAACAGGCCGCGCACGGCCGAGGTCACCGTCACGCTGCCCGGCTTCTTGATGCCCCGCATCGTCATGCAGAGATGTTCTGCCTCGAGCGCGACGAAGACGCCTCTCGGGCTGAGCGCTCGATCCATCGCTTCGGCGATCTCGGTCGTGAGGCGCTCCTGCACCTGCGGCTTCTTCGCGAGCGTGTCGACGACGCGGGCGATCTTCGACAGCCCCGTGATCTGCTGGGACTTGTTCGGGATGTACGCGACGTGCGCCGTGCCGATGAACGGGATCAGGTGGTGCTCGCAGATCGAGTACAGCGGGATGTCGCGAACCATGATCATCTCGTCGAAGTCGGCGCCGTCGACGACCGTGACGATCTGGCTCGCGTCCATCCCGACGCCGGCGCAGATCTCCTCGTACATCCGCGCCACGCGTGCCGGGGTGTCCTTCAGCCCGCCACGCTCCGGATCCTCGCCGATCCCCTCGAGGATCGCGCGGACCCCCTGCTCGATCTTCGTGCGGTCGAACGCCATGCGCGGGATGCTACCCGCCGCCTCATCGAACGCGTGAGGCGGCTTCCGTCGCACGGCGCACCACCACGCGAGCACTCACGGCGCACGCTCCGAGACGAGCTCGCACGCGACCCAGCCTTCGGGCACCTGGCAGAACCCGACACCGCCGGGAACGCCACGCGGGGCCGACGGCGCCTGCGGCGCGGGTTCGGCTCGCGGGGCGGCGATCAGGAGGAGGAGCACCGCGAGCGCGGTCGCGACGACGGCGACCGCCGCCCACCGCGCGAACCTCCCGAGGAACGACCACTCGTCGGTCTCGGGCCGAGATCGCGGCGGCGCCGCGTCGCGGGGCTGGTGCGTCGGACGCGCGGCCGGTCCACGGACGGCCGCGTTGCCGCTCGGTGCCGGGCCCTGACGCACGGCCCTCGGGCCGCTCCGCGACGGCGTCGGACCGCGGACGACGTCGTACCGAGCGCGCCGGAGCGGATCCGACAGGACCGCGTGGGCGTCGGCGACGCGGCGGAACCGTTCCGCAGCGGCCGCGTCGCCGGGGTTGGCGTCGGGATGCAACGCACGGGCGAGGCGCCGGTAGGCGCGGCGGATGTCGTCGGTCGACGCCGTCGGATCGAGCTCCAGGACGGCGTACGCGTCGAACGGACCAGCGGCGTCGCGCGGGTCGGCGGCCATCCGGCGAGTCTAGGCCGAGCCCGCGGAACGAGCGACGCCGCTCAGCCCGGCGGGACGATCGCCTCGAGCGTCTCGGCGAGCGGACGCAGGTCCACCAGCTCGGCCGCACGCGGAAGGTCGCTCGTCCCGCCCTCGCGGTTGATCCAGACGCACGGCAGGCCGAGCGCCGCGCACGGCTCGACGTCGTGGAACAGCGAGGCGGCGACGTGGACGTGCCGGGCGCGGTCGGCGCCGGTCCGCGAGAAGAACGTCTCCCAGTGGCCGACGGCCGGCTTGTACGACCCGATCTCGGATGCGACGACACGCTCGTCCACCGGCACGCCGATCAGCTCGAGCGACGCGTCGAGGAACCCTGGGTCCGTGTTCGACAGGATGCCGATGCGCCATCCGAGGGCGCGCAGCTCGGTGAGCGCGTCGTGGGTCTCCGGGAACGGGGGCCAGGTCGGGAGCGATGCGCCCAACGCGTCCTCGCGTCCGGGCGGTACGACGAGGCCCTCCACCGTGGCGATCCGCGCCAGCACCTCCGCCATCACCTGGCGGTACGGCACGCCGCGACCCGCCTGCACGTCGGGCTCGAGCTCGTGGTAGCGCGCGAGCAGACGGTCCGCGTCGGCATCGGGCCACACGTCGGCGAGCGCGGAACGGATCCCGCCCATCCAGTCGATCAGGGTGCCGTAGCAGTCGAAGGTGGCCCAGCGATCCGCCATGGCGCGGAGTGTACGGACGCGCGTCAGGCGGGGCCATGGAAACGCGTCGGCCTCGTTCCGGACCGCGTGTGGCGCGTCCGGTCGCCTCAGCCGCCGTACGCCGACGGCTTCAGCGTCGCGACGTAGGGAAGGTTCCGGTAGCGCTCGCCGAAGTCGAGGCCGTAGCCCACAACGAACTCCGGCGGGATCTTGAAGCCGACGTAGCGCATCGTGATCTGGACCTTCTGCAGGCCCGATTTGTGCAGCAGCGCCGCGACCTCGAGCGATGCCGGTCGGCGGGCGCGCAGGTTCTTGAGCAGGTAGTTCAGGGTGAGGCCCGAGTCGACGATGTCCTCGACGATCAGGACGTCGCGGTTCTCGAGGTCGTGGTCGAGATCCTTCAGGATGCGCACGACGCCGCTCGTCTTCGTGGCCGCGCCGTACGACGAGACCGCCATGAAGTCGAACTCGACCGGAAGCCGGATGTGGCGCGCCAGGTCCGCCATGACGACGAACGCGCCCTTCAGCACGCCGACGAGCAACAGCGACCGGCCCGCGTAGTCCCGCGTGATCTGCTCGCCCATCTCGGCGAGCTTCGCCTGGATCTCGTCCTCGGAGATCAGGACCTTCTCGATGTCGGGCTCGTACGCCTGCACGTGAGCGGGGAGTGTACCGACGGCTCCGGAACCGCTCGTACGAACGTCGGTCGACATCGTCGCCCTCCTGTGGCCGGGATGCGGGGGTCACCCTTCGGGGAAAGACCCGGGGGAGGGCGAGTCGAAGGAAACGTGAACATACCCCCGCTCCCGCACCGCCGTCGAACCGTTCGGGAGGTCACGGCTGCGCCCGGGCCGGCCGTTCGCGAGGTCGAGCACGGCCTCGATCGCGTCCTTCGACCACGGCGCAGGCCCGTCGGCGAGATCGACGCCGTACAGCGCCATCCGGATCACGCGGTGCGCGATCGCCGGTGACAGCGCGAGCAGCCGGCGGACGTCGAACCGTACGTCGGCCGCCGCCGGTTCGACGACGCGCGCGAGCGCCTCGATCGCTCGGTCGTGCAGCTCACGTCGATCCGTCTGGAGGTTCTCCGCCGTCCGCGCGATCGGCCGGTGAACGTCCCGCCCGACCGCGAGCTCGATCGCAGGGATCAGCCGGTGGCGCAGCGCCGACCGGAGCAGCCGCGTGTCGTCGTTCATCGGATCGTGCCGTGGACGCAGGCGCAACGAGCGGCAGAACGCTTCGATCTCGCTGCGCTCGACGTCGATCAACGGCTGGACGACGACGCACGAGCGCGCCGGATCGTCGACGCCGGACGTCGGCGCGATGCCGGCGGCTCCGTCGAGGCCCGTGCCTCGGACGACGTTCAGCAGGACCGTCTCGGCTTGGTCGTCGAGCGTGTGGCCCTCCGCGGCGACCGTCGCGCCGATCGTCCGGGCGACGTCGTCGCGCGCGGCGTGCCGCACGCTCCGCGCCCACGCCTCGACGGACACGCCCTTCGCGGGCGCCGATCCCGCGACGCGAACGTGACACGGGAGCCCGTGCCTCGCCGCGAGCCGGCGCACGTACGCGGCGTCATCCCGCGAGTCGCTCCGCAACGCGTGATCGAAGTGGAAGACCTCGAGGCGGATCCGCAACAGCCGCCGCAGGCGCACGAGCGACCCGAGGAGGCAGACGGAATCGGGTCCACCGGACACGCTCACGAGGACGGTCTCCCCCGGCCCGAACATGTCGTGCGCCCGGACCGTCTTCGTGACGCGCTCGAGCACGCGCGCGACGGCGGGCGGCCGTGGCAGCGAGCGGCGCGGCGCCGCCACGGGGTCAGCCTCCGACGCGGGCGAGCCAGGACGCCGGGTCGACGACCTCGTCGGTCGACGGCAGGTTGCCGCTCCCGCGCCACACGAGGTTCACGCCGTCCATGCCGGCACGCGCGGCGATCTCACGGATGAACCGCTCCCCCGCGTCGTACTGGGCGACCTTGCGGTCGAACCCGATCGCCTTCTGCAGCGCCCGCTCGGGGGCGTTCGCGCGGCGCCGTGCCGCGAGGGCCCGTCGCAGCCGCGGGAGATCCTCCACGTGGTCGCTCGCCACCTCGTTCATCACGTAGCTGGCGTGCCCCTCGAGCACCGACATCATCGCCTGCGTCTGTTCGACGATCGCGCGCTGCTCGGGCGTCAGGATCAGCAGCAGGCCCTGCATGCCGCGCACGTCGGCGCCGCGCGAGAGCTGCTCGACGGCACGCCGGAGCTGGTTCATCAGTTCCCCCGAGTCGAGCGAGACCGAGTCGAGGTACCGATCGACGAGCCCGGAGAGCTGCGCGCGGAGCCACGGGGCGCTCGCGAACTGGACGCGATGGGTCACCTCGTGGATCGCCACCCACAGCCGGAAGTCGCGCGACGGAAGCCCGTACCGCTGCTCGACCTCGATCAGGTTCGGCCCGACGAAGTACAGGAGACCTTCGTCGTCGGGAGGCAGGAACGCGTCGTACTGGCCGAGGACGCGTCGCGACACGTATCCGAGCAGCGCGCCCATCTGCGCGCCGAGCGCCTTCCGAGCGACGGTCGAGCGCTCCGGCTTCCTCTCGAGGATCCGGATCGCGAGCGGTTCGAGGATCCGCTGGAGGCCTCCGAGGTTCTGCCGGATCCAGTCGCCGCGCCCCATCGTCCACGCGCGGGTACGGAACCCACCGAGCTCGAGACCGGTGAAGTCGACGACGAGGTCTTCGGCGAACGACGCGAGGCGCTGGAGCTCGGCAGCGAGCTCGCCGCGCGCCGCCGGCGCGACGCGTGGTCCGGGCCCGCCGATCCGCTTGCCGACGTCGAGGGCGGTCGCCCAGTCCGCGAGCTGAGCGGATCTCGCGCCCATCGTCCAGTCGACGCCCGAGGCGCCCATGGGGAGGCGGAGGTCTAGCCTCCGCCGGCCGCCTTCTTCTTCGCAGCGATCATGCCGGCCCGTCGCGCCTTGCCCTCGGCGATCCGCCGGTCGGTCCCCGAGGCGAGCAGTTCGGCGAGCGCCGCCTCGTACGCCTCTTGGTCCATCGTGACCTCGACGTGCTCGGCGGGGGCAGGCGCGGCAGCTCCGGCAGGTGCAGCCGCGGCAGCCTCGGCGGGTGCGGCAGCCTCGGCGGGTGCGGCAGTCTCGGCGGGTGCGGCAGTCTCGGCGGGTGCGGCAGCCTCGGTCTGCGGGGCGGGGGCGGCGGGCGCCGGCGCGGCGGCCTGCATCGCGGGCGGCGCCGTC
>DATHTO010000076.1:0-9795 GCA_035463115.1 Actinomycetota bacterium | reverse complement strand
GGCCGACGTCCGACACGTCGATCGGCCAGGTGCTTCCGATCACGACCACGCCGCGGGCGCCCGAGACCTCGGTCGCCAGCCGGTCCTCGTCCTCCGGCGAGAGCGGGGCGACCTCGAGCGGTCCCCACGTTCCCGTCTCGCTCGACGGCGGCGACGGTGCGTCCGGCGACGGCGTCAGCGGTTCGTCGAACGGGCAGTTCATCTGCACGGGTTGCCACGTCCGGCGCATCGCGAGGATCACGTCACGGCCGGCGGCGGCCCACGTCTTAGCATCCGACGGCTCCACCGGGACCGGAGGCTCGACGTACTCCGCGTACCGGCCGTAGAGGTCGACCTGGTCGATCGTCTGGTTCGCGCCGGTGCCGCGCAGCCGAGGCGGTCGGTCCGCCGTCAACAGCACGAGCGGCACGCGTGACATCGAGGCCTCGACGACCGCGGGGAAGAGCTCGGTGGCGGCCGTGCCGCTCGTGCAGGCGACGATCACGGGGCGCTCGCTCGCTCGAGCGATCCCCAGCGCGACGAACGCGCTCGAGCGCTCGTCGAGATGCACCTGCAGGTCGATCGCAGGGTGCCGCGAGAGCGCGAGCGCCAACGGCGTCGAGCGCGAACCGGGTGAGAGGCACGCGTGACGTACCCCACCGCGGACCAGCTCGTCCACGAGCGCCGACGCGCACGCGAGCGAGACGTCGCCGAGCGTCATCCGGTCACCCCGCCGGCGTCGCGGTCGAGAACTCCACCTGCGAGAGCCACAGGCCCAGCGCGAGCAGGAGTCCGGTGGCGGCGTGCGTGGACGCCGTCCCCACGAGCACCGGGATCAGGTCGCGCCCCGTCGCCGACCGGGCGAGCTCGAGCGGCCGCAGCGCCAACGGCCACGCCGCCAGACCGAACAGCCCCCACTGGGGCAGCCCGACGGAGGGCTCGAGGAGGTACGCGACCACGCCGGCCACGATCGTGAGGAACGCGCCGATCACCAACGTCCCGTACAACGCGCGCGCGTGCCGGTCGCCGATCCGCACCGCGAGCGTCCGTTTGCCGGCGGCGGCGTCGGTCGGGATGTCGCGGACGTTGTTCGCGACGAGGATCGCCACCGCGAGCAGGCCCATCACGACGCCGCACCACCACGACGACGCCGTGACCGTCTCGACCATCACGAACGTCGTCCCGCACGTCGCGAGCAGTCCGAAGAACACGAAGACCATGACCTCTCCGAGGCCGAGCGATGCGTACGGACGGGGGCCGCCGCTGTACAGGAGCGTCGCGACGAGCGCGACGGCGCCGACGGCGAGGATCAGCACGGGTGAGGTCGCGAGCGCCAGGAGCAGGCCCGCGACCGCGGCGACCGCCACGAACGCGAGCGCGGCGCCCAGCACGGCGCGGGGGGAGGCCGCTCCGCTCGCGACCAGTCTCGTCGGGCCGAGGCGCTGCGCGGTGTCCACCCCTCGCATGCCGTCGAAGTAGTCGTTCGCCAGGTTCACGGCGATCTGCAGGGACAGTCCGACGACGAGCGCGGCCGCGAACCGCCACCAGATCACGTCGCCGGCCGCGGCGGTGCCGACGAGGACGGGCACGACCCCCGCGCCCAGCGTGCGCGGCCGGGCGCCCTGCCACCAGACGCGCAGCGGCGTGGTCACGGTCGCTTCGGGAACCGCGCGAAGTCGGGACGCCGCTTCTCCTTGAACGCGTCGCGGCCCTCCTGCGCCTCCTCGGTCATGTAATAGAGGAGCGTCGCGTCGCCGGCGAGGTGTTGTACCCCGGCGAGGCCGTCGACCCCTGCGTTGTAGCCGGACTTCAACAGGCGGAGCGCCAGCGGGGACAGCGCGAGCATCTCGTCGCACCAGGCGACGGCCGTTTCCTCGAGCTCCTCGAGCGGCACGACGGCGTTCACGAGTCCCCAGCCGAGAGCCGTCGCGGCGTCGTACTGCCGGCAGAGGAACCAGACCTCTTTCGCACGCTTCTCGCCGATCTGGCGCGCGAGCAGGCCGATCCCGTATCCGCCGTCGAAGGAACCGACGCGGGGCCCGGTCTGGCCGAAGCGAGCGTTCTCCGCCGCGATCGTCAGGTCGCAGCACAGGTGCAGCACGTGCCCTCCGCCGATCGCGTATCCGGCCACCATCGCCACGACCGGCTTGGGGAACCGCCGGATCGAGACCTGGAGGTCGAGCACGTTCAGGCGGCCGATCCCGTTCTCGTCGACGTAGCCGTCGTCCCCACGGATCTTCTGGTCGCCTCCGCTCGAGAACGCCTCCGAGCCCTCGCCCGTCAGGATCACGACGCCGAGCGCGGGATCGTCTCGCGCGAGCTCGAACGCATGGATCAGCTCCCGCGTCGTGGTCGGCCGGAACGCGTTGCGGACCTCCGGCCGGTCGATCGTGATCTTCGCGATCCCGCCCGCCGTCTCGTACCGGACGTCGTGCCATCCACCCGCCGGGGCGCCGCCGGGCTGCCACTCGCGGGCCGAACGGATCTCAACCATGTGACCACCGACTCCTAGAGCGTGGACTCGTACGGTTCCAGCTAGCCTACCGGACGTGACGATCAGCGCGGCCCCGGGTGAGCTCGTCGCCATCGATCTGCTGCCCGGGCCGCGCTGGACCGACGTCGTCGAAGAGCTCTGGGGACGGGGCGTCGCCTTCCTCCCGCTCGACAGCCGGCTCACCGAACGTGAACGCCGGGCGATCGTCGACCGCGCCGCGCCGGCGTTGATCCTCGGCGAGGACGAGGAGACGTGGTTCGCCGACGGCGTCCCGGTCGACGAGCGCATCGGCGTCGTCGTCGCGACCAGCGGAACGAGCGGCGCGCCGAAGCTGGCGGAGCTCTCACGCTCCGCGGTCCGGTCGGCGCTCGAGATCTCGGGTGGTGCGCTCGCCCTCGAGCCCCAGCACGTATGGGTCGCGTGCCTCCCGCCGGCGCACGTCGGTGGCCTGCTGGCGCTGCTGCGCGGGGTCGAGGGTCATCATCCGCTCCAGGTGCACGCGCGCTTCGATCCGGCGCGCGTCGTCGCGGCCGCCCCGTGCTGGGTGAGCGTCGTGCCGACGATGGTTCGGCGCCTCGTCGCGGACGATCTCGACCTGTCCGGCCTGTCGCTCCTCGTCGGCGGGGGCGCGCTCGATCCAGCGCTCCGTGCGGCGGCCGAGGGGCGTGGCGCGACGATCGTCGGGACGTACGGGCTCACGGAATCGTGCGGCGGTATCGCGTACGACGGCCGGCTCCTCGCCGGGACCCGAGCCCGTCTGGACTCGGCCGGCGCCATCGAGCTCCGCGGGCCGACGTTGATGGAGGGGTACCGCCACGACCCGCAGGCGACGGCCGACGCGTTCACCGTCGAGGGATGGTTGCGGACGGGTGACGTCGGACGGATCGCCGACGACGGAACGATCACGGTGGACGGGCGCGCCGACGAGGCGATCCGTTCGGGCGGCGAGCGGATCTGGCCCGACGAGGTCGAGTCGGTGTTGCGGGATCATCCGAAGGTCGCCGACGCGGCGGTCGCGGGCCGCCCGGACCCCGAATGGGGGTCACACGTGGCCGCGTGGATCGTTCCGGCACGGATCGACGATCCGCCGTCGCTCGAGGAGCTCCGTCGATTCGCCAAGGAACGGGTCGCGGCGTTCAAGGCGCCGCGCGAGGTCTTCCTCGTTCCGGACATCCCCCGGACGTCGAGCGGCAAGATCCGTCGTCACGACCTTCCCGAGGGTCGGCCCGGGACCGGAGAGGAGCCGGAAAGGAGCCGGAAAGGAGAAGGCCCGAGTCAGGGAGGGGTTGACTCGGGCCTTCCGAACCCGCCGGGTCACCGAGGGGGAGGTGACCCGGCGTGAGAGGGTTCTATGGCGTCGCACCCATGGCTTCGTCGCCTCCTCGGAAACGCTCCATACCCGGAAGGCGGTAAGTCATCCGTGGCGCCGGCGGGTCGGTCGGGCGCTCAGCCGACCTGGATCGCGCCGTGGCGGACGGCGAACGCCACGGCCTCGAGCTTCGAGTGCACGCGGAGCTTGCCGAGGATGTTGCGCACGTGCGTCTGCACCGTCTGCGGACTGATGTAGAGCTTCGCGGCGATCTCGTCGTTGCGCATGCCCTCGGCCAGCAGCCCGAGGATCTCGCGCTCACGTTCGGTCAGGTCGTCGAGGAGCGCGAGGGCGTCCCGCTTCTCCTCCCGTTCGCGCGCCACCTGCGCGAGCAGGCGCGTGAGCGTGGCCGGGTCGATCAGGACCTCGCCGTCGGCCGCCGACTTCGCCGCGGCGAGCACCTCTTCGGCCGCCTCGTCCTTCGACAGGAATCCCGACGCGCCCGCCTCGACCGCCTCCACGAGGAGCCGATCCTCGTCGTGCGCGGTCATGATCACGACCTTCGTCGACGGCGACGCTTCCTTGATGCGGCGCGTCGCCTCGATCCCCGTCATGCCGTCGCCCTTGAACACGATGTCCATCAGGACGACGTTCGGAAGGTGCTGCTCCGCGAGCCTGATCGCTTCCTCGGGCACGTGCACCGGAGGCGCCACCAGCGCCAACTCGTCGTCGAGCCCGACCACGGTGGCGAGCGCGTCCGTGAGGATCTTGTGGTCGTCGCAGATGAGCAACGACACCGGGTCCTTGCTTGCCACCTCGCTCAGCCCTCCATCGGCGGCGGCTCGTCCAAGGGGATCGTCAGTCGGAGCATCGTACCGCCCCCCGCCCTGCCCTCGAGCGAGGCATCCCCTGCATGTTCCGCGAGGATCGTTCGGCATATGTAGAGGCCGAGACCGCTTCCTTGGCGGTCCTCGTATCCCGGCGGACGCCACCGCGCGAACCGCGTGAAGACCTCGTCGCGCCGCTCGGCGGGGACGCCGGGACCTCGGTCGGCGATCCCGACGACGGCATGCCGGTCGTCGATCGCGGACGTGACGACGATCGGGGAGCCGGCGGGCGAGAAGCGCACGGCGTTGTCGAGTCCTTGTCGGATCGCCTGAGCGAGCCACCGCCGATCGGCGGCCACCACGATCCCGTCGCGGAGGCTCGCGTCGACGGGTCGCCCGGTGAGATCGGTCGCTCCGATGGCGTCCCGGACGACGTCCGCGAGGTCGGTCGGGCGGCGGTCGAACGAGAGCGCGCGGGCGTCGAGCTTCAAGGCGAGCGACGTCTGGTCCACGACCTCGAGCAGCCGCGTCGCCTCGTCCTGGATCAGACCGACGAACTCCCGGCGCTCGGCGTCGGACAGCTTGTCGTAGCTCCCGGCGGTCGTCGCGGCGAGTCCCTTGATCGTCGAGACGGGACCTTTCACCTCGTGCGCCAGCATCGAGGCGATCTCGGCCCGGCCGCCGAGGACCGCCTCGGCGCGGTCCGACGCACGCCGCATGCGGGACGCCTCCACGCGCGCCATCGCGAGCATGCCCGCGAGCAGGAAGGCGCCCTCGCACACCGCTCCCGCGCGCAGCGCCGGGATCGCGAGCGACGACGGTGCGCCGTCGCCGCCGACGGTCGTCGCGACCGCGACGACGAGCACGGCGCCGCTGTACGCGCCGGCCGACCACCAGCCGAAGCGCGTTCGGAGCGCGAGCGCCGTGGCGGCCGCGACGAGCGCCCCCGCGACGGCGATGACGGGCAGGACCGTTCCGGCCGACGCGGATCGTTCGCCCGCGCCCATCAGATCGAAGGCGATCGCTGCGGCCACCGAGCCGGCGGTGACCAGGAGTGCGACGCGGCGCGCGTCGGGCGCGGGCCGACCGCGCCGTTCACCGCGCGGAACGGCGAGCGCGAGACACGCCGCGAGCGCGGCGTGCGACGCGAGGAGCGCCGGCAGGCTCGCGATCGAGGACGACGCGCCGACCGCCGCCGCCAGGAGCGAAACGGCACCTTGCGCCGCGACGATGCCGGTGCCGATCGTGGCGTACAGCGATGCGGGGTCGCGAACGCTGCGGTACGCCGCCGTGCCGACGGCCGCGGCGGCGATCACGAGACCGAGGCCGACGCCGCGAGCGGCGCTCGACCAGCCATCGTCCCCGAGCGCCACCGACGCCGCCACGGCGGCGCCCAGGATCGCGATCCCGAGCCACGGGCTCCGCTGCGCGACCATCGCGGCGGAGTCTAGGGCGCCTCAGCCGACGGTCGCGACGCCGACCATCGCTCCGACGTACGCGACGAGCAGCAGCACGGCGTCGGGCTCCAATCGGTAGATCCGCGTCTCCTCGCCGTGCACGACCGCCGCCAACGCGACCGCCATCAGGAGGATCGCGCCGACCCCGGCGACGATCTCGACCGACCCCGCCGCGCCGAGCAGCGGGCCGTCGAGGTACGCGGCGTCGATCAGGACCAGCATCGCCATGTTCACGGCGTTGCTCCCGAAGAGGTTCCCGACGGCGAGGTCGTACGCGCCGATCCGAACGGCCGCGAGCGACGCGACCAGCTCGGGGAGCGATGTGGCGACCGCGAGGAACGCGGCCCCGACGAAGGTGACGCCGAGCCCCGACGTCTCGGCGATCCCTTCTCCCGAGATCGCCACGACGGGGCCGACCGCGAACACCACCGCGGCGGCGACCCCGAAGCGGATCGCGGCGGGCCGAACGTCTCCGCCGCCGCCGGCGGCCGACCACCCCGTCGCTGTCGGGATCTCGGATCCGACCGCAACGCCCCCGGACGGGTCGACGGTCGCGGCGCCACGAGCGCGGCGGAACCACGCGACCGCGCCGACGTAGATCCCGGCGATCGCCACGGTGTCGAGCCCGATCCATCCGATCGCCGGCCCACTGGGCGTGACGACGCCGAGGACCGCGAGCGACGTGAGCACGATCGCGACCGCCGCGACGCGCGCATGCCCGAGCTCGACCGTCGGCCACACGCGGCGTCGTGCGACGAGGTCGATGATCGCGAGGATCGCCATGTTCGCCATACTGCTTCCGAACAGATCGCCGATCGCGAGCGAGGGTGCATCGTTGACGACCGCGCTGACGTCGGTGACGAGCTCGGGGAGCGACGTCGCGGCCGACGTGAGGAGGGCGCCCACGAGGAGACCGCCGAGCCCGGTCTTCGTGGCGATCTCATCCCCTGCCGCCGCGAGACGGGTGCCCGCCCACACGAGGATCCCGGCGGCGCCTGCGAACACCGCCAACCACTGCCACAGCGGGAGGTCCATCGCGAGGAGGCTACCGGGCGAGGCGTCGCGCCGGGAGCGCCTACCTGTAGGAGTGCTCCGTGTCCGGGAACGAGCCGGCGGCGACCTCGTCGACGTACGCCCGCGCGGCATCGAGGATCACGCTGCGGAGGTCGGCGTACTTCTTCGCGAGCTTCGGGATCTGTTCGTTCAGTCCGAGGAGGTCGTTCACGACGAGCACCTGCCCATCGGTGCCGGTTCCGGCGCCGATCCCGATCGTCGGGATCGTGAGCTCCTGGGTGATGGCGTCGGCGACGTCGGTCGGCATCGCCTCGAGGACGACCGCGAACGCGCCGGCCTTCTCGAGCTGGCGCGCGTGTTCGCGGAGCTGTTCCCCCGCCTCGCCGCGGCCCTGGACGCGGTAGCCGCCGAGCCCGAGGACCGCCTGCGGCGTCAGACCGACGTGCGCCATCGCCGGGATGCCGATCTCGGTGAGTCGGTGCACGAGGTCGTACTGCGGACCCTCGAGCTTCACCGCGTGAGCGCCCGCCTCCTTGACCAGGCGGCCGGCGTTGCGGACGCCCTCCTCGACGCTGGCTTGGTAGGACATGAAGGGCATGTCGGCGACGACCATCGCGTTCGCCGCGGCACGAACCACCGCCTTCGTGTGATGGAGGATGTCGTCCATCGTCACCGGCAGCTCGTTCGCATAGCCCAGGTGGTTCCTCCCGACGGAGTCACCGACGAGCAGGATCGGCACGCCCGCCGCATCGAGGATCTGCGCGGTGGGGAAGTCGTACGCCGTCAACATCGCGAAGCGGCGTCCCTCGGCCTTGAACGCTCGTAGATCGCGACTCGTGATCGTCATCGCTCGCGCCTCCTGTCCGAGTGCACGGCTGTCCGAAGTGCATGGCCGAAGCGCACGGCCCGTGCGAGGAGTGTAGCGACACCGCGCTCTCGGACGGCGGGGGTGCGGGAACGGTGTGTCGGTGCGCGGTGCTAGCTTCGAGCCGTTCCGGTACCCTCTGGAGGTCCCTCAGATACCCCTGCTCCCCCTTCGGAGGGGGGCCGCCAGACCAGAGGAGGTGAAGCTTGAGGGAGTACGAAGGCATGCTCATCCTGCCCGCCGACGCCGACGAGGCGCTGGTGAGCACCGCGGTCGACCGCATCGCGAAGGCCATCGAGCCCGCTGGTGGTTCCGTCACCGACATCGACCGCTGGGGTCGTCGCCGGTTCGCCTACGAGATCGATCATCAGCACGAGGGCTATTACGTGGTGCTGCGGTTCACGGGCGACCCGTCGATCCAGCCGGAGCTCGATCGGGTGCTCAACATCGCCGACGAGGTGATCCGGCACAAGGTCCTGGTCGCGCCGCCGAAGCGCGAGGTGCCGTCCGACGACACGAAACGTACGCCGGCCGCTGAGGGCGCTCATGCCCCGGCCACGACGACGTCGTCCGACGAGCCCGCCGCGAGCGAGCGCACCGACGAACGAGCCGCTTCCCCCGCCTCCGCCTAGGGGGCGCCACCCTGCTGAAGAAGGGAAGCCGAACATGGCGAGCGACAACCAGATCACGATCGTGGGGAACCTCACCGACGACCCCGAGCTCCGCTACACCGCGAACGGCGCTGCGGTGGCGAACTTCCGGGTCGCGTACTCCACCCGCATCCGCGACGCGGCCGGCAACTGGACCGACGGCGAGACCTCGTTCTTCACCGTCAACTGTTGGCGCGCCCTCGCCGAGAACGCGGCGGAGTCGCTCACGCGCGGCACCCGCGTCGTCGTGACCGGTCGCCTGAAGCAGCGCTCCTGGGAGAACCAGGAGGGCGAGAAGCGCACCGTCGTGGAGATCGAGGCCGACGACCTCGGCCCGAGCCTGAAGTGGGCCACGGCCCGCGTCGAGAAGTCCAACCGCTCCTCGTCGTCGTCCTCCGGCGGCGACTGGGGCGCGGCGATCGCGGCGCCCGTCGGGGCCGGGTCGGGACAAGCCATGAGTCAAGAGGAGACACCACTGGATGCCCCCTAAGTCAAGCGGGAACCGACGTCGACGAGAGAAGGAAGACAAGGCCTGGCAGAAGAAGGGCAAGCGCAAGGTCTGCATCTTCTGCAAGGACCGCATCGACCACGTCGACTACAAGGACACGATCACGCTGCGGAAGTTCGTGTCGGAGCGCGGCAAGATCCGCGCCCGGCGCGTCACGGGCAACTGCGTGCAGCATCAGCGTGATGTCGCTTCGGCCGTCAAGAACGCCCGTGAGATGGCCCTGCTGCCGTACTCGACGCGATGAAGATCATCCTGCAGAGACCGGTCGAGAAGCTCGGCGAGCCGGGTGACGTCGCCGAGGTGGCCGACGGCTACGCGCGGAACTACCTGATCCCGCGCGGCCTCGCGATCAAGGCCAGCCGGGGCGCCGCGAAGCAGGCCGAGGTCCTGACGCGGGCGCACCAGGCGAAGCTCTCCCAACACAAGGGCGAGTACGAGGCGATCGCGTCGAAGCTGATCTCGTCGGGGCCGCTCAGGATCGCGGCCCGCGCGGGTGACGAAGGCAAGCTGTTCGGATCGGTGACGGCGAACGACATCGCCGAGGCCGTCGCTTCGCAGGTCGGTGTCACCGTCGATCGCCGTGACGTCCACCTGACCGAACCGATCCGCTCCGTCGGAACCCACGAGGTCCGGGTGAAGCTGTTCCACGAGGTCGAGCCGATCCTGACGGTGGAGGTCGTGGCGCAGGCGTA
>DATHTO010000075.1:0-29754 GCA_035463115.1 Actinomycetota bacterium | reverse complement strand
TCGCCTCTTCGAGCGCCCGCCGCACGAGGACCTTGACCAGCTCACGACGGTAGCCGTCGGACGCGAACGCGTCCGACGGCGGGCTCGTGCCCTCGGCCGCGCGCTCGGCGGCGGTCGCCGGATCGGCGCCGCCGGCGAGGGCCTCCTCGACGCCGGCGGCCCGCATCGGCGTGAGCCCCATGTTCGTGAGTCCGATCCTTGCGCCGCCGTTCGAGCGGACGGCCGCGACCCCGACCACCGCCCAATCGAGCGCGCGCCGGTTGAACTTCAGGTAGCTCCATCCGTCGGTCGACCGCGGAACGCGGATCTCGGTGAGGATCTCGTCCGGGGCGAGGGCGCTTTCGAACAGCGAGACGAAGAAATCGCTCGCTGCGATGGTGCGTTCGCCGTTCGGACCGCGCGCGACCATCTCGGCGTCGAGCGCGAGCATGACGCTCGGCATGTCGCCTGCCGGATCGGCGTGCGCGAGCGAACCGCCGATCGTTCCCATGTGGCGGACCTGCGGATCGCCGATCTGCTCGGCGGTCGCGGGCACGATCGGGCAGGCGCTCTGCAACAGCTCATCGTTCGCGACGTCGTGATGCCGCGTCAGCGCTCCGATCGCGATCCGGTCGCCGTCCTCGCGGACGTACGACAGATCCTGGAGCCGTCCGATGTCCACCAGCACCGACGGCCGGGCGATCCGGAGCTTCATCGCGGGCAGGAGCGAGTGACCGCCCGCGAGGATCTTCGCGTCGTCGCCTCGTGCGAGCGTGGCGATCGCGTCGTCGACGCTGTCGGCGCGGACGTAGTCGAAGGGGGCGGGGATCATGCGGCACCTCCCTGTCCGTCCGATCCCTGGGCGCGTCGAGCCTCCTGGATCGCGCGCCACACCCGCTCGGGTGACGCGGGCTTCTCGATGTGGGTGACGCCGAGATGCGAGACCGCGTCGATCACGGCGTTCACCACCGCCGGTGGCGACGCGATCGTGCCCGCCTCACCGATCCCCTTGACGCCGAGCGAGTTCGTCGTCGACGGCGTCACGGTGCGGTCGAGCACGGGCGAGGGGATCTCGACCGCGGTCGGAACGAGGTACTGGGTCATCGACGAGCTCATCAGGTTCCCGGACTCGTCGTAGACGGCCTCCTCGTAGAGGGCTTCGGCGATGCCTTGCGCGACGCCGCCATGTACCTGCCCGTCGACGATCATCGGGTTGATCACGTTGCCGCAGTCGTCGACGGCGACGTACGTGAGGACATCCGTGCTGCCCGTCTCGGTGTCGACCTCGACGATGCAGACGTGCGTCCCACCGGGCCACGTGAAGTTGGGCGGGTCGAACACCGCCGTGCCCTCGAGCATCGGTTCCATGCCGTCGGGGAGCGAGTGCGCATGCCACGCCGACGCGGCGAGCTCCGGGATCGTCCGCGCCCGGTCGGGCGCCCCCGCCACGCGGAACGCCCCGTCGGTCCACTCGAGGTCGTCCTCGGCGACCTCGAGCTCGTGCGCCGCGATCGTGCGCGCCTTGTCGCGCACCTTCTCGAGCGCGCGGGCGATCGCCTCGGCGCCGACGGATGCCGAGCGCGAGCCGTAGGTGTCCATCCCGAGGCGCGACACCGAGGTGTCCCCGTGCAGCACCTCCACGTCGTCGGGCGTGACGCCGAGCCCGTCGGCGACGACCTGCGACCACGACGTCTCGTGACCCTGGCCGTGCGGCGACGTGCCCGTGCGAACGACGATCTTGCCGTCGGGGCGACATTCGATCTCGGCGGCGTCCCAGCCGCCGGCCACGTACCGCAGGGCGCCGAGGATGTTCGACGGCGCGAGCCCGCACATCTCGATGTAGCTCGACAGGCCGATGCCGAGCTGCTTCGGATCGCCGGCGTCGCGCCGCGCCCGTTGTTCCTGCCGGATCCGGTCGTAGTCGGCCAGCTCCAACGCGCGGTCGAACGTCGGTTCGTAGTTCGCCGAGTCGATCTGCAGCCCCATGACCGACGTGAAGGCGTCGTCGGACGGAGGCAGGAGGTTCTTCCGCCGGACCGCTGCCGGATCCATCCCGATCCGACGCGCGTACGCGTCGACCAGGCGCTCGATCACGTACGTGGCCTCCGGGCGCCCGGCGCCGCGGTACGCGTCGGTCGGGGTGGCGTTCGTCATCACCCCTCTGAACTCGTACCAGTACGCCTTCGTGTCGTACGGGCCCATGTAGACCCAACCGCCGAGCTCCGGGATCCCCGGCGTGAGGAGCTGGAAGTACGCGCCCATGTCGGCGAGCTCCACGAACCTCATCCCGAGGATGTCGCCGTCCTCGGTGCCGGCCAGCGTGCAGTCGTGCAGCACGCCGCGCCCGTGGATCGTCGCCACGTAGTTCTCCACGCGATCCTCGATCCACTTGATCGGGCGGCCGAGCTTCCGAGCGCACGCGAGCGCGAGCGCTTCCTCGGCGTAGACGTTCAGCTTCGAGCCGAAGCCACCGCCGACGTCAGGGGCGATGATCCGGAGCTTCGACTCGGGGATGCCGGTCGCGATCGAGAGTCCGACACGCGCGATGTGGGGGATCTGCGTCGCGGAGACGAGGGTGTACTCCCCCGCGGCGGGGATCCCGAACGCGAGGCAGCCTCTCGGCTCGATCGCGTTCGGGATCAGGCGCGGCTGCCGGTACCGCTCCTCGACGAGCACGGGTGGGTCCTCGAACACGGACTGGTCGCCACCGCCGCCGTGGGACCAGTGCACCACCACGTTCGTGCCGAGGTCCTCGTGGATCACGGTCTCGTCGGTCGCGGCGCGCTCGAGGTCGAGGACCGCGGGCAACGGCGTCGCCTCGACGGCCACCGCCTCCGCCGCATCTTCGGCCTGCGCCCGCGTCTCGGCGATCACGACCGCGACCGCGTCGCCGGCGAACCGGATCCGATCCTTCGTCAGCGGCCAGTGGGTCGGGATCTTGATGTCCTCGGTGATCGGCCACACCATCGGCAGACCAGCCGGGAACGCGTCCTCGAGATCGGTCGCCGTGTACACGGCGAGGACGCCGGGCATCGAGGCCGCTTCGGTCGTGTCGATCCGATCGATCGTCGCGTGCACGTACGGCGGACGTACGAGCTCCATCCACACCATGCCCGCGACGACGTGGTTGTCGATGAACGTCGCCTGGCCGGTGACGAGCGGGGCGTCCTCCTTGCGTGGAACGGGCGTGCCGACGTACGTCTCGGTGGTCGCCATCACGCCTCCCTCACGCCGTCGTCGCGCCGGCCGCGTCGAGCACCGACCGGACGATGTTCTCGTAGCCCGTGCAGCGGCACAGGTTGCCCTCGAGGCCCTCCCGGACGTCCTCTTCCGACGGCGTCGGGTTCTCCCGAAGCAGGCTCGCCGCGGCCATGATCATCCCGGGCGTGCAGTAGCCGCACTGGAGACCGTGGTTGCGATGGAAGGCGTCCTGCAACGGATGCAACGTGCCGTCGGGCGCGGCCATCGCCTCGATCGTCGTGACCTCTCGGCCGTCGGCCTGCGCCGCGAGGAGCGTGCACGACTTCACGGACTCGCCGTCGAGATGGATCGTGCACGATCCACACGTCGACGTGTCGCAACCGATGTTCGTGCCCGTGAGCCCGAGCTGCTCACGGATGAAGTAGACGAGCAACGTGCGAGGCTCGACGTCGGCCTCGTGCTGTCGCCCGTTCACGGTGACGGAGATCCGCGCCACGGATGGCCTCCTTCCACAGCCGTCGCTTGCTCCCACGGAAGACGCGAGAACCGGACAGTAGTACGGAAGGACCGAGCGCGCGAACCGACGCGCGCACGACGCGGAACGGCGCGACCGCTACCAGGTCGCGCGGTCCGCGCGGACGGCGGCGGCGCCGGTGCACTCCGCTCCGACGCCGTAGCGGATGACCGCGTCGGCGGTCACCTTGACCCAGAAGCACCCTGCCTCGCCCATCACCGCGGCGGACCAGACGCGATCGCGCGCGGCAACGCTCACGATCGCGGGCGCCGCCGACGGCCCGTCCACGAAGATGAGGTCCGGTTGCTCGCTGGCGAGGATCGCCGTCGACGCGTCCGCGAACGATCCGGTCTCGGTGAAGACGTCGCGCGCGATCGTGAGCGCCGTTGCGACGGCGGCTTTGGCCGCGTCGTCGCCGGCCGCGAGCGGCGCCGGAACGACCGACGTGGTCGGTCGCTCGACGCTCACGAGCGCCGCCTCGCGCCGTCGGTCCGCGGCACGTTCGCTCGCGACGACCCACCGCGCGAACGACCCCGTCACGACCACGACGAGCGCCATGACGGCGCCGGCACGGATCCATCGCGGATCCAGCCGGCGGCGGAAGACCTCCGCGGGCGCGTGGAAGCTGAAGGTGTCGTTCACTGGATTCCGGGTCCCTCGCGCACCCTATCGGCACATCGCGCGGCGGCCTGAG
Organism: Actinomycetota bacterium; assembly: GCA_035463115.1. GTDB lineage: Bacteria > Actinomycetota > UBA4738 > UBA4738 > HRBIN12 > BPGL01. The sequence continues at coordinate 25,366 of DATHTO010000075.1, read as the reverse complement.
AGGCGCACGAGGATCGAGTGGTCCGTGCCCGACCATCCGTGACCCGCTTACCATCGCGAGGTGAGCGAGATCACGGACGTCCTCGAGGCGATCGGGTCGCTCGCGGCGCGCGGCGAGCGGATGGCGCTCGCGACGATCGTCGCGGTCCGTGGGTCGACGTACCGTCGCCCCGGCGCCCGGCTGCTCGTGCCCGAGGACGGCGCGCCGGTCGGCAACCTGAGCGGCGGGTGCCTCGAAGGAGACGTCGCCGACATGGCGCGGGTCGTGATGCGGGAAGGGACCGCTCGCCTCGCGGCGTGGGACCTCACGGCCGACGACGACGAGGTCTGGGGCCTCGGGCTCGGCTGTAACGGTGCGATCGAGGTCTTCATCGAGCCAGCCGAGCGCGCGGCCGAGGTCGTCGGAGCGCTGCGGGCCGCGCTCGACGAGCAGCGGCCGATCAGCCTCGTCACGGTGGTGGAGTCCCAGGAGCCCGAGGTCGTCGTTCCGGGCGCGCGCCTCGTCGTCCACACCGACGGACGCGTCGACGGAACGCTGGGCGACGACGCGACCGACGCGGCCGCGCTCGACGCCGCCCGGAACCTCCTCGCGAGCGAACGATCCGAGGTCCGGATGCTGCCGCACGGCGTCCGGGCGTTCGTCGAGGTCCTTGAGCCCCCGGTCCGCCTCGTCGTGTGCGGCGCCGGACACGACGCCGTTCCGCTCGTCCGCGCCGCGGCGGGACTGGGATGGGCACCGATCGTGGTCGACGATCGCTCGGCCCTCCTCACGCGCGATCGGTTCCCCGATGCCGCCGGCTTCGTGCACGTCGACGACCCCGAGCGGATCGCGAAGGAGGTTCCGATGGACGAACGCACCTGCGTGGTCGTGATGACGCACAACTTCCTGCGTGACAAGGCGTACCTCCGCGGGTTGGCATCGACCCCGGTCGCGTACCTCGGGATGCTCGGGCCGGCCGCCCGGACGCAGCGCCTGCTGCTCGAGCTCGCCGACGAGGGGACCGAGCCCCTCGGCGACGTCCGCGCGCGGATGCACGGGCCCGCCGGGCTCGACCTCGGCGCGGAAGGGCCCGAGGAGATCGCGCAGGCGATCGTCGCGGAGATCGTGGCGGTCCGGCGGGGTCGAGGCGGCGGCTTCCTCAAGGGTCGCTCCGGACCGATCCACGATCGGCCCGCGCCCGGGACCGAGGCCCGCTGAACCGACGCACGGAGCGCGCGGTAGGGTCGGGCGCATGCTGATCGAGAACGGATTCACCGTCGGAACGCCCGTCGACCAGCTGTGGGCGTTCCTGCTCGACGTCGAGCGCATCGCGCCGTGCATGCCGGGCGCGGAGCTCACGGACACGGTCGACGACACGACCTGGAAGGGCAAGGTGAACGTGCGGTTCGGCCCCGTCACGATGGCGTTCGCCGGCACCGTCGAGATGACGGAGCGCGACGACGCCGCCCACCGCGCGGTCCTCCGAGCGAAGGGCACGGAGCAGCGGGGCAAAGGCGCCGCGAACGCGACCGTCACCTCGTGGCTCGAGCCAGCGGACGGAGGACGGACGACCGTGAAGATGACGGCCGATATCACCCTCAGCGGCGCCGCCGCCCAGATGTCGCGCGGGCTCCTGCCCGAGATCTCGAGGAAGCTGACGCAGCAGTTCGCCGATTGCCTCGAAGCCGCCGTCGCGGCCGTCAGCGGATCGCCGCTCGACGCCGGCGAGGTCCCCGCCGGCCCCGTGGCCACCGGGGCATCCGTCGCGGAGACCGACGACGCCCCCGGCGTGACGGGAGCGCGCGCGCCGGTCGGAGGGATCCGGCTCGGGCTGTCGGCGCTCTGGTCGCTCGTCGTCGGGTTCTTCCGGCGTCTCTTCGGTGGCGGTCGGTCGCCGACGTGATCTCCGGCGTCGTCCTGGCCGCCGGAACCGCGTCACGGTTCGGATCGACGAAGCAGCTCGCCGTGCTCGACGGCGCTCCGCTCGTCCTGCATGCCGTCGGGACGCTCCGCGACCGGACCGACGAGATCGTGGTCGTCACGGGGCACGACGCCGACGCCGTCGAGGCGGTGCTGCCGGAGGACGTCCGCCCCGTACGGAACGCCCGGTACCGCGACGGCATGGCGACCTCGCTCGCCGCCGCGCTCCACGCGCTCGACGACGACAGCGAAGCCGCGGTGATCCTCCAAGCCGACCAGCCGGGGGTTCGAGGCGACGACGTCGACGCGCTGATCGACAGGTTCCGCGTGACCCGGGCTCGGATCGTCCGACTGCGCTACGCCGACGGGCCCGGGCCTTCGCTGCTGTCCCGAGAGATCTACGCCGACGCGGGGCACCTCTCGGGCGACGCCGGCGCACGCATCCTGATCGCCTCGCACCCCGAGTGGGTCGAGGAGGTCGAACGCGATCGGGCGGCGCCGCTCGACGTCGACCGCGAGGCCGACCTCGAGCGCGCCGCCCGAGAGCGTTCAGCTGCGCCTTAGCTGGACGAACCGCTGCGCTTCGACGACGACGAGCCGGTCGACCCGGACGAGCCGGTGCCGGTCGACCCGGACGAGCCGGTGCCGGTCGACCCTGACGAGCCGGTGCCGGTCGAGCTCGACGAGCCGCCGGTCGAGCCGCTGGAGCCGGTGCCGGTCGACCCCGTGGTGCTCCCCGACGTGGTGCCACCCGTCGTGCCGCTCGAACCGGACGTCGAACCGGACGTCGAACCGGTGGACCCGGACGTCGAGCCGCTGCCCGTCGAGCCGCTGCCCGTCGTCGATCCGGTCGAACCTGACATCCCGGACGAACCCATCGAGCCCGATCCGGACGAGCCGCCGTTCGACATCGACGACCAGTCTTCGCCACCGTCGCCACCTCGGACACGGTCCTTCATGTCCGAGGCCCAGCCCTTGATCTGGTCGTAGCGCTCGCGACCGGCGCGCGTTCCGAGGACGTACGCGCCGCCGCCGATGATCAAGAGACGGAAGAAGCCGCCGCGCTTCTTCGTCTTCACCTTCACCTTGTCGGCACGGACGGTGCCCTCGCCCTTCTTGAGCGCGTCGAGCAGCTCGTCGCGAGCGCTGCGCTCGCGGTCGAGTTCCTGCTTCGTCGTCCGCAGCTCCGTCCGGAGCCGCTCGTTGTCGCGGTCGAGCGTGTCGCGCTTCGACTCCAGGCGACGGGTCTGCATCCGGTCGGCCACATCCGTGACACGGTCGGCTACCCGCATGTCGTCCTCCTTCTGTCCGTCCCTGCCCGCTGCGGTCCCGCAACCAGGCGTCCCTCACGGTGGAGAGACCGGCCGTTCCCGGCCGAACGCGGACGGGATACCCACCGACGCCGCGCCCTACGCCCCCGGCTGGCGTCCTTCCGCTCCGATCCCGGCGCGTCGGCGTCGGCGGGAGAGCGCTCGTCAATCGAGCTCGGGCCACCACCGCGGTCCGGAGGCGTCAGCACACCAGCCCGAGCCGCCGATGCTGCAGCGCCGGCAGCGCGCGGCGCACCCGGCGGAGCTCCGACGGATCGAGGTCGACGACGACGGCGACGTCGCCCTCCTCTGGCGCCTCGGCCAGGACGTCACCCCACGGTCCCACGACGAGCGAATGGCCGTAGGACCGCCGGCCGTCCTGAGGATCGCCGTACGCGCCCCACTGCGCGGGCGCCACGACGAAGCACTGGTTCTCGACGGCGCGCGCTCTGACCAGGACGTGCCAGTGCGCCTGCCCCGTCACGTGCTGGAACTGCGACGGGACGACGATCGTCTCGGCGCCGAGCGCCATCAAGCCGCGGAACAGCTCGGGGAACCGCAGGTCGTAGCAGATCGCGAGGCCGACCCGTCCACCCGGCGTCTCGTGCGTCACGAGCTCGTGCCCCGGCATGAACGTCGCCGATTCCCTGAACGGGGGCTGTCCTGGCAGCTCCACGTCGAACAGGTGGATCTTCCGATAGCGAGCGACGATCTCGCCGTCGGGCGCGATGACGGGCGTCGTGTCGAAGACCGCTTCGCCCTCACGCTCGGCGACCGTTCCACCGACGATCCAGACGCCGAGGTCGCGAGCGAGGTCGACGCACAAGCGTTCCAGCCGCCCGTCACCGAGCGGTGCGACGACCGCCGACGACGAGCGTCCCAGATAGCCCGCGTACTCCGGGATCGCGACGAGCTCCGCGCCGCGCGACGCCGCATCTCGGATCACGGTCTCGACGGCGCCGAGGTTGCCGTCGACGTCCTCGCCGGACCGCACCTGACCGACCCCGACCCGCACCCCGCTGATGCTACCGGCGACCGCGCCGCCGTCGTGGTCACCTTCCTGAACGACGACGTCGGCTACCATCGCGCCCGATGGCACAGACGGACGAACGACGGGGCGCCGAGCACACCGAAGACGGCCGCGACGAGCACCAAGAGCTCGTCGAGCTGCTGAACGAGCTGCGCGTCGTCCTTCCGGGGGTGCAGGTGCTGTTCGCCTTCCTCCTGACGATCCCCTTCACGTCGCGCTTCCGCGACCTCTCCACGTTCCAGGATGTGCTGTTCGCGACCACGTTCCTGTTCGCGGCCTTCGCGCTCGTGCTGCTGATGGCGCCGACCGCCTACCATCGGATCCGTTTCCGCGCCGGCGACGACGAGGCGATGCTCCGGATCTCGAACCGTCTGACGATCGCCGGCCTCGGCTGCCTCTCGGTCTCACTCGAGGCGGCGGTCATCCTCGTCGGCGACCTGATCCCGTTCCGACCCATGGCGGCCATCGCCGGCGCCACGGTCGGCCTGCTGATCGTGGGCCTGTGGTTCGTCCTGCCCGCGCTGCGAGCGGCGCGCCACCAGACGTCCTAGCCGGCGCCGGCGCCGGCGCCGGCGGCGACGCGGAGCTGCCACAGCGTCCGTGCGAGGAGCCGCGAGACGTGCATCTGCGAGATGCCGATCTCCTCCGCGATCGCCGACTGCGACATGTTCCGGAAGAACCGGAGGTAGAGGATCCGGCGCTCGCGTTCCGGAAGCTCACGTAGCTGTTCCGCGACGTCGGTCCACTCCTCGAGCATCGCGAGGCTCGAGTCCTCCTCGGACAGCTCGAACGACGGGCCGTCGTCGTCACCGATCGGAGCGTCGAGCGATTGGGCCTGATAGGCGCTTCCGACGTCGAGTCCCTCGAGCACCTCGTCGTCGGTGAGCCCGGTACGGGACGCGAGCTCGGGCACCGACGGCGACCGACCGAGCTCCTGCGTCAGCTCGTCGACCGCGCGCGACACCTGGAGCCCGATCTCTTGCAGTCGGCGAGGCACCCGAACGGCCCAGCCCGTGTCGCGCAGATGCCGCTTGAGCTCCCCGACGATCGTGACGGACGCGTAGGCCACGAACGCGCCGCGATCGGCCTCGAAGCGGTCGATCGCCTTCAGCAGCGCCAAGGTCGCGACCTGCTCGAGGTCCTCCTGCTCGGCACGACCGCGGAAGCGTCGAGCGAGGTACGACGCGAGAGGCCGGAACCGCTCCACGAGCGCCTCGCGCGCGGACGGGTCCGGAAGCTTCTCGAACAGCGCGGCGACCTGGGCCTCGTCGACGGGAACCTGTGTCTCAGCCACCGGTCGGCACCCGGAACGAGATCGCGGGTCCGTCGGCCGTGGTCGTCGGCTCGGCGTCGTCGACGAGCGACGTCAGGATGTGCCACCCCATCGACGACGTGAGCTCCGCACGGGGCCACCCGTCGTCCGCGGCGGTCACCGCGACGGAGAGCGCGAGCGACGCCGCATCTCGCCCGGCCTCGACGACGACGCCGTCGGCCGCGGGAACGTCGTGCAGCAGGCGCAGCGCCGCCTCGTCGACGGCGAGGCGCAGGTCCGCCAGGACGTCGACGGAACACCCGGCGCGGGCGGCGAGCGCGGCGACGACGTTCCGGAGCACCTGCAGGAACTCGCCGCTCGCGGGAACCTGCACCCTGACCTCAGCTGACACCCAACCTCCGGAACACGACGGGTTGCCTATACTAGCCGCCTCATGGCTGCTTCCGAGATGGACCTGTCGGTCGAGCAGGGCACCCAGGGCTCGTGGAGCCTCCTCACCGTTGCGGGCGAGATCGACCTGTACACCGCCCCGAAGCTGCGCGAGGCGCTCTCGAGCGCCGACGGCGGAACGGATCTCGCCGTCGACCTGCGGGGCGTGCGGTTCATGGACTCGATGGGCCTCGGCGTCCTGATCGGCGCCCGGCGTCGCACCGTCGAAGGCGACGGGCGGTTCGCGCTCGTGTGCACCGAGGGGCCCGTCCTCCGCGTGCTCGACGTGAGTGGACTGACCACCGTCTTCGAGGTGGTGAACACGCCGGAGGCGCTGCCGGCGTGAGCGATCACCGCACGAAGCTCGCGCTCGAGCTGGTCGCCGATCCCGCGCTCCTCGCCACCGCCCGACTGTTCGCCGCTGCCGCGGCGCGGGCCGGTGGCTGTGACGATGACGTCGTCGAGGACGTCCGCCTCGCGGTCTCCGAGGCGTGTGCCCGCTCGATCCGCGGCGCGAACGACGGCGACCGCGTCGCGGTCGAAGCACACGTCGGCCCGGCCGGCGTGTCGTTCGTGGTCGAGGGTCCGACGGTGACGATCGCCGACGACGACATCGACGGGTTGGACCTCGTCGCGACGCTGTTCCCGACGGCGGCGACGACCGCGAACGGCAGCCGGACGACGGTCCGGTTCGACGCGCCGGCCGCCTGACGCGGCGCCCTCCGTACCGGCGTCCGAGGCCGCCCCGTTCCGCGTGACCGGTTCGGTTCGGTTCGGATCGCATCGCTGGGAGCTGCACGGACAGCGGCAGGTGGTTCACGATCCGCGACGCCCGTTTGATGCCCCACGAGCCGGGGTATCGCGGCACACGACCACCCAGCCCGAACGCGGAGGATCACATGGACGAGAAGCGCGACGAGACCAAGGGCCGCATGAAGGAAGCCGCCGGCGCGCTCACCGGCGACGACGAGCTCAAGCGCGAAGGCAAGATGGACCGCGCCGGGGCCAGCGTCAAGGAGAAGGCGAACGACGCGGTGGACCGGACGAAGGACGCGCTGAAGCGCGACCGTTGACGTTCCGCCGCGGCGGACGCGGCACGGTTCCCCACGCTCACCGATTGACGCCTCCCGGCGTCGACCCCCTGCCCCGAGCGTGGGAACGGCGACCCCCGGCCGCAGGCCGGGGGTCGTTCGCGTCGGTGGGCAACCGCACGGGCGCGCGACGACGCCGCTCGTGTCGTGCCTCGGCCGGCTAGCCGTCCTGGCGCAGGACGGCCTCGACCTCGATCTCGATGTCGACCTTCTTGCTGACCAGCCATCCGCCGGTCTCGATCGCCACGTTCCAGGTCATGTCCCAGTCCTCGCGCTCGATCGACGTCGCCGCCGTCGCGGCGAACACCGTCTGTCCGTAGGGGCTGGTGCCCACCCCCAGGTACTCGCCCGTCAGGGTGACCGGACGCGTGACGCCGCGGATCGTGAGCTCGCCGTCGAGCTCGAACACCCGCTCTCCCGTCACGCGGACACCGGTGCTCGTGAACGTCAGGGACGGATACTCCTCGACGTTCAGGAAGTCGGCGCTCTTCAGGTGCTGGTCGCGCTGCTCCGTGTGCGTGACGATGCTCGCCGTCTCGACCTCGACCCGTGCCGAGCTGGTCTCGGGTGCATCGCCGATCACGACGACACCGGAGAAGTCGGTGAACCGGCCGCGCACCTTCGAAAGCATGTGCCGCGCGACGAACTCGAGCTGGGTGTGCGTGATGTCGAGGTCGTAGGTCCCGGCGGGTGGAAGCTCCACGCTCCGGACCTGGTCGGCCAACTGTGCCATCGGATGTGCCTCCTCGCTCGTGCCGTCACCCCTCGCGACGGCTCTCGGCTCCTAACGAGGGAATAGGTACTCAGTATTCCTGAGTTGATGAGAGAACCGGAGCCGATGGCTCATCTCCGGCGGAGCTGCCGGCCGTCGGCCTAGGATGCGAGGACGATGATCGAGGATGCCCCCGTGTGTGAGCACTTCCAGCGGGCCGCCGAGCTGCTCGGGCGGCGCTGGAACCCGCAGATCCTCCGCGCGCTGCTGACCGGCTCGAGCCGGTTCACCGACCTGCGCGTGGCGGTCCCGGGGCTGTCGGATCACCTGCTCTCGGAACGGCTCAAGGAGTTCGAGGCGGCCGGCATCGTGACGAGAACGGTGACGCCGTCCACCCCCGTCCGGATCGAGTACGACCTCACCGACCGCGGGCGGGACCTCGAGCGTGTGATCGGCGAGCTCGCCGTGTGGGCCGAGCGATGGGGGCGCCGCCCGGTCCGGGCGCCCCGCTGACCACTCAGCTGTCGACGATCGCGGCGTACGCCGCCCGGACGCTGCCGTAACACTCGCACGCGGCCGACTCGAGCGCCGGGCGGGCGCGGATCTCGATCCGGCCACGGGATCGCCGGACGGCGCCGTCGGCCTCGAGCGAGGCGAGCGCCTCCGTCACCGACGCGCGTCGCGCGTGGAGGATCTCCGAGAGGAACTGCTGCGTCAGTTCGACCTCCTCACGTCCGACCCGGTCGGTCGTCTGCAGGAGCCATCGAGCGATCCGATCGCGGACGCTGTGCGCCGCGCTGCACGCGACGCCCTGCGTGAGCTGGAACAGGAGCGCCCGGGTGTATCCGTTCATCGCCGCATGGAGCGTGGGGCCGTCGGCGACGGCGGCTCGGAACGTCTCCGCCGGCACGCCGATCACCTCGCCCGCCAGCTGGACGACCGCGCGTCCGTTCCGCAGTCGATCGTCGCCGAGGAACACGACGGCGCCGACGACGCCTTCGCGTCCGATCGTCGCCGTCTCGATCGCGGAACCGTCGCGCAACGTCGCGAGCAGCGAGACGACGGCGGTGACGGGGAACCACAGCGTGTCGATGCGAGACCCGGCGTGGACCAACGGCTGCTCGGCGTCGACGCCTCGGAACCAGGCGCCGTCGAGCAGTCGGGCCCGGTCACCGTCGGGCAGCGCGTCGAGCAACGCGTTGCCGGTCCTCGCCGAGGAGGTCGTCGATGCAGGAACGAGCGCCATCAGCTCACCACGGCGCGGTCGGCGACGTCGAGCGCCTCGTCGATGATCGCGAACCCTTCGTCGAGCTGCTCCTCGGTGATGCACAGCGGCGGGTTCGTGTGGACCACGTTCCACCGGACGAACGTGAAGAGACCTCGTTCCAGCAACGCGCGGTTCACCGAGGTCATCGTCTCGTTCGTGACGTTGTAGGGCGACATCGGCTCGTTCGTCGCAGGGTCGCGGACGAGCTCGAGGCAGCCGAACAGGCCGATGTTCCGGTGGAGACCGACGCTGGGGTGCTTGCGAGCGAGCGCTTCGTGATGGCGACGCATCACCGGCTCGAGGCGCGCCGCGTTGCCGACCAGATCGTCGTCCTCCATCACCTGGATCGTCGCGAGCGCCGCCGCGCACGACAGCGGGTGGGAGTTGTACGTGAGCCCGCCGTAGAACACGGTCTCGTCGAAGTGCGATGCGATCTCGGGCGAGATCGCGACGGCTCCGAGCGGCAGGTACGACGACGTGAGCCCTTTCGCCGTGGTCATCAGGTCCGGGACGACGTTCCAGTGATCCACGGCGAACCACGTCCCCGTCCTGCCGAACCCGCACATCACCTCGTCGGCGATCATCACGATGCCGTAGCGCGAGCAGAGTGCGCGGACCCCCTGCAGGTACCCCTCGGGAGGCACGAGGATGCCGTTCGTTCCCGTCACCGTCTCGAGGATGAACGCCGCGATCGTGTCGGGTCCCTCGAGCTCGATCTGCTCCTCGAGGCGATCGAGCGCGCGCTCCGCGGATTCTGGCTCGCGGTCGGGGCCGTGGTACGGGTCGAAGACGCGGACGACGCCCGGCATCGGAGGGCGCTCGTTCGCCCATCGCCGCGGATCGCCGGTGAGGTTGATCGTGGCGTAGGTCGCGCCGTGGTACGACCGGTACCGGACCATGACCTTCTCGCGGCCGGTGAAGGCCTTCGCGATCCGGATCGCGTTCTCGTTCGCCTCGGCGCCGCCGAGGGTGAAGAACGACTTCTCGAGCGGACCCGGCCACAGCTCGGCGAGCTTGCGGCCGAGGCGGGCCCTCGCCTCGAACGCCATGAACGGCGAGATGTACGGCAGCGTCTCGCCCTGCTTCGCGATCGCGTCGATCACGCGCTTGTCGCCGTGACCGATGTTCACGCCCATGAGCTGGCTGTTGAAGTCGAGGAACCGGCGACCGTCGACGGTATGGAAGTACACGCCTTCGGCGCGGTCGACGGCCATGGGCGCGGCGACCTTCTGCGCCTGCCAGTCGTACAGCGTGTAGCGCTTCGACAGGTCGACGATCTCGTCGGCCGACAGGCGATCCTGCTCCCCGTTGTGGCCCACGGCTCCCACGTCCTCCCTCGGTGCGTCGCTCCTGGTCGCCGAACGATGTTCCCAGACGATCCCGGAGCGACGACGGCGGCCCCGTCACGCGCCGCCGCCCGGTCAAGCACGGATCGCGGAATACCCACGATGCGGTACGGGCCCGCGTTCCGCCGCAGCCGATACCCCTGACGTGCGGAACCTCGGACGCGAAGACGGCTTCACGCTGATCGAGCTCATGGTCGTGGTGACCGTGCTCGGCGTGCTCATGGGGCTCGCGCTGCCGACGTACGCGGGCGCACGCGACCGCGCCCAGGATCGCGCCGCGATGACCGATCTCCGGCACGGCATCACGGCGGCGAAGGTCGTGTTCGCGACGTCGGTCGACTACTCCGGCGTCACGGTCGTCGAGATGGAAGCCGCCGAACCGTCGCTCGACTTCGTGACCCGGCTCGTCGGGTCCTCGGCCGCGAACGACTACGCGGTGTCGTTCCGCATGTACAACTACGGAGAGGTGAACCTCGCGCGCATGTCCGAGAGCGGCACCTGCTTCTACATCCGGACGATCGATCGGCAGGGCGCGACGGCGCTCGACGTCCCGGGCGTGTACGCGGGCGCGGACAGCACCCTCGCCTCGTGCTCGGGCGAGATCGTGGGGAACTTCGCGACGACGGCGATCCGGTTCCCCGGCTGGTGAGCCGCGGCGAGGCCTAGTCCGAAGGGCCCTTCACCACGACGCCACCCTTCATCACGAACGGCACGTCCTCGAGGATCGTGACGTCGTCGGTCGGGTCGCCCGGCACGGCGATCAGGTCGGCGAGCAGACCCGCCTTCACCGTTCCGATCCGATCCGTCCAGCCGAGCAGCTCGGCGTTCACCCACGTCGCCGCGCGGATGGCCTCGAGCGGCGTCTGACCGAACCGGACGTGGAACGCGAGGTTCTTCGCGTTCATCCCGTGTGGGTACACGCCGGAGTCGGTCCCGAAGGCGATCCTCACGCCGGCCTCGACGCACTTCGCGAAGCCCTCGCGCTGGGTGCCGTTGGTCCACTCGGTCTTGCGGAGCACCTCGTCGGTGTAGCCGAGCTTCGGCCCCTCGTCCATGATCCAGTCGCCGTCGAACATGTCGGCGACGAGGTAGACGCCGCGCTCGGCCATCAGCTCGATCGCCTCGTCATCCATGAGCGAGCCGTGCTCGATCGAGCGGACGCCCGCGCGAACGGCGCGCTTGATGCCTTCGGCCGAATGGGCGTGCGCCGCCACGTGGGTGCCGGCGAGCTCGCACTCCTCGACGGCGGCCCGGAGCTCGTCCTCGGTGAACTCCGGCAGCCCGGGGTTCGTGCCGCTCGTGAGGACCGCACCCGTGGCGATGACCTTGATGAAGTCGGCCCCGTACCGCAGGATCTGGCGCACGTTCGATCGCATCTGATCGACGCCGCTCGTCACGCCGAAGCGGAGCTCGCGCGGGACGAGCGCGTCGACGTCCGGCGCGAGGCCGGTGAGGTCACCGCCTCCGCCGGGGCAGGTCACGTACGCCCCGGCGCACCGCATCCGCGGCCCCTCGATCCATCCAGCGTCGATCGCGTCACGGAGCGCCACGTCGGTGAACGCGCGGAACGTCCCGATGTCGCGCACGGTCGTGAAGCCGGCGTGCAGCGTCGCCCGGGCGTTCTTCACGCCGGCCAGCGCCTCCTGGGCGCCCGTCCGCATCACGAGCTGGGCGTAGCCTTGCCCGTTGTCCTCCTCGCCCACGAGGTGGGCATGCATGTCGGAGAGGCCGGCGAGGAGCGTCTGGCCGCGCAGCTCGATCCGTCGTGCATCGCTCGGGACGTCGGCGGGCCGGACGACGTCGGCGATGCGCTCACCCTCGACGACGACGGCGCGATCGGTCAGGACCTCGCCGCGTTCGGAATCGATCACGCGCTCCGGCACCAGGACCGTCGCGCTCATGCCGGACACCTCTGGTCGCTCGTCATGGGCCGGAGGATAGCCCCGGCTCGTCCGACCAAGGGCGGACGTGAACCGGACCTTCGGTCACTGCGCCCGGAAGCAGGTGCGTGCCGATACCCGACCCATGGTAGCCATCGCTCCCCTGCCTCCTCGCTCGTTCCCGTTCCGTCGGTGGGTCGTCGCGGCGACCGTCGCGACGGCGCTCGTCGTTGCGCCGACGGTCGTCGCCGCGCCGGGCGATCTCTCGTCGTATGCCGTGCCGAGCGGCAACGTCCAAGGCATCGCCGTCGCGGCCGACGGGCACGTGTGGTTCGTCCTGCGGGACGCCGGCGTGCTCGGGCGACTCGATCCGTCGACGGGCGCGGTCTCGGAGTGGGCGCTCGATCCCGCATCCGGGCCGACGTCCGTCACGGTCGGCGCCGACGGCTCGGTGTGGTTCACGTTGCAGGACGGCAACGCGATCGGCCGGCTCCTGCCCGGGGGCGACCTGGTCGGCTACGCCCTGCCCAACGAGGCGAGCGGTCCCGCCGGCATCGCCGCGACCGCGGACGGGTCGGTGTGGTTCACCGAGCGCTTCGGGAACCGGCTCGGTCGCATCGACCCCGCCGGCACGATCTCGGAATGGCCCACCGGCACGCTGGGTGGTCCACAGGGCATCGCCGTCGAAGACGACGGAACGGTGTGGTTCTCGGCCCAACAGGCGTCGAAGCTCGGATCGTTCGACCCGGCCACGGGGACCTTCGCCGCGGTGGACCTCCCGGCCACGTCCCAGCCGAGCGGCGTCGCGATCGGCGCTGACGGGGACGTCTGGGTCACGCTCCGCCGAACGAGCGGCGTGTCGCGCTTCGACGTCGAGACGTCGGATCTGTCCACGGTCGCGCTCTCGCCCGGCGGAACGCCGTCGACCGCGGTCGCCGGCCCGGACGGCGGCATCTGGGTGGCGGAGACGGGCGTCGGCGTGCTCACGCGGATCGACCCCGAGACCGGGCACGTCGCCTCGATCGACCTGGGCCCGACCGCGCCGAGCACCGTCGCGAGCGATCCGAGCGGCTACGTCTGGGTGTCGGAACCGATGGCGAACCGCGTCTCGTCGGTCGAGGTCGAGATCTGGACGCCGCCCGCGGACGCGATCGCGCCGACCGTGGACCTCCGCTCGCCGGTCGACGGCAGCTGGACGGCTCCGGGCGTGCCGCTCACCGCCGACTACGCGTGCGCCGACGAGGGAGGATCGGGGCTGGCGTCGTGCGTGGCGCCGGTGGCCAGCGGGGAGCCGATCACGTCGCTCGAGGCGGGCGCCCACACGTTCACCGTTGACGCGGCCGACGGCGCCGGGAACACGTCCTCGGGGAACGCGACGTACCTCGCCTTCACCTCGGTGGGCGGCACCGCCCTCGGCGGCAGCGCCCGCGGCGGCGCCGGCCTGACGCTGTCGCTGGGCATGGCCCTCCCGCCGAAGGCCGACCCGGGGATCGTCGCGACGAGCGCGCCGGTCGACTGCGGGACCGGGAACCCGATCGGCCCTTCGGAGCCGGCCGAGCTCCGCGATCGCGTGGCGAACCGCGGCTCGCTCGAGGTGCGCTGGCTCACGTCGCGCGCGTGGGACGGGACGTGCCGCGCGCTGACCGTCGCCTTCGCGGCCGACGGCTGGAGCGGCGGGAGCGCCACCTTCGGCGCCGTCACGTTCGGCGGCGCCGCGGCGGCGAAACGCTAGACCGACTCGTAGCGACCGGCGCGAAGATCGGCGATGACCGTCGCGGCGAGGCCGCGGAGCTCCTCGCCATCGAAGCTCCGCTCGTGTCCGGCGTGGGCGATCCGGACCGGGAGTTCCGCGAGCCGCTCGAGCGACCGGGCGCCGGCCTCGGTGTCGGTGAAGTCGAGCGGCGCGTCCGCGTAGATCGCGTCGCCGGTGAAGAGCGTTCCGTCGCCGGCGTCCCACAGGCAGGCGGAGCCGTCGGTATGACCCGGCGTGTGCAGCACCTCGACGCGTCGGTCGCCGAGGTCGATCACGTCGCCGTCCCGCAGGAGCGTCGTCGGCTCGGCGCCCGGCGCGACCCATCCCTCGGCGTCGAAGCCGGGCGACGGCAGCGCCCGGATGACGACCTCCGGCACCGGCACCCCGTAGTACGCGTACATCTCTTCGGTGCCCGCGGGGAAGTCCTTCCGATGGATCCGCAGCGGGAAGGGGGACCGCGTCATGTCGGCGTCGTCGGCGTGGACCCGGCGGTCGTCGAACTCGCGCAGGCCTCCGACGTGATCGAAGTGCCCGTGGGTCGCGACGGCGATCACGGGCCGGCCGCCGGCGAGCGCCGCGATCTCGGGCGCGAGGGCGCCGATCCCGTTCGCCGTGTCGACGACGAGATCGGCGTCGCGGCCGCGCACGTGCCAGACGTTCGAGACGAGGAACTCGTCGACGTGGCGCTCCCAGAGCCGGGAGACGCCCGCGTCGACCCGCTCCACGGCGAACCACCGGTCGGCGACCGGAAGGTCCGTCACGGGGCGATCCGCGCGCTCAGCCGGCGGCTGCCGTGCGGTCCGTCGACGCGGCGTCCATCGCCTGCGAGTCGCGAAGGGCGAGGAGGCCGGCTCCGATGCCGAGGATGCCGCCGACGGCGCTGATCCACAGGCCGCTCTCGCTGCCCGCGCCGGGCGCCACCTCGTCGGCGCGCGTCGTTCCCCAGGCGGCCGCGAGGGCCAGCACGACCGCGGTCAGCGTCATGAGCGCGCCCATCGCGCGACGGATCCGGGCATCGGACATCAGGATGTAGGCCCCGCCGAAGGCGAACGTCGCGATCGCCATCGCGAGGGCGAGGCTGCCGCTCGCGTCGGCGGTGCCGTCGAAGGTCGCGTCGGCCGTCGACCACCAGCCGGCGTACACGCCGATCAGCCCGACGACGCCGGCGACGGCGCCGGCCACACCCGCGTACGTGATCGTGTTCCGGTCCATGGCGAACCCTCCTGTCGCGCCTGGATCCGTTGAGCCTGACGCCTGAGCAGGGGCGATGCAACGACCGAACGGCCCCGAGGTCGAGGTCCGGCGGCGTACACCGTGCGCACGGACGGAGGGTCGGCCCTCCGCTCGGCGTCCGACCACCGGGCAGGGGACGCCGCGCAGGCGTACCGTCGGCTGCGGACGGAGAACCATGCGTGACGCGAACGAGGAGGGGGACGTGCTCGGCTGGGTCGGCGACATCGAACGGATCACGAAGGACAACGAGGACTTCCGGGCGGTGATCTTCACCGGCGAGCACACCCAGCTGACGGTGATGCGGCTCGCACCGGGCGAGGACATCGGGCTGGAGGCGCATCCGCACCTCGACCAGTTCCTGCGGATCGAACAGGGGCGAGCCCGGGTCGAGTTCGGCCCGCGCGAGGATTCGATCGAGGAGCTGCACGAGGTCGAGGCCGACTGGGCGTTCATCGTGCCCGCCGGCGTCTGGCACAACGTCGTCAACGTCGGAGACACGGACGTGACGCTGTACTCGCTCTACTCGCCGCCCGAGCATCCCGACGGCACGGTCCATCGGACGAAGGACGAAGCGGAGGCCGCCGAGCACGCGGGCTGAGCCGTCGGCGGAGCGCCGTGGAGGCACGAGAGCCGCAGGCCCCGTGACCTGCGGCTCGTCGGTGGAGGTGATCGGATTTGAACCGACGACCCCTGCCGTGCGAAGGCAGTGCTCTACCGGGCTGAGCTACACCCCCGTTGGTCGGCCAGGGTAGCAGAGCCCTCCGACCCGCCGGGGCGGGAAACGGCGAGCCGACCTACCCTGGGAGGAGGGCCGAATGACGACGTGGTCTCCCTCGCGACTCCGGCGCGACGACGCGACCGAGCCGATCCTCGGTTTCCGCGCGTGGCGGCTCGTGCTCACGCCGGGCGGACCGCGGATCGGCCCGACGACGCCTCGCCCGGTGTGGGATCCGAGGACGGCGCCCGCCGCCACCTGCACGGGCACGCACACGCGGCTCTACATGGTGTTCGACCCGACGGCGACACCTCACCGGTGCCCCGACGAAGGCTGCACGTGCGGATGGCACGCCGTGCGGGACGCGTCGACGCTCGTGCGCCCCGGCGGTCCGGCCGCCGTGGTCGGTCAGGTCTCGCTCTGGGGGAAGGTGATCGAGCACGCGCGCGGGTTCCGAGCGGAGTTCGCGTACCCCGCTCGCCTCCGGCTCGTCTGCTGGCGATGCGTCCGCACCGGCAGGTGGCCCGCCGTCCCTGCGGCGGTCGGTGTGCGTGACGGGGCGGCGGAACCGGCGTGCGACGAGCACGCGCCGCGGTCGTTGCGGGGATCCGACGTCACGCTCGATGCCCGCAACGTCGAGCGCGAGCTGCTGGACACGTACGCCGTCGATCTCTTGCCGGTGGAAGGGTTGCCGCCGGCCGACGGCGTCGATCTCCTGACGCGGATCCGTCGAACGGTCGAGGGCTGAGGTCGTGGCCGCCGCCGCCGGGAGGCGCGACCCGCGACACGTCACGTCGCGTCGTCGCGCCGGAGCAGCTCGGCGTGCCGATCGAGGGCGTCGCGCAACGTGCGCTGGACCACCGCGATCGAGAGGTCGCCGCGGGTCTTCTCGATCAGCGACCGCGCGACGTCGGTCGATCGACGCAGGTTCATCGTGATCGCGTCCGGATAGTCCATCGTCACGAGCAGCCCGTACATCTCCTCGAGCGATGCGAGCACGCGCTCGGCCCGCTCGACGTCCTGGACGCGCAGCAGGTCGAGGACGTGCCGCCGGCCTTCGCCGATCGCTTCGGCCATCCCGTTCAGGTAGGGCGCGTCGCCGACGCCGACGTCGGTCGGCGACGGGAGGGGCGCGTCGGTGACGAGCGCCAGCGTGAGGTTCGCCTCGGCGAACTCCTTCTCGGCGTCGAGGAGGTAGCCGGCGTAGCGAACGTCGGGGTGGTCGCCGATCCCGTCGAGCCCCTCCGCGAGCGCCGCGCGCGACTCACCGATCAGTCGCGTGGCGACGTCGAACTCGCCTCGGTGGACGGCCCGGATCGCGTTCGCGCTCGCCCGGATCGACCGCCGCGCCGCCGGCAGCGCTCGCTCGCGCGCCGCGGTCTTCGCGTCGAAGCGTCGGTGCAGATCGCGCGAGAGCGACTCGAGGTCCACGGCGGTCGGGGGGTCAGACGACCGCCGACGCGGGCTTCACGACGACGTGCACGTGGTCGCCCTCCGCGATCCCGGCGAGGCCGTTGAAGGTGGGACGCGCCCACCCCATCGCCCCGTCGGCGACGTGCCGCGGCTTGGCCGCGCGCGGCGCCCGCTTCGGGGCGGCGATGGCCCGGGCGGTCTCGGGCCGCGCGGGCAGGGCCGACCGCGTCTTCATCGACAGCAGCAGCCAGACGTACAGCAGCAGGAGCACACCGAGCACCAGGGTCACCGACCACATCGCCCGCAGCGGCGGCACGGCGCCGATCAACCCGGTGACCGAGATCGCCTCCAGGAGGACGACGAAGACGCGGCGACGGCGGTCGCGGGCCCGCGCCCGCTGCCGTTCCGCGGTGCCGACGAAGCGCGCGCCCTTGCGGGGCGTCACGATCCATCGCCCTTCGGTGCCGTGTACCTCCGAGTACGCCAAGAGCTCCAACCCACGTTCGAACTCGCCGACCGACGTGTGCGCCGACCGGCGGCGTCCCGAGCCGGGGACCAGGAACGCGGCCCACATGATGCCTAACGCAGCGAGCGCCAACCACTCCACGCGCCGGGCCTCCCGTTGCTCGATGGGGAAAGTCGACACAACATCTGGGCTGGCGCCGGACCGTAGCACCACATCTTGGCCTTCCAAAGCACATCGGTGTGATCCGTTCACGCCCCGTTCCCCCACCGCTCGCGGGCGCGCCGCCACCCGTTCCGGCGCCGCGTCATGCTGGAGGCTGTGCCTCGCTGGGTCCTCCACGTCGACATGGACGAGTTCATCGCGGCCGTCGAGATCCTCCGGCGGCCCGAGCTCCGCGGCCGTCCGGTGATCGTCGGCGGCGACGGCGATCCGACGAAGCGGGGTGTCGTGTCGACCGCGTCGTACGAGGCGCGCGGGTACGGGGTGCGCTCGGGGATGCCGCTGCGGACGGCGTTGCAGCGGTGCCCCGACGGCGTGTTCCTCGCCGTCGACGCCGAGCGTTACCTCGAGGCGAGCGGCAGGGTCATGGAGACGCTGCGCTCGTTCGACGGCGTCGTCCAGGTCCTCGGATGGGACGAGGCCTTCATCGGCATCGGGACGGACGACCCCATCGGGTTCGCGACCGACGTCCAGCGGGCGGTCCTCGAGCGGACGGCGCTCTGGTGCTCGATCGGCGTCGGCGACTCCCGCCATCGCGCGAAGCTCGCGAGCGCATTCGCGAAGCCACGCGGCGTGTTCCGGCTGACCCGCAGCGAGTGGACCTCGGTGATGGGAGATCGGCCGGTCGACGCGTTGTGGGGTATCGGACGGAAGACCGCGTCGAAGCTGGCGGATCTCGGCATCCGGACCGTGGCGGAACTCGCCGCCGCCGACCTCGACGTGCTGGCCGAGCGCTTCGGCCCGAAGACGGGACCGTGGATCGCGAGGCTCGCGACCGGTGATGACGACGGCGAGGTGAGCGCCGAGCCGTGGGTCCGCCGAGGCCAGAGCCGCGAACGGACCTTCCAGCGGGACCTGACGGAGGCGGCGGACGTCCGGCGCGAAACGGAACGACTCGCCCGAGAGCTCCTCGACGATCTCCCCCAGGGACGCCGTGTGATCC
This sequence comes from Actinomycetota bacterium, assembly GCA_035463115.1. Taxonomy (GTDB): domain Bacteria; phylum Actinomycetota; class UBA4738; order UBA4738; family HRBIN12; genus BPGL01. The sequence goes on along the minus strand of DATHTO010000075.1, from coordinate 6,387 downwards.
GCACGACGGTGAAGGTCCGGTTCGCGCCGTTCTTCACGTCGAGCCACCAGAAGAAGCTGCCCGAGCCGACGCTCGATCGCGACGCGATCATCGATGGCGTTCGGGCCGCGCTCGATGCGTTCCAGCTCGACCGAGCCGTCCGGCTCGTCGGCGTCCGTGTGGAGTTCGAGGCCGAACCGTGACGAACGGCGAACCCTCGGATCGACCGATGCGTACCGGCGCCGGATGGACGACGACCGGATCGATCTCGACGAGCTCCGGAGCGGCTCCGGTCAGTGCGGATCGGCGACGTAGTCGCCGCTCTTGCCGCCCGTCTTCGTGAGCAGGCGAACGCCGTCGATGCGAGCGCCACGGTCGAACGCCTTCGCGGTGTCGTACAGCGAGAGCGCGGCCACCGCGGCCGCGGTCAACGCCTCCATCTCGACGCCCGTGCGGTCGACGGCGCGCACGGTGACGACCACGCGGAACCGACCGGCCGTCGCATCCGGCTCGATCGTGACGTCGGCCCCCGTCACGCGGATCGGGTGGCAATGCGGCAGCAGATCCGGCGTGCGCTTCACGCCCGTGATGCCGGCGAGCTTCGCGCTCTCGATCGGTGACCCCTTCGACGTGCCGGCCACGAGTCGCGCGGCCGCCTCGGGAGTGGTCGCGAGCCACGCCTCGGCGGTGGCCGCGCGTTCCGTCTCGGCCTTCGCGCCCACCTCGACGATGCGGGTGACGCCGTCGTGATCGGCTTGGCCCGACGGTGGTTCCGCCGCCACGTCAGTCCTCCGACGAGCGGAACAGCATCACGCGGACCTGCGATCCGGCGCGCGCGACGCTCGTGCCCGCGGGCACCATCGCGAGGCCGTTCGCACGCGCGATCGTCGAGATCAGGTTCGACCCCCGCGCGCCGGTCGGCGTCGCGGTCCATCCGTCGGGCCCGCGTGAGACCTCGACGCGCGCGTACTGCATCTTGCCCGCGGGCCCCTCGAGGTCGGCGGCGAGCCGCGCGGTGACCTCGGGGCGCGTGAGCTGGGCCCGGCCCATCATCTTCAGGATCGCCGGCCGCACGAACACCTCGAAGCTGACGAAGACGCTCACCGGGTTCCCGGGCAGGCCGAAGAACGGCTTGCCTTCGACGAAGCCGAACCCCTGCGGCATCCCCGGCTGCATCGCGACCCGGTAGAACCGGACGTCGCCGCGCTGGAAGAACGCCGCCTTCACCACGTCGCGCTCTCCGACGGACACGCCGCCGGAGGACACGAACGCATCGGCTTGCACGTCGTAGCTGAACACGATGTCGCGGAGCTGATCCACGTCGTCGCGGACGATCCCCGCCATGATCGGCATCGCGCCTGCCTCGCGGAGCGCCCCGAACAACGTGTACGCGTTCGAGTCGCGCACCTGACCGAAGTCGGGCGTCGTCGTCGGCGGGATCAGCTCGTCGCCGGTCGACAGCACGACCACGCGCGGACGCGGATGCACCATCGGATGCGGCACGCCCGCGTTCGCCAACAGGCCGAGCTCCGGCGCGCCGAGCCGCTTGCCCTTCGGAACGAGCAGATCGCCTTCGGCGACGTCCTCGCCCCGCGGGCGCACGTGGCGACCTTCGGTCGGTGCGTCGAACAGCCGCACGAGCTCACCGTCGACCACCTCGGCGTTCTCCACGGGAACGATCGTGTCGGCGCCGGCGGGGATCGGCGCCCCGGTCGCGATCGCCACGGCCTCGCCCGATCCGACGGTGGCGTCGGGGCGATGGCCGATCATCGCGCGGCCGACGAGCTTCAGCTCGACCGGTCGGTCCGGCGACGCGTCACCGACGTCGGAGGCGCGGACGGCGAACCCGTCCATCGCCGACGAGGCGAACTCCGGCAGCGTGACGGGCGAGGTGACGTCGGTCGCGGCGACGCAGCCGTACGCGTCGGTCAGCGGAAGCTCGATCGGCGTGAGCGCATGGACCTGCGACAGCACCTCGTCGCGGGCTTCGTCGACCGACCGGAGGCCCTCGCCGGAGTCGTGGTCATGGACGTGGCGGGGTGCCGAGGACATGCGAGCGAGTCTACCGAGGTCGCCGCGCACGGCCGAGCGAGGCCGACGCCGGTGGCGTCACACGAGCTTGTGGCGCTGGACGAAGTCGGTGAGCCACTCGCGGAACGCCGGCCCGACGTCGTCGCGCTCGACCGCCAGCGCGACGGTCGCCTTCAGGTAGTCGAGCGGGTTCCCCACGTCGAACCGACCCTCGTCGAAGCGATAGGCATACACGGCCTGTTCCTGGGCGAGGATGTTGATCGCGTCGGTGAGCTGGAGCTCGCCGCCGGCGCCGGGTTCGATCCGTGCGAGCGCGTCGAAGATCTCGGGCGTGAAGACGTAGCGGCCGATCGCGGCGATGTTCGACGGCGCCTCGTCGGGATCGGGTTTCTCGACGATCGACACGACGCGGTCGAGATGGTCCTCCACACGCTCGGGGGAGATGCACCCGTACGCCGCGATGTCGGGCTTCGGAACCTCCATCCCGGCGATCACGCTGCGGCCGTAGCGTTCGTGCACGCGGAGCATCGACGACAGGAGCGCGACCGACGGGTGGATCAGGTCGTCGCCGAGCAACACGGCGAACGGTTCGTTGCCGACGTGCGCCGCCGCGACGCTCACGGCGTGCCCGAGGCCCAGCGCTTCCTTCTGTCGCACGACGTGGACCTGCGCGATCTCGGACAGCGCCCGCATCTCCTTCAGGAGATCGTGCTTGCCCTTGCCGTCGAGGAAGGCCTCGAGCTCGGGCGTCCGGTCGAAGTGATCCTCGATCGAGGACTGTCCCCGGCCGGCGACGAGCAGGATGTCGTCGAGCCCCGCACGCGCGGCCTCCTCGACGACGAGCTGGATCGCGGGCACGTCGACGACCGGGATCATCGCCTTGGGCTGCGCCTTCGTCGCAGGCAGGAACCTCGTGCCGAACCCGGCGACGGGGATCACCGCTTTCCGAACCTTCACGCCGTCCTCCTCCCGCGAAGGCCGTCGTTCCGTCGGAACGACGCCACGATCGCCGCGGGTTCCCCCGAACCTCCAGCGAGGAAACGCGAGGATAGATGGGGTCGGTCACCGACGCCAGTCGTGGCGGCATCCATGCTGGTCGACGCATGTCCCGCACGGCCCGCCGCTACACTGCGTCGGTCATGCCCACCTACGAGTACGCGTGCCGGAGCTGCGGCCACACCTTCGAGATCGTCCAGTCGATGTCCGACGACGCGCTGACGACGTGCCCGAAGTGTGCGGGCGAGCTCCGGAAGGTCTTCGCGCCGCCCGCGATCGCCTTCAAGGGCTCGGGGTTCTACGCGACCGATCACGGCAAGAAGTCCAAGCCCGGCGAGACCCCAGAGAAAGAGAAGACGTCCGGCGACGGCAAGGAGCCCGCGACGTCGGGGACATCGACCGACGCGAAGCGCTCGTCGGACGGCGGCTCCACGCCCACGTCGAGCGCAGCCTCGACGCCGGCGAAGCCTGCCAAGGAGACGACGTCGTCGTGACGGCGGCCGAGATCGGGGTCTTCGGAGGCTCGGGCTTCTACGACTTCCTCGAGGACACCGAGACGGTCGACGTCGACACGCCGTACGGCCCGCCGAGCGCGCCGCCCGTGATCGGCCAGATCGGCGGGCGCCGCGTCGCGTTCATCCCGCGGCACGGCAACGACCATCGGTTCCCGCCCCACGCGATCCCCTACCTCGCGAACGTGTGGGCGATGAAGGAGCTGGGCGTCGGCCGCATCTTCGGCCCGAACGCCTGCGGCTCGCTCCAGCCCGACGTGAAGCCCGGCGACTTCGTGATCTGCGACCAGCTCGTCGATCGCACGCGGTCCCGGCCGAACACGTTCTACGACGGCCCCGTGACGACGCACATCTCGTTCGCCGACCCGTACTGCGACGTGATGCGCGGCGTCGCGATCGAGCAGGCGCGTGGCCTCGGCATCCCGATGCACGACCGGGGCACGGTCGTCGTGATCGAGGGACCCCGGTTCTCCACACGTGCGGAATCCGCGTGGTTCGCGAGCGCCGGCTGGGAAGTGATCAACATGACGCAGTATCCGGAGTGCGTCCTCGCGCGCGAGCTCGAGCTCTGCTACGCGAACATCTCGCTGATCACCGATTACGACGTCGGCGTCGAAGGCGTGCCGCCGGTCACGAACGACGAGGTGATCCGGGTGTTCGGCGAGAACAACGCGAAGCTGCGCGACCTGCTGTTCGCGGCGATCCCGGCGCTGCCGGACACCCGCGACTGCGCGTGCGCTCACGCGCTCGAAGGCGCAACCTTCTCGTAGTCGTACGCTCGCTGGATGGCCCCTTCCGGCAAGAACCTGATCCGCGTGGAGCTCTCCTTCGTCACGGACGACGACGCCGACGCGCTCGGCGACCGGATCCGCGAGTCGGTGGCGAATATCGTCGGGCGCCAGGCGATCGAGGAGTTCCGCGTGCGGTCGATGCCGCTCGGCCCGAAGCATCGCCCGCTCCGCTCGGTCGACGAGGGGTAGTTCCCCTCGCGGAACGTGCGCGCCGTCACGGCGGAACCGCGCCTCCGCTCGTACGGTCCCCGCATGGTCTTCCGACGCCGCCCGCCGCGTTCCGCCGTCGTGTTCGCGCTCGCGTCGATCGCGTGCGCCTTCACCGCGTTCTCGCTCATGCGCGGCTACGCGGCACGGCTCGAGGCGCTGCGGCCCGCCGTCGGGCCGATGGTCCAGGTCGTCGTGGCGGCCCGCGAGGTGGCGCGCGGCGCGGCCGTCACCGCCGATGACGTCGAGGTCGCCGAGCGTCCGGCGAGCCTCGTCCCGGGCGGATCGTTCCGCGACGCGACGGGCGTGATCGGCCGCACGACGTTGACGCCGTTCGCGATCGGCGAGGCCGTGACGCGCACGCGCCTCGTGGGTGGCGTCGGGGGCGCGCTCGCCGCGATGATCCCACCGGGCTTGCGCGCGGTGCCGATCGAGGTGGGGATCGTGCCCGACGGACTCGTCGCGGGCGACCGGATCGACGTGATGGCGACGTACGGCGAGGGACGCATGTACACCGAGACCGTCGGCCGCGAGCTCGAGCTGCTCGTCGCGCCGACCGGTGACGATCCGAGCGGCGGCGTGGGCGGCGGCAGCGGCGGCACGCCGCTCGTGGTGCTGGCCGACACGACGACCGCCGCGCGGATCGCGAGGTCGTCGGTCGCGTCGGTGCTCTCGATCGCGGTGGTGGGCCTCGACGACGGCTAGCATGGGCCGCCGACCCCCGCGGCGAGAGGACCCGTGCATCCGTGAGCATCTGGCAAGCGATCATCCTCGGACTCACCCAGGGAGCGAGCGAGTTCGCTCCGATCTCGAGCTCCGGCCATCTGATCCTCGTGCCGTGGATCTTCGGGTGGCCGCTGATCGGCGGTGACACCGACTTCGCGAAGACGTTCGACGTCGCGCTCCACATGGGAACGCTGCTCGGCGCGCTCGTGTACTTCCGGCGCGACATCTGGCGGTACCTCCGCGCGTGGATCACGACCTTCGGCAGCCGCCGGATCGAGACGCCGGACGAGCGGATCGCGTGGGCGCTCGTCGTCGGCACGATCCCCGGCGTGATCGTGGGTGTCCTGCTCGAAGACGTGATCCAACAGAACCTCGGCGAACCCATCCTGATCGCGATCATGCTGGCGACGTTCGGGGTGGTGCTCTGGTGGGTCGACCGCCGCATGCGTTCGGACCGGAACTTCGGCACGATCGGCGTCCGGACGGGTCTGTTCCTCGGTACGGCGCAGGCGCTCGCGCTCCAGCCGGGGATCTCGCGTTCGGGCATCACGATGACCGCCGCGCGCGCGATCGGGCTCGACCGCGCCTCCGCGGCGAGGTTCTCGTTCCTGCTCTCGATGCCGATCATCGCGGGCGCCGGCGTCTACAAGGGCCTCGACCTGCTCGAGACGGGGTTCCAGGGATACGCGGCGCAGTTCTTCTGGGGGTTCGTCGCGTCGGCGGTGAGCGGCTTCCTCGTGGTCTGGGGGCTGCTGACGTACCTGAAGCGGCACGATTACTCCGTGTTCATGTGGTACCGGCTCGGCGTCGCCGCGATCGCGCTCGGACTGATCGCCGCGGGCGTGCGCGCGGCGACGCTCTGAGCGAGCGGCTCCCGACGGCGCTCGGCCGCGCGCACCCGAGGTTCGGCGTTCCGGTCGAGGGGCAACATCGCCGGCATGGCCCTCGCCAGCCCCCCGCCCAAGCACGACGCCGTCGCGCGCGCAGCATGGGTCGAAGCGCTCGAGCTCCGGTTCGCGCCGATCGCATCGGCGCTCGGCGTCGTCTTCGTGCTGATCGTGATCGGCGAGAACCTCGCCGACGGCGGCACGCCGCTCCGCGCCGCGTTGCTGGTCGCCGGCTGGGTTCTGTGGGGTGTGTTCGCG
>DATHTO010000074.1:0-7046 GCA_035463115.1 Actinomycetota bacterium | reverse complement strand
GTCAGGCCCTGCCAGATCGCGGGCGTCACGCCGTCGGGGGTCACGCGGCGCGCGGTCCCGTGGAACCATCGCGTCGAGCCGTCACGCAGCACGACACGGTATTCGTCGACCCACAGCTCGCCGGTGCGGTCGGAGCGACGGCTCCTGCTTATCGCACGGTCGCGATCGTCGGGGTGGACCATCCGCTCGAAGTGGCCGGGCTCCGCGATCAGCTCCTCGGGGTCGTAGCCCAGGAGCTCGCGAGCCTGCGGACCGATGTAGGTGAACCGGCGCCACCCGGTCTCGGGATCGACCTGTTCGGTCCATGGGATCGCCGGCATGCCTTCGAGCAGGGCCGACGCCGCCGCGAGGTCGTCGCGGGCGCGGATCGCGGCGTCCTGCCGGTCGGTGACGTCGACGAGCAGCCCGACGAACCTGGATGGCCGCCCGTCGGCGTCGCGCATCGCGCATCGAGCGCGGCTGTGCACCCACACGACCCGTCCATCGGCGGCGAGCACCCGGTAGTCGATCGCCCACGGCGCGCCGGTCGCGAACGCCGACCGCGTCGTCGCGATCACGGTCTCGCGGTCGTCGGGGTGGATCACCTGTGCCCACGCGGCCGGATCGTCCATCCAGCGGGACACGGGATAGCCGAGGACCTCGGCGATCTGCGGGCTCACGTAGTCGAGCGACGTCCGGCGAGGATCCTCGTGATCGACGTCGAAGACGTACGTGATGACCGGTGCGGTGTCGGCGAGCTCGCGGAACCGCGCTTCCGCAGCAGCAGCCTTCGCTTCCGCTGCCTTGCGAGCCGTGATGTCGAGCACGACGCCCTGGAAGATGAAGGGCTCGCCCGCGTCGTTCCGCGTCAGGAGCGTCGAGCGGTCGAGCACCCAGACGACGCGACCGTCCTTCGCGAGGTAGCGGAACTCCACGTGGAAGGGCTCGCCCGTGCGGGCCGCTCGCTCCATCGCCGCGAGGACGTCGTCGCGGTCGTGAGGGTGCAGGCGCGAGATCCAGAACTCACGATCGGCCGTCCACTCCGCACGCGTGAAGCCGGTCAGCTGCTCGATCTGCGGGCTGATGTAGCCGGCGTCGCTTCCGTCGGGCGACTCGATCACCTGCCAGATGTAGACGACCGCGGGGATGTCTTCGACCAGGCGTCGGTAGCGTTCCTCCGCTTCACGGAGCTCGAGCTCGGCTCGGCGGCGCTCGCCGATCTCGAGGGACATGAGCTCGTTGGCGTCGGCCAGCTGGGACGTTCGGGCCCGTACCCGGAACTCGAGCTCGTCGTTCGCCCGGCGGAGCTGTTCCTCGGCCTCCTTCTGCGCCGTGACGTCGAACATCACGCCCTGCCACGTGAGCGCGTTCCCGTCGGCGTCGTGGACGAGGACGGCTTGATCGCGCACCCAGACGACGGTTCCGTCGTTCGCGATCAGGCGGTACTCCCGCCGCCACAGCTCCCCGGATTCGTTGTGGACGTCGTAGGCCTCGAGGACGAGCTCGCGGTCATCCGGATGGAGGAGCTCGATCCAGATGTCCGGTTGCTCCAGCCACTCGTCACGCGTGTAGCCGAGCAGCATCTCGATCTGCGGGCTCACGTACACGGTCCGCCGCTCGTCGTCGGGGTCCATCTCGTAGACGACGGCCGGGATCCGCTCGACGAGCGCTTGGTACCGCGCACCTGCCGCGACGGCTTCCTGCTCGGCCAACACCCGACGGGTGACGTCGAGGATGACGCCCTGCCACGTCCGCTCTCCGTCAGGACCGTCGATCCGGACCGAGCTGTCTCGGATCCAGCGGACCTCGCCGTCGGGTCGGATGATCCGGTACTCGTCCTCGAACGACGATCCGCCGGGGCGTCCGTCGTCCCAGCTCGCGAGGACGCGCGGGCGGTCGTCCGGGTGCATCTGGCGACGCCAGATCGAGGGGTCGCACATGTAGGCCTCGCCCGGATATCCGAGGATCTCGCGGGAGGCCGACGACATGAACAGCGTCGTCGGCCGCGGCTCGTCCGTGTCGATGTAGACGACCGCGGGGAGCTGGTCCAGGAGCGCGCGGAGCCGCGCTTCGGTGGTCTCGAGCGCGGCCTGCGCGTCGCGGGTCGCCGTCACGTCGACGGAGATGCCCTGCCAGTACGAGACGGTTCCGTCGGGTCCGATCGCCGGATGCGTGTGTTCGCTGATCCAGGCGTACGTCCCGTCGGCTCGCCGCATCCGGTACTCGGCCGCGAACGGCTGCGCCGTGTGCACCGCCGCGGCCCATCCGTCGAGCACGGCCGGCCGGTCTTCCGGATGGATCAGCTCGATCCAGAAGTCGGGGTCCTCCCGCCACGTCTGGTCGCCGTAGCCGAGGATCGACTGCAGCTGTGGGCCGACGTACGTCGTGCCGCCGTTCTCGGTGTCCTCGACGGTGAAGACGATCGCCGGGGCGTTCTCGACCAGCATGCGCCACCGTTGGTCCGACAACGCTCGACGCTCCTCCGCCCGGTGCGCGTCGGTGACGTCGAGCATGAGGCCCTGCCATTCCTCCACGCGACCGTCGGGCAGCCGGACGGGCGTGGTCGTCTCACGCACCCAGACGATGCGCCCGTCGGCGCGCACGACGCGGTACTCGGCCACGAACGGCGTCTCGGTGGCCGTCGCGGCCCTCCACGCGGCGCTGACGGCGTCTCGGTCGTCCGCGTGCACCGAGGCCGTCCAGAGCGACGGGTCGTTGCGCCAGCTCCCGACGGGGTAGCCGAAGACGTGCTGGATCTGCGGGCTGAGGTACGTCACGCGATCGTACGGAGGCTCGTTGACCAACCGGAAGACGATCCCCGGCAGCTGCTCGACGAGCCGACGGTGATGTTCGGCGTCGGTCTGCGCACGCTCCTGTCGTTGGTGCCGTGCCGACACGTCGATCGCGGACCCGACCCACATCGGCGGACGTCCGCCGCGCGCCGGCAACACGCGGGCGCGGTCACGAACCCAGGTCGTCCGCCCGTTGGGCCGGACGACGCGGAACTCCTCGTCGAACACCTCGCCGCTGTGGAGCGCGCGCTTCGCTGCCGCATCCACACGCTCGCGATCGTCGGGATGGACGAGCTGGCGCAGCCGTGCGGGTGTCGCGCGGAGGTCGTCGGCCGTGACGCCGAAGATGTGCTCGACCTGAGGTGAGACGAAGAGCGGGGGAGTGTCGGGTCGCGACACGTCGATCACGTACGTCATCGCGTCGGTCGCCTCGACGAGCGCGCCGAACAGCTCGTCTCCCGACAGCGGAACCTGCGCCGGGCCCGTCATCGGGCGAAGCCTAGTCGCCGCTCCGCGGCGCTGGGAAGCGGTCGCGATCCGCTCGACGCTCGCGGGTAGCATCGCGTCGGGAGGATGGCCGAGCGGACGAAGGCGACGGTCTTGAAAACCGTTGGGCGTGCGAGCGTCTCGTGGGTTCGAATCCCACTCCTCCCGCTCGATGATTCGGCCCTGACCAGGGAAGACCCCGCGCAGCTTCGCAACGCGGGGCCGGTGGGGCACCCGACCAGACTGCGTCTGGCCGTGGAACGCCTAGCGCGTCGGGCGCAGCAGCCCAGCGCCGCCCCGCTGCAACGAAGTAGACAAGCCGCCTGCTCGGCCTGGACGCTACGTACCTCTCGGCGTCGCCACACCATGTATCGGCCGGTCGGCTGTCACAGCGTTCGCTCGAAGCGGCATATCTCTGCGAACCCAGGGTGTTGAGGATTCGTTCAGGACGTCGTCGCGTGTGGCCGCAGGGTGTCGTGGTGTTGGTCGCCGCGGGCGTCGTAGTTGGGGCCCTGTCAGGCCTGTCCCGGACGACGAACGAGGCTTCGGGGCATATAGCTCCTGCCGCGGTCCCGCGTCAGGCGTCCGAGCATGGCGGCACCTACAACCTCGACAGGACTTGCCCCGTGCCGCTACCCGGGATGCTGCCGTCGAACCGACGTGCCGTTCCCCTCCCGCAGATGCTTCCGTCAGATCGACGTCCTGTTCCTCTACCGGGGTGGACGGGCTCCCCGACGACGGACCGGATGAGAGGCCGCATACAAGGTGTGCGCTGCGCTCTCGAGGAGATCGTCAGCCAGGCTTCGGGGGTCCGCCCGTAGCCGCCGCGAACGGTGGGCGAACCGGCGGACTGCGCTGCTGGTGAGCCCGGAGGTAGCGGGGACCAGAATCGCAACCGAACGAACAACACATCGCGCAGCTGCCGCACCAACAACTAGCGTTGGAACCGATGCGAACATCTGGCCTCGCGACGACCGCCGCGGTCGTTCTACTGCTCACCGCCTGCACGAACGACCTGGTGTGCACCGCCATCGGTGAAGCGCCAACCATCTCGGTGAACGTGAGCCGGATCCTCGATACCGAGAAGGGTCCTGTGACGGTGCGAACGTGCGTTGGAACGACGTGTGGAACGATCACGAAGGACAACCCGCGTCGACTCGACGCGGTCTTCCTGGATCTGCCGTCCGCCGACGGTCCCGATCCTGTAGTTGTCGACATCAGGATCGACGGTCGGGGGGAGACCATCTACGAAGCAGCGGAAGCAGTGCGCCTCGTCCGACGACAGCCGAACGGACCCGACTGCGGACCTACGTACTGGGCAGCGCAGCTCGAGGCCACGCGCGAGGGGTTGTCGCAGACGGACGCCGCACCGAGTTAGGCGATGTGCGCGGCGTCGCGTCGAGGGCTCGAACGGCGCAAGCCGGTGACGACGCTCCCGCTTGCCCACGTCGGCGGTACGGGGACTGACGTTGGCGGTTCGGCCCGCACCGGCGCTGCGTGGGATCCAACGCCTCGTTGACGGTGTCACGCCGATTCCGAAGGATAGGTAGATGGAGGCCATCGACGCTCGACCGCGCATCTCCCGCGCAGCGCTCGCCGTTCCGCTCGCGACCGGAGCCTTGCTGCTCCTCCACCCGCCGGATCCGGTCGATCCGTTCGAGCTGCGGGACCGGACCTCCGTATGGCTCACGGTCCATCTGGGCCTGCTGGTCGCTGTTCCGGCGCTCGCGGGCGTCATCATCTGGTCGGTGGCGGCCCTCGACGGCCTCGCTGCCGCGATCACGCGCGTCGCGGCCGTCGCAATGGCTGCGTGGTACGCGGCGTTCGACGCGCTGATGGGTATCGCCACGGGCGTCCTGGTCCGGGAGGCCAGCGCGATCGACGCTGACTCGAGCGCGGGCGCGGAGAACCTCGTGGCGGCGTGGTGGGGCGTGCCTGCTCCGATCCCGATCGTGTCCGTCGCCGCGATCGCGGCGTGGGTGCTCGCGGCCGGCGGAGCCGCCATCGCACATCGCAACGCCGGTTCTCCCGCTGTCACCGTCTGGGGATTCGCCGCCGCAGCCGTCGTGTTCGGCCTCGGCGGCCATCCCGGGATCGTCGGCGCGATCGGCATGGTTGCGCTCGCCGTTGCGTTGGCGCCGCTGGCCACCGGGCGACGTAGCGACCGCGTTGCGGCTGTGGGATAGGCGGCGCCGCGCGCTCCGATCGCCGGTCGCGCGCGCGTAGCTTCGGAGCGAAGGGCCTTCCCAGGCGCTCCGTAGACTGGTCGCGTGGCCGCGCAACGAGATCGCCTGCTCCGCGCCCTTCGGCGTGAGCCCGTCGACCGCACCCCCGTGTGGTTCATGCGGCAGGCAGGCCGGTACCTGCCCGAATACGGAAGCGTTCGCGGTGACGGCGACATCCTCGAGACGTGCCTCGACCCGGCACGCGTGGCCGAGATCACCCTCCAACCGCTCCGCCGGATGCCGCTCGACGCGGCGATCCTGTTCAGCGACATCATGGTGCCGCTCGCGGCCGTCGGCGTCCCCGTCCGGATCGAACCCGGTCGCGGGCCCGTCGTCGATCCACCGGTCCGGTCGAGGGTCGACGTGGAGCGGCTCCGGCCGCTGGAGCCCGACGTCGACGTGCCGCACGTCCTCGACGCGATCCGGCTGGTCCGGGCCGAGCTCGATGTGCCGCTGCTCGGGTTCGCCGGCGCGCCGTTCACGCTCGCGAGCTACCTCGTCGAAGGAGGACCGTCGCGGGACCACGCGCGGACGAAGGCGCTGATGCTCGGCGATCCCGCGACATGGCACCTGCTGATGGAGCGGCTCGTCGACGTCGTCGTTCCGCATCTGCGTGCCCAGGTCGCGGCAGGCGTCGACGCGGTGCAGGTGTTCGACTCCTGGGTGGGCGCCTTGTCGCCGCGCGACTACGAGCGTTCGGTTCGGCCGCACGTCGAGCGTGTGTTCGCCGCGATCGCCGACGTCGGCGTGCCGGCGATCCACTTCGGCGTCGGCACGGGTGAGCTCCTGAGCCGCATGCGCGTCGACGGCGTCGCCGCGATCGGCGTCGATCACCGCGTTCCGCTCGACGACGCATGGGACCGGATCGGTCACGACCTCGCGATCCAGGGGAACCTGGATCCGGCGGCGCTGCTCGCGCCCGCCGACGTCGTCGCCGCCGAGACGCGCGCGGTGCTCGCTCGCGTCGCCGGACGTGACGGACACGTCTTCAACCTCGGCCACGGCGTCCTCCCGTCGACGCCGGTCGGATCGCTCCAGCGCGTGGTCGATCTCGTCCACGCCGAGACCGAACGCGCCGCCGTGGCCTCAGCGACCGCAGCCTCCACGGACGAAGGGATGCACGAGTGAACGACGACGCACCGATCGGCGTGCTGGTGATGGCGTACGGCACCGCCGACGGACCCGACGACATCGAGCGGTACTACACCGACATCCGTGGCGGACGCCCCCCGTCGGCGGAGCACCTCACGGAGCTCCGCGAGCGGTACGAGGCGATCGGGAACGTCTTCCCGCTCCTCGACACGACGCGGGCGCAGGCCGAAGGACTCGTCGCCCGCTTGAACGACGACGGCGCCGGACGGTTCCGCGCGTACCTCGGGATGAAGCACTCGCCGCCGTTCATCCCCGATGCCGTCGAGCGGATGCGCGCCGACGGCATCACGCGAGGGATCGGGATCGTGATGGCGCCGCACTGGTCGGGCATGTCGGTCGAGACCTACATCGAGCGCGTCGAGCAGGCGGTGGCGGATCAGGGCGGCGGCCCGTCGTTCACGTACGTCCGCAG
>DATHTO010000073.1:0-6016 GCA_035463115.1 Actinomycetota bacterium | reverse complement strand
GAGAGCAAGCTGCTCGAGGCGCACCGGATCCGCCAGCGCACCGAGTACGACCTCGAGATGCTCCGCGAGCTCGGCTACTGCAACGGGATCGAGAACTACTCGCGGATCCTCGACGGCCGCTTGATCGACGCCGCGTCGATCCGCATGGCGGAGAACCTGATGCGCAAGGTCGAGCAGATGCGCGCCCGCTGACGGGCGCGCATCCATACCGGGGACGGCGCCTCGCCATCGCGAGGCGCCCACGGAGCGGGGACCCGCCGACGGGCCCGCGGAGGTGAGAGCTGGATGAACATCCACGAGTACCAAGCGAAGGAGCTGCTGCGGCGGTACCGCGTCACGACGCCGCGCGGCGAGGTCGTGTACAGCTCGAAGGCCGCCGGCCGCGTGGCGGAGGAACTCGGCGGCAGCCGCTGGGTGGTCAAGGCGCAGATCCACGCGGGCGGTCGCGGCAAGGCCGGCGGCGTGAAGATCGGCAACACCCCCGCGAAGATCGCGGAGCTCGCCGACCAGATGCTCGGCTCGACCCTCGTCACGCCGCAAACCGGGCCGGAGGGACAGGTCGTGCACCGCGTGCTCGTCGAGCGCGCCTCACGGATCGAGCGCGAGTTCTACCTGTCGATGATCGTCGACCGCGACGCGCAGCGGATCGTCGTGATCGCGAGCGCGGAGGGCGGCGTCGACATCGAGGAGGTCGCCGCGAAGGATCCGTCGGCGATCCACAAGGAGTACGTCGACCCGGGGGTCGGCCTGCTCGACTTCCAGTGCCGGAAGGTCGCCACCGCGATCGGGCTGGGCAACCGCACGACGTCGTTCACCCGCCTGCTGAAGCGGATGTATCGGCTGTTCCGCGACCTGGACTGCCAGCTGCTCGAGATCAACCCCTTCATCGAGACCGAGGACGGCGAGCTCGTGGCGCTCGACGCGAAGATGAGCTTCGACGAGAACGCGCTGTTCCGGCAGGGGGACGTCGCGGAGCTCCGGGACTTCGACGAGGAGGACCCGAAGGAGGTCGAGGCGAGCGGCCACGGGCTGAGCTACATCGCGCTCGACGGTTCCGTCGGATGCATCGTGAACGGCGCGGGGCTCGCGATGGGCACGATGGACGCGATCGTTGTGCACGGAGGCCGCCCGGCGAACTTCCTCGACGTGGGCGGCGGGGCGAGCCCCGAGAAGGTCGCGAACGCGTTCCGGATCGTGATGAAGGATCCGAACGTGCAGGCGATCCTCGTGAACATCTTCGCCGGCATCAACCGGTGCGACTGGATCGCGCAGGGCGTCGTGCAGGCGACCCGTGATCAGGCGATCGAGGTGCCGGTCGTCGTCCGGCTCGCCGGGACGAACGTCGATCTCGGCCGGCGGATCCTCGACGAGAGCGGGCTCGACCTGATCCAGGCGGCGGACCTCGACGACGCCGCGGCGAAGGCCGTCGCCGCCGCCGCCGATGCCGGCGCTCGTCTGGAAGGAGCGGTCGCGGCCACCGCCGCGCGAGGAGGACAGGCATGAGCGTCTTCGTCGACAAGGACTCCCGCGTCATCATCCAGGGCTTCACCGGGCAGCACGCCACCTTCCACGCCGAGGAGGCGATGGCCAACGGAACCCAGGTGGTCGGTGGCGTCACGCCCGGCAAGGGCGGCTCGACCCACCTCGGCCTGCCGGTGTTCAACTCGGTCGCCGAAGCGGTCCGCGAGACCGGCGCGACGGTGAGCGGCATCTTCGTGCCGCCCCAGGTGGCGATCGACTCGCTCTACGAGGCGGTGGAATGCGGGGTGCAGACCGCCGTGATCATCGCCGACGGCGTGCCGGTCCAGGACATGGTCCGTGTGAAGCGCTACCTCGCGGGGCGTTCGACGACGATCATCGGGCCGAACTCCCCCGGCATCATCACGCCGGGTGAGTGCAAGGTCGGCATCATGCCGAGCCACATCTACGTCAAGGGCCGCGTCGGCGTCGTGTCGAAGAGCGGAACCCTGAACTACGAGGCGGTCTCGCAGATGACCGCCCTCGGGCTCGGGCAGTCGACCTGCGTGGGCATCGGCGGCGACCCGGTGAACGGCACCGACTTCAAGACCGTGCTGCAGGCGTTCGAGGGCGACGACGACACCGACGTGGTCGTGATGATCGGGGAGATCGGCGGCCAGCAGGAGGTCGAGGCCGCGCGCTGGGCGGCCCAGTACATGTCGAAGCCGCTCGTGTGCTTCATCGCGGGCGTGTCGGCACCGCGCGGGCGGCGGATGGGCCACGCCGGCGCGGTGATCGCCGGCGAGAGCGACACCGCCACGGCGAAGCTGGACGCGATCGAAGCGCTCGGCCATCACACCGTGCGGAACCCCGCCGACATCGGCGACACGGTGCTCCGAGCCGTGAAGGAGATCGGCGAGCGGACCGCCACGTCGGCGTCGTAGCAGGGGGTCGGCGGCCGCTCGGATCAGCCCGTGCGGCCGCCGGTCTCGGCCGTGGGAGCACGTTCGAACGACATCGCCACGGCGTCCGGACCTTCGCCGTCATCGGCGATCCGGTCGCGATCGAGCTGGCCGAGGAACCGACCGGCTTCGGCCAGGTACGGGATCGACTCAGGATCGAAGCCCATGAGCGTGGAGGCGATCGTGTCGGTCGCCACGACGTCGTCGCCGAACACGAGGAGACCGGCGTCGACGGCTGTACCTGAGATCGGTCCGTTGCCCTCCATCCCGACGATGCCGTCGACGATCGCGTAGCGGGGACGAACCGCGGTCGCGATGTCGAGGATCGAGTTCTCGATGCCCACCCAGTGCAGGACGTTCTTCGGCCAGCCGTAGACCCGCCCGGGGAGGCATCCGAAGCAGTTCTTCAGCGACAGCGTCACGTGGGCCCAGTGATGCGTCTTCATCTTCGGCATCGAGATGACGACGTCGGCCTCGACGAGGGCCTCGGGGAGCCAGAGTTCCGTGAGCGGGGTGTACCGCGTCCGCAGGGGCACCCGACGGATCGGCTCGGTGTTGAGATCGATGAACGGCGTGTCGACGTCGCCGAGCGCCTCGAGCAGCCCCGACCGCGTGGCGACGTACTGCAGGTCGCGCCGGTGGCCCGGCGCTTCCGCGACCGTCACCGACGACGCGCCGAGGCGCCGGAGCGCCACCGACGTCGCAGCGACGAGGCGAGGGTCGGTGTTGATCGGCACCCCGGGGTCGTACTCGACGAGGTTCGGCTTCAGCACGA
The DNA here is from genome assembly GCA_035463115.1 of Actinomycetota bacterium. Taxonomy (GTDB): domain Bacteria; phylum Actinomycetota; class UBA4738; order UBA4738; family HRBIN12; genus BPGL01. The sequence continues at coordinate 2,821 of DATHTO010000073.1, read as the reverse complement.
CGCGCGCTCCACGGACGTCGGCGCCGATCGCACGGAGCCCGTCGGCGACCGTGCTCTCGAGCCCGCGGTCGTACGACGAAGCGCGGAGGACCGCCACGCGAGCGTCACCCGGCGGCGGGAAGTCATCCGGATCCCAGGGCGTCGTCCCGTCGTCGCCGATCACGCCGCCGAGACGGAGCGCGACGGAGCTTCCGACGCCGATCGCGACGCCGAGGCCGGCCGCCTTCAGGAACCGCCGCCGGCCCGGGTCGGCCGGCCCTGCCTGGTCGTGGTGGTCGACGCCGGTCACGGCAGGATCCTCCGGAGCCCGTCACCCGTGACGATGGCGATCCATGCCGCGGTCACGGTGTCGGCGAGGAGATCGGACCCATGGACGACGTCATCGAGCGCCCGCTCGACCGCACGGACCTCGTCATCGTCGCCCACGGCGGTGAAGGCGGCGCGGGACAGGGCGAGCGAGATCGGCCCGTCGCGTTCCTCACGCCAGAGCGACCGCAGCCGTTCGGAACCTTCGCGCTCGAGGTCGTCGTCGAGCCCATGCAGCGCGAGCACCGCGATCGCCGTCGTGTGGGCGAACGGCGGGAGCTCCTCGCCGAGGACGAGCCGGTTCCCGTAGTTCCAACCGCCGCCGACGCTGCGCCGGTCCCGCAGCAGCGCGACGCCCTGCTCGATCCTCGGTGACCCCGGACGGAACCGCTTCAACGCGAGCGTCGCACGCGAGGTCGGCTCGACCCATCCGAACGTGTCGTCGGTCCACGGCCAGCCGGTGATCGACCCGTCCTGCGGGATCGCCTCGCTGAACGGCACGCGCTCGGCCTCGAGCGCCTCGAGGTGATCGAGCGCGCGCTCCTGGACATGGCCCGCCGCGAGGGCGAGCGCGGCGATCGCCGTTGCCGCCTCGTCTCGGACGAACCCGTCGACGAGGCCGAACGAGCCGTCGTTCCGCTGGTTCGAGACGAGCCAGGCACGAGCGGCGTCGTCGTCGAGGGCGATCGCGGTGAGCGCCGTGGGCTCCGGCTCGCTCGGGGCACCGGGTCGGGGACCGTAGCCGCCGTCGACGTTGCGGGAGCGTCGGAGCAGGTCGTGCGCGGTCCCCGAGGCCGTCACCTTGTCACCCATCGCTCAGTCCCATCGGCCGCTCGGGGGCCGGACCCGAGGCCGGTGTCAGCCCTCCCTGGCAGGGCGACCCCGCCGCGAGGCGCGGACGCGATCCTGCTGGGAGAGGAGGACCTTCCGCAGGCGGACGTGGTTCGGGGTCACCTCGACGCACTCGTCCTCGCGGATGTACTCGAGCGCCTGCTCGAGCGACAGCTGCGTCTTGGGGATCAGCCGGACGAGCTCTTCCGCCGTCGACTGGCGGATGTTCGTGAGCTTCTTCTCCTTCGTGGGGTTCACGTCCATGTCGTCGGCGCGCACGTTCTCCCCGACGATCATGCCCTCGTAGACCTCCTCGCCGGGGCCGACGAAGAGCACGCCGCGCTCCTGCAGGTTCAGCAACGCGAACTGGGTCGTGGAACCCCGCCGGTCGGCGACGAGCGAGCCCGTCGGACGCGTGCGCAGCTCGCCGTGCCAGGGCTCGTACCCCTCGAAGACGTGATGCAGCTGGCCGGTCCCTCGCGTCTCGGTGAGGAACTCGGTGCGGAAGCCGATCAACCCTCGCGCCGGCACGAGGTACTCCATGCGGACCCAGCCCGTGCCGTGGTTCACCATCTGCTCCATCCGGCCTTTCCGGAGGGCGACGAGCTGTGACACGACGCCGAGGTAGTCCTCCGGAACGTCGATCGCCACGCGCTCCATCGGCTCGTGGAGCTTGCCGTCGACGGTGCGGGTGACGACCTGCGGCTTGCCGACCGTGAGCTCGAACCCCTCGCGGCGCATCATCTCGACGAGCACGGCCAGCTGAAGCTCTCCCCTGCCCTGGACCTCCCACAGCTCCGGTCGCTCGGTGTCGAGCACGCGGATCGAGACGTTGCCGACGACCTCTTGATCGAGGCGCGATCGCAGCAGGCGCGCGGTCAGCTTCGAGCCGTCCTGGCCCGACAGCGGCGACGTGTTGATGCCGAGCGTCATGGACAGCGACGGCTCGTCCACCCGCGTCACGGGCAGCGGACGGGGGTCGTCGGGATCGGCGAGCGTCTCGCCGATCGTGATCTCGGCGATGCCGGCGACGGCGATGATCTCGCCGGGCCCGGCCTCGTCGGCCTCGACCCGGTCGAGGTTCTCGGTCACGTAGAGCTCGCCGATCTTGACCTGTTCGATCGAGCCGTCGGCGCGGCACCACGCGGCCGCCTGCCCGCGGCGGATCGTGCCGTGCCGGACGCGGCACAGCGCGAGGCGCCCGACGTAGGGCGACGCGTCGAGGTTCGTGACCAACGCCTGCATCGGATGCTCGTCGTCGTAGGCGGGCGCGGGGATCCGTGTGAGCAACGCCTCGAACAGCGGGTCGAGCGTGGGTTCGAGCGCATCGGGCGACGGTCCGCAGTGACCGTCGCGCGCGTTCGCGTAGAGGATCGGGAAGTCGATCTGCTCCTCGTCGGCGTCGAGGTCGAGGAACAGCTCCTCGACCTCGTGGACGACCTCCGCCGGACGGGCGTCGTGCCGGTCGACCTTGTTCACGACGACGACGGCCGGGAGCCGCGCCTCGAGCGCCTTCCGGAGCACGAAGCGGGTCTGGGGCAGTGGGCCTTCGCTCGCGTCGACGAGCAGCAGCACGCCGTCGACCATCGTGAGCGCCCGTTCGACCTCGCCGCCGAAGTCGGCGTGCCCGGGGGTGTCGACGATGTTGATCTTCACGCCGGCGTGGCGGACCGCGGTGTTCTTC
>DATHTO010000072.1:0-28955 GCA_035463115.1 Actinomycetota bacterium | reverse complement strand
GGAGGCGGGCACAACGGGCTCGTGAACGCCGCGTACCTGCGGAAGGCCGGCCTTTCCGTGCTCGTCGTCGAGCGCCGGCACATCCTCGGCGGCGCCACGCTCACCGAGGAGATCGTTCCGGGCTTCAAGTTCTCGGTCTTCTCGTACGTCGTGTCGCTGCTGCGCCCGGAGATCATCCGCGAGCTGCAGCTGCCGAAGCACGGGCTCGAGATCCTTCCGTTGGACGGCACGATCACGCCGCTCGACGACGACTACCTGTGGCGCCTGAACGACCACGGGAAGACCGTGCGTGAGCTCCGCCGGTGGTCGCTGAACGACGCCGAGGCGTACGAGGAGTACGGCCCGCTGATGGCGGAGATGGGGCGGTTCATCAAGCCGATCCTGTCGGTGCCGCCGCCCGACCCCGGCAAGGTGAACCCGATGGAGTGGCTGCCGCTCACCGGGCTCGCCAAGTCGTTCAAGGACCTCCCGCGGCGCCTGCAGACGACGTTCATCCAGCTGATGACGATGAGCGCGGCGGACTTCCTCGACCAGTGGTTCGAGACGGAGCCGCTCAAGGCGACGATGAGCGCCTCCGGCATCATCGGAACGTTCCAGGGTCCGCGCTCACCCGGCACGGCGTACGTGCTGCTGCACCACTACATGGGCGAGATCGACGGGTCGTTCCGTGCATGGGGCGTCCCGCGAGGGGGCCCGGGCTCGATCGCGTACGCGATCGCGAACGCGGCGCTCGCTGAAGGCGTCGAGATCCGCACCGAGGCCGGCGTGCAGGAGATCAAGACGCAGGGCGGCCGCGCGACGGGCGTCGTGCTCGAGTCCGGCGAGGAGATCGAGGCGGGCGTCGTGATGAGCTCGCTCGACTCACGGTGGACGTTCATCAAGCTGCTCGACGAGCACGTGCTCGATCCGTCGTTCCGCGACGAGGTGCTCCGGTACAAGTACCGCGGCTCCTCCGGCAAGGTGAACCTCGCGCTCGACGGGCTCCCCGAGCTCGCGGTGAAGCCCGGCAAGGGGGAGTGGCTCCGCGGCGCCATCAGCTTCTCGCCGTCGATCGACTACATCGAGCGCGCGTACGACGACGCGAAGTACGGGCGTCCGTCGAAGCGTCCCTACATCGACATGATCATCCCGACGCTCGTCGATCCGACGATGGCGCCTCCCGGCAAGCACGTGATGAGCTGCTTCGTGCAGTACGCGCCGTACCACCTCGAGAACGGCGAGCAGTGGGACGACGCGAAGCGCGAGGCGTTCGGCCAGAACGTGATCGACACGATCGAGGAACGGTTCCCGACGATCCGGGACCACATCGTCGGCCACCAGTTCGTGACGCCGAAGGACATCGAGGACATCACCGGTCTGTCCGAGGGCAACATCTTCGCCGGTGAGCTCTCGCTCGAGCAGCTGTTCTTCAACCGGCCGGTGCCGGGATGGGCGCGCTACCGCACGCCCGTGAGGGACCTGTGGATGTGCGGCTCGGCGACGCATCCCGGCGGCGGGATCATGGGCGCCCCCGGACGGATCGCCGCCCTCGAGTACCTGAAGGAGAAGAAGCGTGGACGGAGGGCGGCCTAGATGGCGGTCAAGACCGATCTCGTCGTGATCGGCGGCGGTCACAACGGTCTCGTCGCGGCCGCGTACCTCGCGAAGGCCGGCCGGAAGGTCACGCTCCTCGAGAGGGCCGACGAGGTCGGCGGCGTGCTGCGCGGTTCCGAGATCGCGCCGGGCGTCACGGCGCCCGGCTTGTTCCACACCGTGGGGCGCCTGCGGTCCTCGGTCGTGAAGGACCTGAAGCTCGCGTCGCACGGCTTCGAGACGATCGCGCCGCCCGTGCGGGTGTTCGCGCCCCAGCCCGACGGCTCGGCCGTCACGTTCTGGGCCGACGCCGCCCGCACGGCCGACGAGCTGCGCCCGCGGAGCGCGAAGGACGCCGAGCGGTACCCGGCCTTCGACCGGAAGATCCGCGCGATCGCGAGCTTCCTCGCGTACGTGAACATCGCGACGCCGCCGGACCCGAAGACCCCCGCGATCAGCGACGCGATCATGGGGCTCAAGCTCGGGAAGGCGTTCCGCGATCTCGGGCCGAAGCCGGGGCGAGAGGCGATCCGCGCGCTGCCGATGGCCGTCGCCGACCTCGTGCAGGAGGTCTTCGAGTCCGAGGCGGTCCGCGGACCGCTCGCGACCCGCGGCGTCCTCGGAACCGCGATGGGCGCGTGGGCGACGGGCACCGCGTACGTGTTCCTGAACGACTCGGCCGGCACCGACGGTGGCGCGGCCGGCACGGCCGTGTTCGCGCGCGGCGGGACGCAGGCGCTCGCGAACGCGCTCGAGAGCGCTGCGCGCTCGTTCGGCGTCGACATCCGGACGAACGCCGAGGTCGCGCGGATCCGCTCGACGGACACGCGGGTCCGGGGCGTCACGCTCGCCGACGGAACCGAGATCGACGCGACGCTCGTGGTGTCGGCGGCCGACCCGAAGGCCACGGCGCGCCTCTGCGACCCGGTCGAGCTGGGTCCGACGATGGTGTGGCGCACCGAGAACATCCGGCAGCCGGGCGCCACCGCGAAGGTCAACCTGGCGCTCAGCGGGATCCCGTCGTTCAACGGCGCCGACGACGTCGAGCGTCTGAAGGGACGGATCGTGATCGGCCCGTCGATCGACGACGTCGAGCGGGCGATGGACGCGTGGAAGTACGGCCACGTCGCGGAGGAGCCGGTCCTGGAGGCGACGATCCCGACGCTGGTCGACCCCTCGCTCGCGCCCGAGGGCACGCACGTGATGAGCATCCTGGTCCAGGCGGCGCCGCGGAACCTGCGCGACGGCGACTGGTCCACCGAACGCGACCGCGTCGCCGACGTCGCCGTCAAGACGCTCGAGCGGTCCGCCCCCGGCCTGGGCGAGCTCGTCACGGCGCGCCAGGTCACCACACCGGAGGACATGGAGAACGACCACGGCCTCACCGGTGGTCACCTCCAGCACGCCGAACCCGGGCTCGACCAGTTCTTCGCCTGGCGACCGCTGCTCGGTCACGCGCGGTACGGCTACCTGCTCGACGGGCTCTGGCTCGCCGGCTCGGGCGCGCACCCCGGCGGGGGCATCACCGGCGGTCCAGGCGCGAACGCGGCGCGCCACATCCTGAGGCAGACGAAGAGGCGCTGAGCTCGCGCGGCGCCTTGACGCGGCGGGTCGCCGACGGAACACTTCGCCGACCCATCCTTCCGGACGCACGCGACGTGCTGCCGGACCGAGCGAGGAGGCGCCCGTGGCGATCTACGTCGAGTACATCAGCAGGCGCGCGGGGATCGCGCTGGACGGGTTCCAGCAGATCGCCGGCGCGGGACAACCCGGATGGGCCTCGCGCCACGACGTCGACATCCTCCTCCTCAACGTCGGCCGGACGTGGCGGCTCGGCCCCGAGCCGGAGTACATCGCGATCTGGCACACGCCCACGCGGGGCATCGAGCGGCTCGGCGAGTGGCACGAGATCTTCGAGCAGCACACCGCCGACGACCTCGAGCTGTCGTTCAGCGCCGTCGGTCGGATCGACGAGGCGGGGTTCTACGACGCGCTCCGCGACCCGGTGCCGGGGGGCGGCGGTCCCGTGTACTACGCCGAGTTCTTCGACCTCGCGGACGCCGCCTCCCGGGACGACGTCGCGGCCTGGTACGGGTCGCGGGCCGAACGAGGCGACGGGCGGATCCTCAACCTCGTGGCCGATCGGATCGGCCACCTCGGCCCGGACCCGCGCGGGCTCGCGTTCTGGCAGCTCCCGTCGTACGAGGCGATCGAGCCGATCGCCCGTGAGCTGGTCGATGCCGACGGACCTCCGATCCGGATGATCCGCGCGGGGTTGTACGCCGACATCGGCCACGAGGTGCTCTGAGCTCCCCGAGCGATACCGGTATGGATCCGGGCAAGACCAGCTGAGCTAAGCTCCGCGCCGTGGAGCTCGGGGACGGGCGCGCGGTGGGGCGACGGTGACCCGGGTGCTCGGCATCGACATCGGGGTCAGCGGCGTTCGGGCGACCGTCGTCGACGATCGCGGGACCCGCCTCGGAACGGGGCGCACACGCTGCTCGCACGCCGCGATCGGCGGCGTCGCCGAGCACGATGCACGCGCATGGCTCGACGAGGCGGGCGCCTCGGCGAGGGAGGCGGTCGCCGAGGCCGACGTCGCGGGGGTCGACGCGATCGCCGTCGGCGCCCTCGGGCCGGCGCCGGTCCTGCTCGATCGCGATCTCGAACCGCTCCTTCCCGCGCCGCTGTTCTCGCTTGATCGGCGCGCGGAGCGGCACCGCCAGGCCCACGTCGCGACCGGGGTCGACGTCGGACCCGATCACGTCCGCCCCCGGTTGCTCGCGTGGCAGGAGACCCGGCCCGACGCGCTCAGACGTGCCGCGTGGACCGTCGACGCGACCGGGTACGTCGTCGGATCGCTCGTCGGCCGCCCGGTGATGGACCGGGTGACGGCCGGTGATCACGAGCTCGTCGGCTCCCCACCACCCGTGCCGATGCCGGAGCCCGAGGAGCCGCTCGCGCTCGCCGGCCCGTTGACCGAGGAGCGCGCGGACCTGCTCGGCGTCGGAGCGGGCACGCCCGTCGCCGTCGGCACGTACGACACGTTCGTCGACGTGGCGGCGCTCCCGTCCGGACCGGGCGACGTCGCGATCCTCCTGGGTTCCACGTTGATCGTCGGCGCTGCGATCGACGATCCGGACGTCGTGGTGCCCGGGGGCCTGCGCTCGTGCCCGCACGTCGGCAGCGGCATCTTCGTCGGCGGCTGGACGGCGACGGCTGGGTCAGCACTCGAGTGGTCGGAGCGGACGTTCGGCGGTTCCGATCCCGCGGCGACGATGTCCGACGCTGCGGCGCTGGAGCCGGGCGGCGACGGCCTCCTCACGTTCCCGGCGCTCGCCGGCGAACGCGGCCCCGTCTGGGATCCGCTCGCGCGGGGGGTCGTCGTCGGGCTGACGACGTCGAGCGACGCTGCGGCGATCGTCCGGTCGGTCCTGGACGGCGTGGCCCTGTCGACGCTGGACCTCGTCGAGCGCCTGCGCCCGCTGATCCCCGGCGAGCCTCGCGTCTGGGTCGCCGGCGGCGGCGTCCGGAACGCAGCGTGGCTGCAGGCGACCGCCGATGCGCTCGGTGTTCCGGTGCATGCGGCACCCGACCTCGTCGACGCCGGCGCGGCCGCCCGCTTCGCGTTGCGCGTGGTCGGCGTCGAACCGACACCGCTCCGCACGGTGACGATCGAGCCGGACCTCGCTCGTCACGCGCGGTACCTCGAGCTGCTGTCGATCCACCGCGGCGTGTATGCGGCGACGGCGGACGTGATGCACCGGCTCGGTGCGTTCGCCGAGCGAGAGGCCGAGCGAGAAGGAGGACGATGACGGGGACGATGCGTGTGGCGAGGCTCCACGGGATCGAGGACCTCCGGGTCGAGGAGGTCCCGGTGCCGGTCCCGGGGCCGACCGAGCTCCTCGTACGCGTCGAGGCGAACGGCGTGTGCGCGACCGACGCGCGGAAGTTCCGCGTGGGGGTGAACGACGGCGAGTATCCGTTCAACCCGGGGCACGAATGGATCGGGCGCGTCGAACGACCCGGCGGCGACGTCGTCGGATGGCAGACGGGGCAGCGCGTCTACGGCGACACCTACGGCGGCTACGCGGAGTACGTCGTCATCGACACCGTTCCGAAGCGGTGGTCCTGCGGTCCGACGAGGGTGCCCGACGACGTCCCGGTCGAGCGCGCCATCTTCCTCGAGCCGCTGGCGGACTGCCTGCACGCCCTCGTCGACCACGCGCGGATCCGTGACGGGCAACGGATCGGGGTCGTCGCGGCCGGCTCGATGGGGCTGCAGATGACCGCGCTGGCGTCGCGCCTCGGCGCGTCCGTGACCGCGATCGAGCCGAAGCCGGAACGGCGCGACCTCGCGCGCAGGTTCGGCGCTTCCGAGGCGATCCCTCCCGACGGGTGGGTCGAGCGCGTCCGAGCATCGGCGCCTGGCGGGCTCGACGCCGTGATCGTGTGCGCCGGTGACCCTGCCCTCGTCGAGCCGAGCATCGAGGCGTGCGCCGACCGCGGCACGGTCGTGCTGTTCGCAGGCTTCGGCGACCGTCCGCGCGTCGAGGTCGACCTGAACGCGCTGCACTACCGCGAGGTCTCCCTCGTCGGGAGCGAGTGGGTCGGCGTGCCGTCACACGCGCGGTGCGAGCGGTACGCCGACGCGGTCGAGCGGATCACCGATGCGGGGTTCCCGCTCGAGGAGCTCGTCACGCACCGCTGCTCCTTCGACGACCTCGAGGACGCGCTGATCGGTCGTGGGTCGTTCGACGTCCTGAAGACGATGTTCACCCCCGACGGAGGAGGTCGCGGATGATCGGCGCCGACGGTCGCGTGGTGATCGTGGCGATCGATCACGCCCTGTACTCCTGGCCCTGCCCCGGGCTGGAGGATCGGTCGCGCATCCTCCGAGCCGTCGTGCAGGCCGGCGCCGACGCCGTCATCGCGTCCTACGGCACGATCCGCGACCGGCGCGAGGACTTCGGCGCCGCGGCCCCGATCCTCAAGCTCGATCTCACGACGGTGACGCTCGGCGGGAGCTACCCGGTCACCGAGTACGTCCTCGCGTGGACCGTCGACGATGCCGTGCGGCTCGGGGTCACCGACGTGCTCACCTACGTCCAGCTCGGCGCCGACTCGGAGCTCGACGCCCTCCGCGCGGCGGCCGGCGTCGCCGCCGCTGCCGACCGGGCGGGCGTCCGATACGTCTGCGAGATCATGCCGGTGGAGGGCGCGCGGTTCCCCGATCCCACGGCGCCGGACGCGATCGCCGCGGCGGCCCGCACCGGCGCCGAGCTCGGCGCCCACGTCGTGAAGACGTCGATGCCCTCGCCGCCGTCAGCGGTCGGCCGGGCGGTGACGGCGGGCGTTCCGGTGGTGCTCGCGGGCGGCGACCCGACGTCGGACCGGGATGGGTTCCTCGACGCGATCCGCGCGGCCTGCGACGCGGGAGCCGCGGGCGCCGCCGTCGGTCGGAACGTCTGGGGCGCGCCCGACCCCGGCGAGATGGTCCGGCTGCTGGTGCGAACCGTCCACGACGAGGCGACGGCATGACCGGCTTCGCGGACAGGGTCGCGCTCGTGACCGGAGCCAGCAGCGGGATCGGGCTCGCGACGGCCGAGCTCCTCGCCGCTGCCGGCGCCCGCGTGATGGGCGTGGGGCGATCGGAGGAACGGCTCGCCGATCTCGCGGCCCGGACCGGCGCCGCCACGATCGCGCGGTCGCTCGACACGTCGGAGGCCTGTGACGACGTCGTCGCGGAGACGCGACATCGTCTCGGTCCGATCGACATCCTCGTGTGCAGCGCGGGACGTGGCGGCCATCACGACGATCCGATCTGGGAGCAGTCCCTCGAGGGATGGCGCGCGACGATGGCGGTGAACCTCGACGCGCCCTTCGTGCTCACGAAGGCGGCCGCCGCCGACATGCGGAACGGCGGCTGGGGACGGATCGTCTACGTCAGCTCGACGGCGGGGGAGGTGGGCGCGCCGGCGCTCGGCCCGTACTGCGCGTCGAAGCACGGCGTGATCGGGCTCGCGCGTTCCGTCGCGCACGACATCGGAACGTTCGGCGCGACGTGCAACGCCGTCCTCCCCGGGTGGGTGCGGACGCCGATCGCCGACGCCGACGTCGAGCGCGAGGCGGCGGCGCGCGGGCTCGCGCCCGACGCCGTCTGGGCCGAGCACGACGCGTCGTCCCCGCGCGGGCGATCCCTCGACGCCGTCGAGGTCGCCCGGGTGATCGCGTGGCTGGTCTCCGACGAGGCGGCGGGCGTGAACGGCGAGGCGCTCACGGTCGCGCTCGGCGGCGTCTGGTAGGTCCGCGGTCCGGGGCCGGTCCGCCGGCGTGTCACCGGGCGGTCGTGCCGCCGTCGACGAGCAGCGCGGAGCCGGTCACGTACGACGCCTCGTCCGAGGCCAGGAACAGCACGCAGTTCGCCACCTCGTCGGGCGTTCCCATCCGTCCGAGCGGCGCCGTCGCGTGGTACTCGGCCTCGAGTTCCCCGGCGTCGTCGTCCGTGAGGAACGACCGGGTGAGCGGCGTGTCGATCACGCCGGGGCACACGCAGTTCGCGCGGATCCGCCTCGCCGCCGTCTCGAGCGCGAGCGCACGCGTGAACTGGAGCACCGCCCCCTTCGTCGCCGTGTAGGCCGCGTCGTTCGGCCAGGCGATGAAGGAGTTGATCGAGCCGAGGGTCACGATCGAGCCGCCGTCGGGCATCGCGGGGAGCACGGAGCGGCACACGTGGAACACGCCCGCGACGTTCGTGCGGAACAGCCGCTCCCATTCCTCGTCGGTCGTCCGCTCCACGGTGGGCGCGTGCGGCAGCTCGACGCCGGCGTTCGCCACGACGACGTCGATCCGTCCGTGGGCGTCGACGACCCGCCGCACGGCGTCGTCGACCTGGCGCGGATCGCCGACGTCGAGCGCGATCGGATCGGTCGACGCGCCGCCACGTTCGGCGATCGCTCGGCACGTGGCATCGGCGTTCTCGAGCGTCCGTGAGGTCACGACGACGGTCGCGCCCTCCTCGGCGAGCCTGATCGCGGACGCGCGTCCGATGCCGGCGCCGCCGCCCGTGATGAACGCCACCTTGCCGCCGACGCGACCGGTGCGCTCGGCGGCGCTCACAGCTGCTCCTGCCCGAGGTCGGCGTACAGCGTCGCGGTGACCGGGACGATCGGCTGGGCCAGGCCGTCGAGGTCGCGGGCGATCGCGTCCATCGCGCCGAACGACGGCAGGCTCCACACGGCGAGGCCGCGCGGGTCGGGTCCGAGCAGGCCGATCCGCTGGATCAGCAGGTTGAGCTCGAACCCGTGGCGCGCCTTCCGCTCGTCGAAGAAGGCGACGAGGTCGTCGCGGGTCGCGCCGGGCGCCGGGTCGAACCATTCCGCGAGGTACCGGCCGGCGGTTCCGCGGATCGGCTCGAGCAGCGGCTCGTAGCAACCGGCTCGGTCGATCCGCGCGGCCAAGCGGAACGGCTCCTCGTAGGCGTCGGCGGTGCCCGAGGTGAACACGTCGTTCCAGTCGTCGAGCCGCCCGAGACCGGCGTCGGCGTTGTACCAGGCGGTCAGGTACTCGGGCTCCGGCCCGATCCGCCACGTGCGGCCGACGTTCAAGATCGCGACGTCGGTTCCGTGGTCGCCGGACCATCCGCTCTGGCCGCCGGCGACGACCGATCGGAACTCGTGCAGGCCGACACCCGGCCGGCGGCTCACGAACTCCAGGTACACCAGCATCGTGCCTCCCGTTCCCGGCGCTCGGGGATCGTGCGAGCGCCGCTCGCGTTCATTGCTCGTCGGGCGGTCGGGTGTGGTCGTGGACGTGGACGTCGGCGTCGAGGTCGATCCGGAGGTCCGGCGGTTCCGGGCGCGAGCCGATCGCGACCGTCGTCCCGTCGCGCGCGGCCGTCGTCGCCGCGTCGATCAGCTCGAGGACGTGCAGGACGTGCGCCGGATCGGTGCGCGGCGGCCGTCCGTCGGCGAGCGCGACGGCGAGCTCACGTAACCCGTCGGTCCAGAGCCACGTCGGATCGCGGGCGTCGGAGCTGCGCCAGACGCCGCCGCGCCAGAGCTCGATCCCGCGGGGGTCCCAGTCGTCGCCGAGCAGGTTCGCCGTCCCGTCGGTCCCGAACAGCTCGATCGCGGGGCGGCGGTAGGCGTGCATCGCGTGGCTCGCCGTGATCGACGAGATCGCACCGGATGCGTGACGGAGCGAGACGTGGAGGCTCGCGCCCGCGGGTTCGGCCGGCGAGGTGTTCGCCATCGCCGACACCTCGACCGCGGCCCCGAGCAGGGCCGTGAGGCTCGCGAGGTTGTAGATGCCGACCTCGGCGAGCGGGCCGATCTCGCGTTCGCGGAACCACGTCGCCCACGGCGCGCCGAGGTTCCCGTACGAGGCTCGGGCCGCGTGCACGGCGCCGATCGCGCCGTCGGCGACGCGCGTCCACAGCTCGCGGAAGGTCGGCGACAGGAGCACGAAGGGCGCGGCCACGACGTGCCGTCGCGCGCGCGCCGCCTCGTCATAGACGCTGCGGGCTTCGTCGACCGAGAGCCCGAGCGGCTTCTCGACGACCACGTGCTTCCCGTGCCGAACGGCCTCGATCGCGAGCGACGCGTGCGACGCGGGGGAGGTCAGGATCGCGACGACGTCGACCTCGGACGCGAAGACCTCCTCGGGCGTGTCGACGAGCGCGATCGCCGGGCGCCTCTGCCGCAGCGACGGCCACGTGTCCCGCCGTCGCGCACAGACCGGTCCCTCCCACGCGAGGCCCTTCGGAACGAGGCGGTCGAGCTGCTGGAGGTAGGCCCACAAGACGCTGCCGGCGCCGACGACGCCCACCCCGACCGCTCGTCGACCTGTCTGTCGCGTGTCCGCCTCCCGAGCGCCGGGACGCGTTCCCCGCATCGATCCGCCCGCCGGCCGGTGGCGCGGCGGCTGCCTTGCGTTCCGGGCGCGGCGAGCTTAGCATCACCGCGCCCAGTGGTATCGATACCGGTATCAATCCGGTCGTCCGACGGCCGACGGGATGCCGGGGATTGTGGAGCGACGTCCGCGCACGCGGACCGGGGGAGGGCAGGATGGGCCACAGGATGCGTACGGGAGTGTCGCGGCGCGAGTTCCTCCGCAGGAGCGGCCTCACGATGATCACGATCGGCGCGACGCCCGCGATCCTCGCCGCGTGCGGCGACGACGGGGAGACCGGCACCGGCGGGTCGCCGACGGCGACGTCCGGCGGGACGCCACAGGCACCCGACGCCTCCGGGACGATCAACTTCCTGTCGTGGGAGGGCTACGACATCCCGGTCGACTCGATGAACGCCTGGAAGAAGGATCACGACATCGAGGTGAACCCGACGTACATTGGGAACCACGACGACATCCAGGCGAAGATCAAGGCTGGCGGTGACGCCGCGGGGTACGACCTGATCACGTACTACCAGGGCTACATGCCGCTCTACACCGAGCTCGAGATCCTGACGCCGCTGGACGAGAACAAGCTGCCCAACCTCGAGGGCATGTTCGAGTTCTGGGCCTCCGACATCAACAACTTCTGGATCAACAGCGAGGGTCAGCGGATCGGCGTCCCGTGGACGTGGGGGTCGATCGGCCTGACGTACAACTCGGCCGAGGTCGACGAGATGTCGTCGTGGTACGACCTCCTCGACCCGAGCCTCGACGGCAAGATCGCGACGGTCGACGACCCCGCCGGCAACTTCAACCTCGCGTGCAAGATCCTCGACCTGCCGTCGCACCAGGTCCCGAAGGATCGACTCGGCGACATCGAGGATCTGCTCTCGCAGTTCGTTCGGGCGAGCCGGGGCGTCTCTCCCTCGTTCGGCGACATGACGTCGAAGCTCGTGTCCGGCGACGCGGTGGCGTGCTTCCACGGCTGGGCGGCGATGAACACGTTCGCGGCGGACCAGGGGCTCGACACGGTCGAGACGAACATCCCCGACGAGGGCAGTCACAGCTTCTGCGACGCCTACGCGATCCCGCCCACCACGCAGAACCCCGACGCCGCCCTCGCCTGGATCAATGAGTCGATCAGCGCCGAGGTGAACGCGGAGGCCGCCGAGTACCTCGTCGGCGGCGTCACGGTGGAAGGCGCCGTCGACCTGCTGAACGAGGCCACCGCGGGCTTGTATCCCTACGAGGACCTCGAAGGTCTGCTCGAGCTCGCCCCGCTCGCGATCAACGCGCCGACGCAGTCCGACGAGTACGTCACGTTCCCCGACTGGCTGGAGACGTGGCAGACGATCAAGGCGAGCGCCTAGCGCTCGCGACGACGACGGCCGCCGCCGAGCGCGGGATCGGCGGGCGTGCAGGGGGTCGCGAGCGCGGTCGCGGCCTGGCCCTGGTCGCTGCGGTCCCGGCCGTCCTGTGGATGGTGGCGTTCTTCGTCGTGCCGCTGGGCGTCTTCGCCTTCTACAGCCTGCTCACGAACGCCTTCTACGACGTCGCCTTCCCGCTGACGACCGACGCGTACGTGTCGGCGGTCACGTCGCCGCTCAACCGGACCCTCGCGTGGAACTCGGCGAGCGTGGGGCTCACGACGGGCGCGATCACCGTGGCCGTCGGTCTTCCGGTCGCGTACTGGCTGCGCTTCGTCGCCGGCCGGTCACGCGTCGCGGTGCTCTTCCTGATCACGAGTTCGATGTTCGCGAGCTACCTCGTCCGGATCTACGCGTGGCGGACGATCCTCGGCAGCCGTGGCGTCGTGAACAGCGTGCTCGACCGCGTCGGTCTGATCGACGAGCCGCTCGGGTTCCTGCTGTACAGCCGGTTCGCGGTGGTGCTCGCGCTGGTGCACATCTTCCTGCCGTACGTGGTGCTCGTGCTGTACGCGGCGATGGCGCCGCTCGGACGCGGGCTGCTCGAGGCGGGGGAGGATCTCGGCGCGGGATCGTCGCTCCTGTGGCGTCGCGTGATCCTGCCGATCATGGCTGCGCCGGCCGTGAGCGCGTTCGTGTTCGTCTTCATCCTGTCGGCGGCCGACTACGTGACGCCCCAGTTCCTCGGCGGGCGCGACGGCCTGACGCTCGGCGTGCAGATCCAGTCGAACTTCATCACCGTCGGCAACTGGCCGCTCGCCGCGGCGACGTCGATCCTGATGCTCCTGGCGTTCCTGCTGCTGTTCCTGCTCCTCAACGCGCTGCTGCGGTTCCGACGGCTGCACGACCTGAGGATCCAGACATGAGGGCCGACGGTACGCGCGTCCGCAGTCCGGTCACGACGACGATCCTCGTCACGTCGATCGTGTTCCTGTTCGCGCCGCTCGCCGTCGTCGTGCTGTTCTCGTTCAACGACGGCGGCAGCGTGACGTTGCCGTTCCGCGGGTTCACGCTCGGGTGGTACCGCGAGATCCTGTCGTCGACGGAGTTCCGGTCGGCGGTGACGAACAGCGCGATCGTCGCGACGGTCGTCGCGCTCGCGACGCTCGTGCTCGGAACCCTCGCCGCCTACGGGATCACGAGGGCTCGGTCGCGCCTGCGGCCCTTCGTGGCCGTGTTGCTGTTCCTTCCCCTGACGCTTCCGGGCCTCTTCCTCGGCTTGTCGCTGCTCGTCGTGTTCTCCGGCACGGAGATCAGCCTGTCCCTCACGACCGTCGCGGTGGCGCATCTCGTGTACGTGCTTCCGTACTACCTGCTGATCTCGGTGGCGGCGCTCCAGCGGCTCGACCCCGCGCTCGAGGAGGTCGGCGCCGACCTCGGTGGGAACGCGTGGCTCGTCTTCCGCCGCGTCACGCTCCCGCAGATCTGGCCGATCCTGCTCTCGGCGGCGCTGCTGGCCTTCCTCCTCAGCTTCGACGAGTTCATCATCACGTTCTTCGTGATCGGGCCCCAGTCGACGCTGCCGCTGTTCATCTTCTCGAGCCTCCGACGGACGGTCGATCCCTCGATCAACGCGATCTCGTCGTCGTTGCTCTTCGTCACGATCGTCGTGTTCGCGGTCAGCTTCGCGCTCACGGTGCGCAGCGCTCGCTCGGGACGGATCTCGGTCGAGCCCGACGTCGTCGGGGTCGACGCATGAGCACGACGCCGGCGCGGGTCCACCTCGACGGGGTGACGAAGCGCTTCGCCGACGTGACGGCGCTCGAGCAGGTCGATCTCGACGTCGCCGACGGCGAGTTCATCGCCCTCCTCGGTCCGTCCGGCTGCGGGAAGACCACGCTGCTGCGCATCGTCGCGGGCTTCGAGCGGCCGACCGCGGGACGCGTCGTGCTCGGCGGCGACGACGTCACGACGACCCCTGCGCACCGCCGGCCCGTGAACATGGTGTTCCAACGTCCGACCCTCTTCCCGCACCTCGACGTGGCGGGCAACGTGGCGTTCGGACCGCGCATCTCGCGGCTGCATCGCGACGAGATCCGCAGGAGCGTCGACGAGGCCCTCGCGCTCGTCCGTCTCGACGGGTACCAGCATCGCCGGAGCCACGAGCTCTCGGGCGGGCAGATGCAGCGGGTCGCCCTCGCGCGGGCGATCGTGAACCGGCCGCAGGTGCTGTTGCTCGACGAACCGCTCTCGGCGCTGGACCTGAAGATCCGCCTCGAGATGGAGGTGGAGCTGCGGCGCCTCCACCGCGAGATCGGCGGCACGTTCATCTACGTCACGCACGACCAGCGCGAGGCGCTGGCGCTGTCGGACCGTGTCGTCGTCTTCAACGAGGGACGGATCGAGCAGGTCGGCACGCCGAACGAGGTCTACCGGGAGCCTCGGTCGCCGTTCGTCGCCCGGTTCGTCGGAGACGCCAACGTGCTGCCGGTCGAGGTCCGGAACGACGGAACCGTCACGATCGGCGAGGCGCGCGTGCCCGTGACCGCGAGCGGAACGGCCGGCGCCGCCTGGCTCGTCCTGCGGCCCGAGGTCGTCCGCGTCGAACCGGTCGACGGTGGCGACGGCGTCCGCGGCGTCGTGCACGACGTGTCGTTCCGCGGGACCGGCCACTCGTACCGG
Organism: Actinomycetota bacterium; assembly: GCA_035463115.1. GTDB lineage: Bacteria > Actinomycetota > UBA4738 > UBA4738 > HRBIN12 > BPGL01. The sequence goes on along the minus strand of DATHTO010000072.1, from coordinate 14,439 downwards.
ATCGCGGTCCCGGGCCTCGCCGAACCCCTGAAGGCCGAGGTTCCGGGCGTGACCGATCACCATGCCCTCGGGACCGACGTCTCGGTCCGATGGGATCCGGCCGCCTCGCGCGTGTTGCCGCGTTCGGGCGGCGACTGACCGCCCCCGAACGACGTGGCCGTCCTCCTCGCCCTCGTCTGCGCCGGTGCCTGGGGCAGCATGGAGGTCCTGCTGCTGCGCTCGGCGAAGGACCTCGGCGCGCTGCGTTTGAACCTGTGGCTGATGATCTTCGGCACGGCGCTGATCGCACCCGTCGCGCTCGTCTCGGGATCGCCGCCGGAGCTGCGCGACGTCCCGATCGCGATCGCCCCGGCCCTCGTCGGGCTCGGCGCGTCGACGCTGTACATGGTGGCGCTGCGCGACGGGAAGCTGTCGCTCGTCTCACCGACCGTCGCCACCAGTGGGGGGATCGGAGCGGTGCTGGCCGTCCTGCTGCTCGGCGAGGAGCTGACGGCGATCCAGGTCGGCGGCCTGGCGACGGCCGTCGCCGGCGTCGTGCTCGCGACCGCCAGCGGCCGCAGTGCTGCGTCGCCGCGAGGGATGGGGTGGGCCGTGATCTCGGCGCTGCTGTTCGGCCTCTACACGGTGACGCTCGCGGTGGCGTCCGAGCGTCTCGGCGCGGTGTGGGCGGTGGTCGCCTACCGCATCACGGGACTCGTCGTGCTCGGAGCGATCTTCGCCGCGGCACGGATGTCGCCGCGCGTCGGCGCGCAGGGGCTGCGACGCACGTCGACCGCGGCGGCGCTCGAGACGGTGGGGTTCCTCGCCTTCACGGTCGCGCTCACGATCGGTCCCGTCGCGGTCGTCTCCGTGATCATGGGCCAGTTCTCGACGGTGGCGGTCGTGCTCGCGACCGTGGTCCTCCGTGAGCGGTTGGTCCGGCACCAATGGGTGGGGGTGGGCCTGATGCTGGGTGCGACGGCGGTGCTCGGCGCCACCCAGTAGTCACCGTCGCCGGTCGGCCGGGTCAGGTCCGAGCGCGTCGGCGTCCGCGACGACGATCGCATCGGCGTGGAGCTGCAGATGCGACGCGGGCACGTCGTCCGTCACCGGTCCGTCGACCACGGCGCGGAGGATCTCCCGCTTGTGAGGACCGACGACGAGGAGCATCACGCGTCGCGCGGAGAGCAGCTGCGCCATGCCCGCCGTCACGGCTCGCCTCGGCACGTCGGCTTCGGAACCCCAGTAGGCCGCGTTCGAGCGCACGCTCTGCGGCGTGAGCGTCACGACGCGCGTCGGCGCGTCGGCGGTCGACGGAGGTTCGTTGAACCCGAGGTGTCCGTTCGGACCGAGGCCGAGGATCGCGAGGTCGAACGGGTTCCGCGCGACGGCGTCGTCGTACCGGCGGCACGCTCCGTCGAGGTCGCTCGCGAGGCCGTCGAAGCGAACGGCCCGGTCGTCGTCGATCCCGAGCGGATCGACGACCGATCGGTCGAACCACCCGGTGAGCGAACGACGGTCGGAACGTGCCACGCCGACGTACTCGTCGAGCTGGAAGGCGTGCAGCGACGAGGCGTCGAACGCGCCCCGCCGCGCGCGGCGCGCGAGCTCCGCGTAGGTCGCCATCGGCGTGGTGCCCGTCGCGGCCACGAACGACGCCGGGCGCCGGGCCACCGACCCGACCACGAGGTCGGCCGCGGTCCGGGCGACCGCGGCGGCGTCGGCGACTCGCACGATGCGGAGACCCATCGGGCGCAAGGATAGGACCGGCATCAGACCTGTCATTGACGCCGGGGGAGGTCCTGGCCAGGATGGGCGCCGATGGAACGGTCCGGCCACGTCGACGTCGCGGGCGACGCTCCGCTGTACCGACGGGTCAAGGAGACGCTCGCGCGCCAGATCACCGACGGAACCCTGGCTCCGGGCGCCCAGCTCCCGTCGGAACGGAGCCTCTGCGAGCGCTTCGGGATCAGCCGGGTGACGGCTCGTCGCGCGCTCACGGCGCTGGTGGACGAGGGCCTCGTCGTGTCGTCCCCGGGGCGCGGCTGGTACGTCTCGGACGGGCCGCTGTCGGAGCCGCCGAACATGCTGTTGAGCTTCACCGCCATGGCCCGCGCCCGCGGGTTCGATCCGAGCGCCAGGGTGCTGCGTTCGGAGGTCCGGAGCGCGACGCTCGACGAATCTGAATCGTTGCAGGTCGCTCCCGGCGCCGGCCTCTTGGAGCTCGAGCGGGTCCGCATGCTCGACGGGCTTCCGGTGGCGGTGGACCGCTCGCTCGTGCCGGTGGCGCTCTGCCCCGCGATCGTGTCGACCGACTTCGCCCAGGAGTCGCTCTACGACGTGTTGACCCGCGAGGCACTGGTCGTGCCGGTTTCGGCCGAATGCACCGTCGAGGCGACGTCCGCGGGGGAGGAGATCGGTCCGCTGCTCGACGTCGGGCCCCGCGATCCGGTCCTGGTCTCCCGGCAGGTGACGAAGGATCGGTCCGGACGCCCGGTGGAGCTCTCCCGCATCGTGTACCGCGGCGATCGGTACCGGTTCCGGACGACGCTCACCGCCGACACGCAAGGCTGACGCGGGGTTCCGGAGCGAACCGGTTTCGATACCGGTCTTCCGCCGCCCGTGCCTCCGGGCTAAGATGCCGCCCGTGACGGTGACGGGACGAGACGTCGACCATCGGGACGGTCCGGGCGAGGAGTCCGTTCCTCGCGCGTCCGCCCCGCCGCCGCCGTCGCCCAGGCCGGCGTTCGACGAGGCGACGCACGTTCCGTACACGACGGTCACCCGCCACCTCTGGGGGGACGCGTCCTCCGGAGAGGTGCCGGACTGGATCTACGTCTCGAGCGACAAGATCCATCACCTCGTGTTCGGGCTCGCCCCCGGCGGACGGTTCCAGCATTCCGAGGACTTCCGGACGGTGTTCGCGGCCGACGAGCTCCTCTACGTCCTCGAGGGCGAGGTCGCCTTCGCGAACCCCGAGACGGGGGAGGTGGTGCCGACGGCCGCGGGCGATGCCGTCTTCTTCCGACGCGACACCTGGCACCACGCGTTCAACCTGGGACCGGGGGCCGTGCGCGTCCTCGAGTTCTTCGCGCCGCCGCCGGCGACGGGCGCCTCGAGCGCGTACGCGCGCACGAAGGAGTACCTGGCCGAGCCGCGCTACCGCGACGATCGGTGGCACGGCAGGGTTCCCATGGCGTCGAGCGAACGGGCCGACGCGTCGTCGATCCGGCAGATCCGCGACGACGACGTGGTCTGGGCGCTCGACGGCGGCGCGCTCGTCGGCACGTACGTCAGCACCGAGCACCTGGTCGCAGGTCGCGTCGAGCTCGCGCCCGGCGCGAAGACGTCGTCCCGGCGCCACGAGGGCGACGCGACGCTGCACGTGGTCGACGGGGTCATGAACGTGCTGCTGGGCGCCCCCGACTCGAGTGGACAGCGCTGGTTCGAGGTCCACCGCGAGGACGCGTTCTACGTGCCGGCCGGCGTCGCGTACGACCTGCGCAACATCACCGGCGAGCCGGCGCGCGCGATGCTCGCCGTGGCGCCGGGGAACGTCCCGCTCTGAGCTCACGATCCGCTCGTCCGCGGCGTCTCAACGGATCAGCAGTCCGGCTCCGATCACGCCGGAGATCTCGCCGAGCTCGGCCTGCACGATCGGAACGTCGCGCACGTGGACGGCCCAGATGTGTTCGCGGGCGGCGGCCACGACCGACGGCCACCGGTCGGCGAGGGCGGCTCCGAGCCCTCCACCCACGACGACGACCTCGGGATCGACGATGTTGACGAACAGCGCCAGGTAGCCACCCAGCGTCTCGGCGCCGTCGGCGACGACGCGCTCGGCGATCGCGTCACCGTTCCGCGCCGCCGCGAGCAGCTCCTCGCCGCGCTCGAGCGCCGCGCCGGCGTCCGCGTTGTAGCGAGCGACGAGCGAGGGTCCGGCCGCGACGTGCTCGAGGGCCGCCGCGCGGAACCGGCGCCCGCAGTGCGGGCACGCGATCGGGATCTCGGCGCTCCCCAGCAGCTGCGCCGCGGCGTGGGCGCCGGCGTACGGCGTTCCGTCGAGCACCAGGGCGGCGCTCACGCCGGTGCCCACGCTGACGTAGCCGACGGTCGAACGTCCTCGTCCCGCGCCGAGCCGCGCTTCGGCGAGCGCCGCCGCGCGGACGTCGGCCTCGAGCGAGACGGGGGCGATCGGCGCGAGCGCGTCGAGGATCGCCCGGCGCGTCCAGCCGACGGAGACATGGCTCTGGAGCTCCCCGCTCGGGTCGAGGACCTCCGGAAGCGCGACCCCGATCCCGCCGACGGGCGTGGCGTCCGCGAGGGACCGGCATCGATCCGCGATCGCGGCGAGCAGCGCCTCGTCGGTCCCGACGTCGCTGTTCCGGATGCGTTCGAGCTCGCGGAGCGTGCCGTCGCTCGCCACGAGCCCGAGCGCGGTCTTCGTCCCGCCGACGTCGACGCCGATCGCCGAGCGCTCCGTCACGCGGGGGTCGGCGCCTCCGCGCCCGCCGGAGCGTGAGCGTCGAGGTAGGCCGGTGCCACGCCGAAGAGGAACCGCACTCGCACGTCGCCCATGTTGTGGAGACGGTACGGCTCGCCGGCGGGGACGTAGAAGCCGTCGCCGGCGTCCATCCGGAACCATCCGTTCCCGGCGCCGGGCACCTCGAGCCGCGGCAGGAACAGGTGCAGCCGTCCGGCGGTGACGAACCCGGCGAGGTCGCCGCCGTGCGTGCGCTCGTCGCTCCGCTGACCGGGACGGAGCTCGACCGTCCCCGAGGTCAGCTCGTCGGTGCTCCGCAGGACGGCCACGACGATCGGATGCGCGTCGCCCTCCACGCGCCAGAGCGCGTCGGCCTCGCGCAGGACCTGCATCGACGCGGCCGTCCGCGCGTCGCCCGCCGCGTCGGGCCACCGCCGCAGCCACTCGTCCTGCACGTACGTCGCACGCTCGAGGAACGGTCGTGTGCGCGCGTACGCCTGTGACGAGCCGGTCGCCGGCGGCGGCGCGAAGTACTGCATCACGTCCAGCGCATCGTCGCCGTCGCTGAAGCCGTGGTGCCAGGTGTCGCGGCCGAAGGCGACGGCGTCTCCCGCGCGGGCGACGTGCACCTCGCCCGTCTCGGGGTTCGCGAGCACGAGTCGCCCGCGCAGCACGTGGTACACCTCGTCGGCTCCCATCGCCGTGCGGTACGCCGGGGAGTGGGTGAAGCGCGCGCCGGGCGGCATCGTGAAGCGCATCTGCTGGATCTTCTCGTTCGACACGAAGATCTCGTCGTTGACCTGGCCCGACACGTCGTCGCCCCACAGCTTCAGCACGACGTCGTTCGCGCGGATCGCGCCGGGGGCCCGCACGACCAACCGCGACGCGTCGGCGACGGTCACGCGACCCTCGGCGGGAACTCGAACGTCGTCCGGAGCTCCTGGGTCCGACCCGTGCTCGCGGCCGCGTACGTGGCCTCGATGATCTCGACCACGTGGCGGGCGTGTTCCGCCGTCATGGGGGTGTGCTTCCCGGTGCGGACGAGTTCCGCCACCTGCATGATGTCTTCGAACACCGCCGATTCCGGGATCTCACGGTGCGGACCGACGACGTGCGGGAGGACGCGCATCTGCGTCTCCCAGTCCCACGTCGGCGCGTCGAGCGTCTCCTCGCGCCCGGGGAAGTCGAACGGCTCGTCGTTCAACAGGAGGCCTCTGATCGAGCCTTCGGTGCCGAAGTACAGGCCGGCGCCGAAGTCCTCGATCAGCATGCCGGCGACGGTGCCGTGGACGACGGCGTGCGTGCCTCCGTCGTAGCCGAGCAGCATCATCGTGTTGTCGTCGGCCTGGGCCTCGATCGCGCCACCGAGGAACTCCCGCCGGTCGACGACCGTGCCCGAAAGGGCGGTCACACGCTTCGCGGGTCCGAGCACGCTCGTGAGGTTGTGGAGCGCGTACACGGCGGCGTCGTACAGCGGCCCGCCTCCCGGCATGCGGAAGTACCAGCTCGGGTCGATCGGCGTGCCGCCGGGCGCGTTCGCCCGGGCCTCGGCCTCCTCGTCCTCGTGGTACCTGCCGAGCGACGTCCCGCAGATCGCCCACGCGAGCGACCCGATCGCGCCCTCGGCGATCAGCTCGCGGATCCGCGTCACCTGCGGGCGCAGGACCTCACCGGGAGACGCCGAGAGGTGGAGACCCCTGCTGGCGGCCGTCTCGATCAGGTCGTCGGCCTCGGCCACCGTCGTGGTCATCGTCTTGTTCGCGTGCACGTGCTTGCCGGCCTCGAGCGCCTGCTTGCCCTGCTCGTAGTGCAGACCGATCGGCGTCGCGATCGTGACCATGTCGACGTCGGGGTCCGCGAGGAGGTCCTCGTACCGCTCGTACGCCTTCGGGATGCCGTACCGCTCGGCCGACGCGGCCGCGCGCCCGGGCACGACGTCGCACACCGCCTGCAGGCGGAACCGATCCTTGATGTCGTCCTGGCTCAGGTGGGGCAGGATCCCGCGCTGCGAGATCATCCCGGCGCCCACGACGCCGATCCCAACGATGTCCGGCATCGAACCTCTCTTCCTTCGTTCCGTCGGTCAGCGGTCGATCGTCGTCTCGAGCGACGCGACGACGCCGTCACGCGCCGACCGCTCGGCCTGTTCCACGATCTCCAACACGTGGATCGCGTGCGCCGGCGTGAGCTCGGGCTCGGCGTCGCCCGCGAGCCGGTCCAGCAGGTGCTCCACCCCGACCAGGTGGTCAGGGCCATCCGCGCGCCCGGTGCGAGGAACCTCGACGCTCGTCCACGTGCCGTCGGTGAGCACCTCGATCGGCGCGGCGACGTCGAGGAGGCTGAGCGCGAGCGTCCCGTCGGTCCCCATGAGCTCGAGCTCCGCGGCGTGCGTGCCGTGCGAGGAGTAGTTCGCTTCGACCGTCGCGAGGCGGCCCTCGCCGAGGTCGAGCTGCGTCACCCACGTGTCGTCGACGTTCACGTCGACACGCGTTCCGGCCGCCGGCCCGTCGGGCACGGTGAACGAGGTGCCGACGCGGGCGCTCATCGCCGAGACGCGTCGCACCGGCGCGACGAGACCCGTGATCGCATGGAGCGGATACACGCCGAGGTCGACGAGCGGACCGGCGCCCGGTGAGAAGTACGGGGTCGGATCGGACGTGAATCCCGGCCAGGGTGGCACGGCGCCCATGACGACGCCGCGCGCGGTGTGCACGCGTCCGATCCGTCCCGCGTCGATCAGCTGCCTGGCGAGGAGCACCTGCGGGAAGCGCATCACGCACGGCGCGGCGACGAGCACGAGCCCGCGTTCCTCCGCGAGCCGCTCGAGATCGCGCCCGTCGGCGACCGACCCGGCGAGCGGCTTCTCGGAGTAGACGTGCACGCCGGCCTCGAGTGCCATCGCGGTCGTCTCGGCGTGCGCCTGGATCGGCGTGAGGTTCAGCACGGCGTCGATCCCGACCTCGCGGAGCATCGTCGCCTGATCCGTGAACCACGACGCGCCGTGCTGCTCGGCGAGGGCGCGGGCGCGGTGCTCGGTGCGACCGCACACGGCCACGATCTCGGCGCGGTCGGCGATCCGCTCGAACTCGGGCAGGTAGTCGCGCTGCGCGACGTCGCCCGGTCCGAGGATCGCGAGTCGTACCCGTTCGGCCATCGTCGCGGGGGCTCCTTCCGGTGATCAGGTGCGCGCGACCGTGAGCCTCGCATGGAACCGATGCCGGTCACCGCGGTACGTGATCCGGCTCGCGTCCAGGGCACGGCCGTGCTGGTCGTAGGTGGTCTGGGTCGTGATCAGCACCGGCGAGGTGGGCGACACGTCGAGCAGCTCGGCGATCGCGTCGCCCGCCTCGGCGGCCTCCACGGTGGTGTCGGCGGAGCTCGGGATGAGGCCGGCCTCGTCCCGCAGGATCGCGTACAGCGACGCGATGGTGAAGTCGGCGTCGGCGAGGTCCGGACAGTGCGCGATCGGAACGACGTTCCGATCGAGGGCGACCGGGATGCCGTTCAGCAGCCGCACCCGTTCGAGCTCCAGGACGTGGGCCCCAGGCGCGATGCGGAGCTGCTCGGCTTCGTCGATCGTCGCCTCGCGAACGACGTGCGCGCGCACGGTCGCCGTCGGGGTGAGGCCTCGGGCGTGCGCCATCGCGGTGAAGCTGAGCAAGACGTTCGGCTCATCGCTCGCGGCCTCCGCCGCGACGAACCAGCCTCGCCCGTGGGCGACCTCGACGACGCCGTCCTCGACGAGGGTCGCGAGCGCCTTGCGCACGGTGACCCGGCTGACCCCGAGCGCTGCCGACAGGCGTCGTTCCGACGGCAGACGCTGGCCGGCGCGCCACCGACCCGTCGCGATGCGCTCGGCGATGGCGTCGCGCGCTTCGTCGGCTCGTGATCCGTTGATCACCTCGAGTGCCGCATCGGCGACGCCGGCATCCATCCGGTCGGACCCTCGCACGCCCGACGAGACCACGTCAAACCGCGGGTCTGTTTCAGGGACGGTATCGGTCCCTGATGGTCTGGCCGTACGTCTGCGCCCGGCGAGCGGGGCCGCCGTGGGGAAACGATCCGAGGTCTGTCCGGTCCACGACGCGGTCGCTCTCGAGCCGGGGCCGTCGGCGGACGAGGCCGCTGGTTCCCACCGTCCGCCTAGACTGCCCCGCATGTCGGCGGCGAGCGGCCCGGCGATGATCTCGCTGCGGAACGTCACGAAGCGGTTCCACGCACGGGACGCGGGCGCGGCGGTGGACGATCTCTCCCTCGACGTGGGCGACGGCGAGATCGTCGTGCTCGTGGGGCCCTCGGGGTGCGGCAAGACGACGACGATGCGCATGATCAACCGGCTGATCGAGCCTGACAGCGGCACGATCGAGGTCGACGGCCGTGACGTGATGCAGCAAGATCCCGACGAGCTCCGGCGGCGGGTCGGCTACGTGATCCAGACGATCGGCCTGCTTCCGCACCGGACCGTCGAGCAGAACATCGGAACGGTGCCGTGGCTGCTCGGATGGGGCAAGGAGCGGATCCAGGGTCGCGTGCGGGAGCTCGCCGCGCAGCTCCGGCTCGACGACGATCTCCTCGGTCGCTACCCCTCGGAACTGTCGGGCGGCCAGCGGCAACGCGTCGGCGTGGCACGCGCGCTGGCGGCCGATCCGCCCGTGATGCTGATGGACGAGCCGTTCGCGGCGGTCGACCCGATCGTGCGCGGCGCCTTGCAGGATCAGTTCCTCGAGCTCCAGCGCTCCCTCCGCAAGACGATCGTGTTCGTGACCCACGACATCGACGAGGCGATCAAGATGGCCGACCGCATCGCGATCTTGAACATCGGAGCCCGGCTCGAGCAGTACGACACGCCGGCGGAGATCCTCAAGGCGCCGGCGAGCGCGTTCGTGGAGGAGTTCGTCGGCGAGGAGCGAGGCCTGAAGCGGCTCGCGCTGATCCCCGTCTCGTCGCTCGAGCTCGACGCTCCGCGACCCGTCGACGGCCTCCCGACCGTCACCACGAGCGATTCCCTCCGGTTCGCGCTCGACGCGATCGTGACCGCGGGCGTCGATGCGGCGACGGTCACCGACGGTGACACGGCCATCGGCGTGCTGACGCTCGAGCGGCTGGGCCGCGAGATCGAGGCCGCGACGTGACCCCGGCGCTCGCGCAGTCGAGCGAGCTGATCAACTGGGACCTCGTCGCGAACCTCGCCGACGAGATCCGGACGCTGACGTTGCAGCACATCGTCCTCACCGTGCTCGCCGTCGCGTTCGGCGTCGTGATCGCGTTCCCGTTGTCGGTCGTCTGCATCCGGCGACCACGCCTGTACCCGCTCGTGACGACCGTGACCGGGCTCCTGTACACGGTGCCGGCGCTCGCGCTGATGGTCGTGCTGCTGCCGGTCCTCGGGCTGAACATCTGGCCCGTCGTGGTCGCTCTCACGATCTACACGCTGCTGATCTTGATCCGGAACATGGTCGCCGGCGTCCGTGGTGTTCCCGCCGACGTCCGCGAGTCCGCGGTCGGGATGGGCCTCACGCGCCGCCAGGTCCTGTGGCGCGTCGAGATACCGCTCGCCCTTCCGGTGATCCTCGGGGGCGTGCGGATCGCCACCGTATCGACGATCGGGCTGGTGACGATCGGGGGGCTGTTCGGTCGCGGTGGCCTCGGCCAGCTGATCTTCGACGGCCTCAACCGCTTCTCGTCGACGAGGATCATCCTGGGAGCCGGGCTGTCGGTGCTGCTCGCCCTCGTCGCCGACGGGCTCCTGCTGCTGCTGCAGCGGGGACTGAGTCCGTGGGCGCGCAAGGCCGGCATCCGGACGGTGGCCACGTGAACGACTTCGTCGAGGCGTTCGCATGGCTCGCCGATCCCGCGCATTGGTCGGGCACCGACGGGATCGCCAACCGCGTGCTGGAGCACCTCTGGTACTCGGGATCGTCGCTGGCGGTCGCCGCGGCCATCGCGGTGCCGATGGGCATCGCGGTCGGGCATGCCCGGTCGAGGCGGGCCGAGATCGTCGCCGTACAGACGGCGAACGCGGGGCGGGCCGTGCCGACCTTCGCGGTGCTCGTCCTCGTGTTCGTCCTCGTCCTGCAGTACGCGCCCGAGCTCGCGTTCGGATACGTGCCGACCGTCGTGGCGCTGGTCCTGCTCGGGCTGCCGTCGATCCTGCTCAACACCACGATCGGCGTCCGGAGCGTCGACGACGACGTGCGCGAGTCGGCGCGCGGGATGGGGATGCGCGGCCGGCAGGCGCTCCGGTGGGTGGAGGTCCCGCTCGCCGCCCCGCTGGTCGTGACGGGCCTCCGGATCGCCGCGCTGCAGATCGTGGCGACGGCGACGCTCGCCGCGTTCGTCGCCGGCGGAGGGCTCGGACGGTTCATCCGCGACGGGTACACGCAGCAGGATCTCCCGCAGATGATCGCCGGCGCGTACCTCGTCGCGGCGCTGGCCCTCCTGACCGACGGGGCGTTCGCCCTCGTCGCACGCGCCACGGCGCCCGGTCGCCGTCGCCGCGGCAGGCGGCCGTAGGCGCGTTCCCGCCGATACCGGTCGATCCGAGTGCCTTGGGCGGAGGAGCCTCCGACGCATCCGTCCCGTTGCAACGCTGCTAGGGTCCGCGCGCACGTATCACCTTGCAACGAGCCTCCACCGGGAGGCCCGCCAACCCATGAGGGGGGAGGGAAACCCATGCGGAATCACCGCAGCATCGTCCTTGGGGCGGCGTTGCTCGCGCTCGCGTTGTTCGCGGGGGCGTGCGCGTCGGGTGAGGGCGACGAGCCGACCGACGGCTCGCCGTCGGCCGCTTCCGGAAGCACCGAGCCCAAGGGCTCGCTCACCGTCGGGGTCTCGGGCGCGTTCGCCGAGAGCCAGGTCGTCGCCGAGATGTACGCGCAGGTCCTCGAGAACGCCGGCTACACCGTGTCACGCGAGCTCAACATCGACAGCCGCGACGTCGGCAACGAAGCGCTCCAAGCAGGCGAGATCGACCTCAAGCCCGAGTACCTCGCGTACGAGCTTCCGACGCTCGACCCCGAGGCCGACACGTCCGGGACGCCCGAGGAGGTCGCCGCGCGGCTCCAGGAAGCCGCCGAGGCGAACGGCCTCACGACGTACGCGTACTCGCCGGCGAACAGCACGAACGCGTTCGTGGTCACCGGCGAGACGGCCGAAGAGCTCGGCGTGTCGACGATGAGCGACCTCGCAGGCGTGTCCGGCGATCTCGTCCTCGGCGGGCCACCTGACTGCCCGAAGCGGGACTTCTGCATCAAGGGCCTCTCGAACGTGTACGGCATCGAGTTCGCCGAGTTCCGTCCGCTCGACTTCGGGGGTCCGCAGACGGTGGAGGCGCTCCGCGCCGGCGCGATCGACGTCGGATTGCTGTTCTCCCTCGACCCCACGATCTACGAAGAGGGATGGGTGATCCTCGAGGACGATCAGGGGCTGCAGCCGGCCGGGAACTTCGTGCCGCTGGTGCGTCAGGAGGTCGACAGCGACGAGCTCCGCTCGACGCTCGACCCCGTGACGGAGTCGCTCACCGACGAGATCATGCTCGACCTGGTGGGGCGGATCGTCGTGGACGAGGAGGACATCGCCGAGGTGGCGACGTCGCACCTCGAGAACGCTGGGTTGGTCGGCTAGCTCGTCTCCGCGCCATCCGGGGGGTGGGCCGGCGACGGCCCGCCCCTCGCGGGCGGCTGCCGGTCACCAGCCGCGGGTGCCGGGCGCTCCCTTGAACGGACCGACGACGTCGTCGGTGATCCAGCCGCCGTAGAACCCGCCGGCCTGCGGAACGACGATCGCGCCGTCGACGGTGACGCGGTCCACCCGACCGGCGTAGAACGCGACGTGATCGACGAGCGCCGCGTACCGCGGTGACGGTCGGGGATAGAACCACGCGGCATCGGCAGAGACGCGGTCGCCGACGACGACGTCGAGGTACGACGCCTGTCCCTTCCACTCGCAGAACGAGCCGCCGAGGCCCGGCCGAAGGAACCCCCGGCGCACGTCGGCGAGCGGCAGGTACCACGTCGGCGGATGGCTGGTCTCGAGGATCTTGATGGCGCGGCGCGTGTCGGCGATCGTCTCGCCGACGAACGTGACCACGACGTGTCGCTCGTCGCGCTCGATCGCCGGCGGACGCGGGTGGTCCCACACCGACCGCTGGCCCGGCCCCGGTTCGATCCTGTCGACCCGCATGCCTCCATGATGCGCGACCGACCGCGGAAGACCGTGTGGGAAGCTACGCGCCATGACCGAGAAGGGGAACGATCGCGCCGACGACCTCGGCGATCGCGCCGACGGCGCCGACGACGTGCCGACGTTCCGGATCGACCGGAGCGAGCTGCTGCTCGGCGAGAACGAGTACGAGGAGTTCTCCGACTACGAGCTCCCCGCGCACGTGGGCTCGACGTCGTTCCAGAAGCTTCCGTGGGTTCCCGACGACGAGGACCTCGCGGCGATCGCGCCCGATGTGGCGATCGTTGGCGCGCCGATCGACGACGGCGCCTCGAACCGGGTGGGGGCACGCTTCGGGCCGCGCGCGATCCGCTCCGCGTCGTACCACTCGGGGGACCTGTGGTCGATCCAGCTCGGGACGAGCGTGCTCGACAGGATCGAGGCGGTCGACGCGGGCGATGCGCCGGTCGTGCCGACGCGACTCGCGCGCGGTCTCCGCGTGATCCACGAGAAGGTGTGGCGCGTGGCGAGGACCGGCGCGATCCCGATCGTGCTCGGCGGCGACCACTCGATCACGTATCCCTCCGCGGCGGCCGTGGCGCGCGCGCAGCATCCACGGCGCGTGGGGATCGTGCACTTCGACGCGCACGCCGACACCGGGAACGAGGTCTGGGGCTCGCTGATCAGCCACGGTGCGCCGATGCGACGGTTGATCGAGGAGGGGTGGATCGCCGGCCCGAACTTCGTGCAGGTCGGCCTGCGCGGCTACTGGCCCGAGGAGGAGACGTTCGCATGGATGCGCGAGCAGGGCCTCCGCTGGCACCGGATGGTCGAGATCGAGGAGCGGGGGAGCGAGGCGGTGATCGCCGACGCGATCGCGGAAGCCCTCGACGGCCCCGACTGCATCTACCTCTCGATCGATATCGACGTCGTCGATCCGGGGAGCGCGCCGGGCACGGGGACGCCCGAGCCGGGCGGGATGTTGCCCCGCGAGCTCCTGCGCGCGGTGCGGCAGATCGTGGGCGCCGTCGACCTGGTCGGGATGGACGTCGTCGAGGTATGCCCTCCCTATGACGCGTCCGACGCGACCGCGACGCTCGCGCATCGCTGCGTGCTCGAAGCCATGAGCGCGCTCGCTGCGAAACGCGGGTAGGCGCGAGCTGCTCGGTCGTGTCGCCCGTCGCCCGGTGGTGTCGTCCGGGTGGTGTCGTCCGGCGTCACGTCGACCGTGATCTCGCCTCTTCCCGGCTCAGGGTGTGACGCATCTCACAGACGCAGGACCCGCGCGCGCGTACCGTCGAACCGATGTTCGACGTCGCCGACACCACGATGCTCCAGGTGCTGCTCGAGGGTGAGTCATCTGTCTCGCACGACGAGGTGGCGCACGACGAGGCCGAGCACGACGAGGTCGACGCCGTTGCGAGAGCCGACGCGCTCTACGGGGTGATGGCGCGCGCGACGCGTGGCCTGTTCGAGGTCCTGCTCGAGGTCGACCGGACGTGTGCGTGGGAGGGCGACGGCGCGCGGGACCTCGCGCACTGGGTCCAGATGCGGTTCGGCATCTCGGCGTGGAAGGCGCACCGCTGGGCCGCCGCGGCCGCCGCGCTCGAGCGCCTTCCGCGCCTCGGCGAGGCCCTCGCGCGGGGCAAGCTCGGCGTGGACAAGGTCGTGGAGCTGACGCGCTTCGCCACTCCGGAGACAGAAGGAGGACTCGTCGCGTGGGCGGCGTCGGTCTCGTCGGGCGCGATCCGTCGGCGCGCCGATCTCGAGGTGAAGCGCCCGGCTGAGGCTTCTGCCGAACTCGACCGAGAGCGTCG
>DATHTO010000071.1:0-40210 GCA_035463115.1 Actinomycetota bacterium | reverse complement strand
TGCTCGGCGCCGATCTACACGAGCGACTCGCTGCACTCCGCGGTCGTCGAGATCGTCGCGAAGAAGAACGCTCGCGTGCGGTACACGACGATCCAGAACTGGTCGACGAACGTCTACAACCTCGTGACGAAGCGCGCGGCGGCGCACGAAGACGCCGTGATGGAGTGGATCGACGGCAACATCGGCTCGAAGATCACGATGAAGTACCCGTCGATCTACCTGCTCGGCAAGGGAGCGCGCGGCGAGGTGCTCAGCGTGGCGTTCGCGGGCAGGGGGATGCACACCGACGCCGGCGGCAAGGCGATCCACGCCGCGCCCTACACCTCGAGCGTGATCAACTCCAAGTCGGTCTCGAAGGACGGCGGTCGCACGGGCTACCGCGGTCTCGTCCGCGTGGAGGAGGGTGCGCATCACTCGAAGTCGATGGTGCGCTGCGACGCGCTGATCCTCGATCCGGAATCCCGATCCGACACCTACCCGTACGTCGAGGTCGAGGAGGAGACCGCCGAGCTCGGTCACGAGGCGAGCGTCGCGAGGATCGGTGAGGACCAGCTCTTCTACCTGATGAGTCGCGGGCTCTCCGAGGCCGAGGCGAGCGCCATGATCGTGAACGGCTTCATCGAGCCGATCACGCGCGAGCTTCCGATGGAGTACGCGGTCGAGCTGAACCGCCTGATCGAGCTGCAGATGGAGGGCTCGATCGGCTGAGGCGAGCCCGCGGCTCCGGTCCGCGGAGCCACAACACGCGAGCCGGAGGGCAGGCCCAGGGTCTGCCCTTCCGCATGTGGAGCAACGACGACGAAGGAACCGATGAGCGACACGGACACCACGACGACGACGTTCGACGCAGCTGCGCTGGAGGCGCTTCCGGCGCGCGCCGTCGCGACCGGCGGGATCCGCGAGCAGGCGTTCGCGCGTTTCGTCGCCACGCCGCTCCCCTCGAAGGAGACCGAGGAGTGGCGTTACACCGACGTCTCGGATCTCGTGTTCGACCAGGTCCCGTACTCCGAGGGCGGCGCCGCGGAGACGCTCGACGACGTTCCCGATCGGGTCCTCGAGGCGGCGGACGTCGTGGGCGACCGCGCCGGTCTGCAGATCCAGCGCAACGGCGACGTGATCATCACGCACCTCGCCAAGGACCTCGTCGACGAGGGGGTGATCTTGGGCGACCTC
The DNA here is from genome assembly GCA_035463115.1 of Actinomycetota bacterium. Classification (GTDB taxonomy): domain Bacteria; phylum Actinomycetota; class UBA4738; order UBA4738; family HRBIN12; genus BPGL01. Next base: position 39,037 of record DATHTO010000071.1, on the reverse strand, counting down.
GACCTCGCGGCGAGCGAGCACCGTGATCTCGTCGAGGAGCATCTGCACAGCGTCGTTCCGATCGACCGGTCGAAGTTCACGGCGCTGCACGCGGCGTTCCGGACCGGCGGGACGTTCCTCTACGTCCCGCCCGACGTGCAGGTCGAGCTTCCGATCCAGACGCTGACGTACCTCGACGCCGACGGCGGTGCGGTGTTCCCGCACACGCTGCTGATCGCGGACCGCGGGAGCGAGGTGACGTTCATCGACCGGTACGCCTCACCGGACCTAAGGCGAGCGCTGTCCGATGCCGTCGTCGAGATCGTGGCGGGCGACGGCGCCCACGTGAAGTACATCGGTCTGCAGGACTGGGGGACCGGGGTGCAGCACGTCGGCGTGACCCGCGCTCGGGTCGGCCGTGACGCCCAGGTGCGGTCGCTCGGGGTCGCGTTCGGCGGCACCTTGGCTCGCGGCGAGGTCGAGATCGAGCTCGCCGGCGACGGCTCGAGGACGGAACTCCTCGGCGTCTACTTCGGCGATGGCGACCAGCACATCGACCACCGGTCGATCCAGCTGCACCGAGGGTCCCGGAGCTCGAGCGACCTGCTGTACAAGGGCGCGCTCCGCGACGCGTCGAGCGCGATCTACACGGGCACGGTGATCATCGACCACGACGCACATCTGTGCGACGCGTACCAGACCAACCGGAACATCCTGCTCTCGGAACAGGCGAAGGCGATGTCGGTGCCGAACCTGGAGATCCTGACCGACGACCCGACCCGCTGCGGTCACGCCGCGAGCGTCGGACCGGTGAGCGAGGACGAGCTCTTCTACCTCCAGAGCCGAGGCATCCCGCGCGACGAGGCCGAGCGTCTGATCGTGTTCGGGTTCTTCGCCGAGGTGCTCGATCGCATCGACCTTCCGGAGGTTCGCGAGGGGATCGAGCGGTCGATCGAAGCCGAGCTGGCGCGCGTGGGCTGATGGCGCTGGTGAAGGTGTGCTCGGTGTCGGACGTGCCCGCCGGCGCGGCGCGGCGCGTCAGCGTGGGGACGCGTGAGATCGCGGTGGTGAACCTCGGGGACGAGGGCTTCCGAGCCGTCGACGCCGTGTGCTCCCACGCCCACTACTACCTGGACGAGGGGCAGGTCGACGTCGACGAGGCGACGATCGAGTGCTGGAAGCACGGCTCGACGTTCGACCTGGAGACCGGCCGTCCGCGGACCCTGCCGGCGACCGTGCCGGTGCAGGTGTTCCCCGTGAAGATCGAGGACGACGACGTGATGATCGAGGTGGAGGCATGAGCGAGACGACGACCCCGGCGGTGCTCGAGGTCCGCGGCCTGCGGGCGGCGGTCGAGACGCCGAGCGGCGAACGGACCGAGATCCTGAAGGGGATCGACCTGACGGTGCGTCAGGGCGAGACGCACGCCGTGATGGGACCGAACGGATCAGGGAAGTCGACGCTGGCGAACGTCGTGATGGGGCGTCCGGGCTACGTCGTGACCGACGGCACCCTGATCTTCAACGGCGAGGACGTCACGCAGCTCCCGCCCGACGAGCGGGCCAAGCGCGGGCTGTTCCTCGCGATGCAGTATCCGGTCGAGGTCCCGGGGGTCTCGGTCGTGAACTTCCTGCGAACGGCGTACAAGAGCGTGAAGGGCGAGGACATCTCGGCGCTCGCGTTCCGCCGGCACATGAAGGAGAAGATGGACGTCCTCGGCGTCGACGACGCGATGGTCAACCGCTACGTGAACCAGGGGTTCTCGGGCGGCGAGAAGAAGAAGGTCGAGGTCCTGCAGCTCGCCGTGCTCGAGCCGAAGATCGCGATCCTCGACGAGACCGATTCGGGCCTCGACATCGACTCGTTGAAGGCCGTCGCGACCGGCGTCGCGCGGCTGATCGGGCCCGATCTCGGCGCCCTGCTGATCACGCACTACCAACGGATGCTCGACTACATCACCCCCGATCACGTCCACGTCATGATGGCGGGGCGTATCGTGAAGGAAGGCGGCCCTGAGCTCGCCCACGAGCTCGAGGAGAAGGGGTACGAGGGCATCCGCAAGGAGCTCGGGATCGACGAGCCGGTCGGCGCCTAGCCGGCCGCGGGGAGGCGACGACGATGGCGGTCACGCACCACGAGGCGCCGGTCCTCGACGTCGGTCGCGTGCGCGCCGACTTCCCGATCCTGTCACGCCGCGTGAACGGCAAGCCGCTCGTCTACCTCGACAGCGCAGCGACGTCGCAGAAGCCGCAGGTCGTGATCGACACCGTCCGCGACTTCTACGAGCGGCATAACGCGAACGCGCATCGCGGGATCCACACCCTCGGCGAGGAAGCGACCGAGCTGTTCGAAGGCGCTCGCGCCACGATCGCCAGGTTCCTGGGCGCCGCGTCGCCGGAGCACGTCGTCTTCACCCGTGGCACGACCGAGTCGATCAACATGGTCTCGCTCGGCTGGGGCCGGAAGTTCCTCCGCGAGGGCGACGAGATCCTCCTCACCGAGCTGGAGCACCACTCGAACATCGTGCCGTGGCAGATGACCGCCGCGGCGACCGGCGCGACGCTGCGGTACGTGCCGCTGCTCGACGACGGGACGCTCGACCTCTCGGCGCTCGACACGGTGCTGTCCGACAGGACGAAGGTCTTCGCGATGAGCGGCATGTCGAACGCCCTCGGCACGATCACGCCGCTGCCGGAGCTGATCGAGGCGGCCCATCGCGTCGGCGCGATCGCGGTCGTCGACGCGGCCCAGCTGGCGCCGCACCATGCGATCGATGTCGTCGCGCTCGACGCCGACTTCCTCGCGTTCAGCGGCCACAAGATGCTCGGGCCCACGTCCTCTGGAGGCCTCTACGGCAAGCCGGAGCTCCTCGACGCGATGGATCCGGTGTTCGGCGGCGGCGAGATGATCAGCGAGGTGTTCCACGATCGCGCGACGTACAAGCCCGTGCCGTACAAGCACGAGGCGGGCACGATGCAGGTCGCGCAGCAGGTCGGCCTCGGCGCCGCGGTCGAGTACCTCGGGTCCCTCGGCATGGACGCGATCCGCGCGCACGAGCAGGAGATCGCGGCGTACGCGCTCGAACGCCTCACCGACGCGGGGGCGACCGTCTACGGCCCGACCGATCCCTCGATCCGCGGCGGGGCGGTGAGCTTCTGGTTCAAGAACGTGCACCCGCACGACCTGGCGCAGATCCTGAACGAGGAGGGCGTCGCGATCCGCGCCGGCCACCACTGCGCGCAGCTCGTGATGCGCCGGTTCGGTACGGCCGCGACGTCGCGGGCGTCGTTCTACGTCTACAACACGAACGAAGAGGTCGACGTTCTGGTCGAGGCGCTCGCCAAGGCCGAGGACATCTTCGCGTAGGGAAAGGCAGCGGCGTGGCGCTCGACGACATCTACAAAGAGGTCATCCTCGACCACTACAAGAGCCCCCGGAACAAGCGCGAGCTCGGCGACGGCGCGATCTCGTGTACGAAGAACAACCCGCTCTGCGGTGACGAGATCACGGTGTTCGCGTCCGTCGACGACGGCACGATCCGCGAGGTGACGTTCCAGGGAGCGGGCTGCTCGATCAGCCAGTCCAGCGCCTCGATGATGACCGAGGCGGTCGCCGGCAAGCCCGTCGACGACGCGCTCGGGATGGCGGCAGAGTTCCGCGGCATGATGGCCGGTGACGTCGAGCCGACCGAAGAGCACTTCGGCGACCTCGTCGCCCTGAAGGGTGTCGTGAAGTACCCGATCCGGATCAAGTGCGCCGTCCTCGCGTGGGACGTCCTGCAGGAGGCGCTCGCGGGCGACGGCGAGGCCTCGAAGGCCGCCGCGCACTGACGGTTCCGTCGGCGGGACGCGCCGGCGTCGTACGCTCCGGCGCGATGCGATGGCTCTTCGCGATCCCGATCTTGGCGACGGCGTTCCTCCTGGCGACCGCCGCGCCGGCCTCCGCCGAGCGCATCGACACCTACACCGTCACGATCGATATCGAACCGTCCGGTTCCCTCTCGATCACGGAGAAGATCGCGTACGACTTCGAGGGCGCAGAGCGGCGGGGGATCTTCCGTGACGTGCCGACGACGCTGCGGTGGGAACCCGACGACCGGTACGACCGGATCTATCCGATGGAGGTCGTCTCGGTGACGTCCGCCACGGCGCCCGACGGGTTCGTCGTCGAGGGTGTCGAGGGCGGTCGCACGCGGATCCGGATCGGCGACCCCGACACCTACATCACCGGCGCGCATGCGTACGAGATCGTGTATCGGATCGACGGAGGGCTGAACGGCTTCGACGATCACGACGAGCTGTATTGGAACGCGATCGGCGGCGACTGGTCCGTGCCGATCGATCGTTCGCGGGTGCTCGTCGAGGCGCCGGCCGTCGTCACGGACGTCGCCTGCTTCGCCGGTCCTGTCGGGTCGAACCTTCCGTGCACCGATGCGGAGCGCGACGGCTCGCGAGCGGTCTTCCGGCAGGCGCAGCTCACGCCGTATTCGGCGCTCACCGTCGTCGTCGCGATCCCGCCCGGCTCGGTCGAGCGCGTCGGGCCGATCCTCGAGGAACGCCTGACGGTCGCGAACGCGATCGGGGCGTCGCCCGCGACGGTCGGCACCGCCGTCGGTCTCGGCGTGCTGCTGATCGGCGGCATGGGCGCGCTGCTCTGGCGCGGCGGACGCGACGTGGTGTTCCGAGGCTCGCAGGTCGACCAGGTCATGGGTGGCGTGCCCGGCGAGGAGGAGCGGGTCGGGCTGGGGGATGCCGACGCCGAGGCGCCGGTGGAGTTCGCGCCGCCCGAAGGGCTCCGGCCGGGTCAGATCGGCACGCTGCTCGACGAACGGGCGAACACCCTCGACGTGACGGCGACGATCGTCGACCTCGCGGTGCGGGGGTACCTGCGGATCGAGGAGATCCCCAAGACCTGGTTCCTCGGCAACCCCGACTGGAAGCTCGTCCGCCTCACGCCGCCGGGGGAGAGCAAGGCGGAGCTGCTCGGGTACGAGCGGACGTTGCTGGCGAAGCTGTTCGCGACCGGCGATGAGGTGCTGCTCTCGGACCTGAAGAACACGTTCGCGACGTCGCTGCGAGCCGTCCAGGAGGCGATGTACCGCGACATCGTGAAGCGCGGGTGGTTCCGTGAGCGGCCGGACACGGTGCGGGCACGCTGGACGGCGATCGGCATCACGGCGGTGATCCTCAGCGGCGCGGCGACGTTCTTCCTCGCGACGCAGCTGCGGGTGGGGATCCTCGGGGTCCCCCTCGTCGTCGCGAGCCTGCTGCTGCTGATCGGCGCCGGCCGGATGCCGGCGCGGACGGCGAAGGGCACGGCGCTGACGCGACGGGTGCGAGGGTTCCGGGTCGTGATCGAGAAGGCCGAGACGCACATGTCGCGGTGGGCCGAGGAGGCCGGTGTCTTCACGCGGTACCTGCCGTTCGCGATCGTGTTCGGCGCGACCGAGAAGTGGGCGAACGCGTTCGAGTCGATCGGCGCGGGGCAGCCCGACACCTCGTGGTACGTCTCGACGCGCCCGTTCGTGTACCACGAGTTCGCGTCGTCGCTCGACGGCTTCACCGTGTCCACATCCGGCACGATCGCGTCCACGCCGGGCGGCTCGGGTGGCTCGGGGTTCTCCGGCGGTTCGTCGGGCGGCGGCGGCGGTGGCGGAGGAGGCGGGTCGTGGTGACGCGGCCGCTGGGTAGCCTGGAGCGATGCGCATCGTCTTCAGCGAGGATCCGCGCGATTTCCTCCGCCGCGATTGGACCGACCTCGTCCACGCGGATCCGGCCGGCACGTTCTTCCATCGACCCGCGTACCTGAAGCTGTACTGGGAGGAGTTCGGCGAGACGCCCGAGCATCTGTTGCTGGCGTTCGCCGAGGACGACGATGGCGCCCAGGTCGGCGCGGTGGCGTTCGAGCGCGTGAGCGAGACGCTCCGCTTCCTGGGCGGGACCGAGGTGACCGACTACCTCGGGCCCGTCGGCCTGCCCGACGCGCAGGAAGCGTTCGCGAAGGAGCTCTGGGCGGCCCTGCTCGGCGTCGACGGCTGGCGGAACGCCGACCTGCGGGGCCTTCCCGAGGACCGCGCGTGGCTGCGGCTCCTCCGCGACGCCGCCACGGGCCACGGTCTGCGCGTGATGGAGGACGACGATCCGAACGGCGTCGCGCCGTTCCTGCCGCTCCCCGACACGTGGGAGGGCTACCTCGCCGCCCTGCCGTCGAAGATGCGGCACGAGATCCGTCGGAAGGCGAAGAAGCTCGAGGCCGAGGCGGGACCGTACCGGATCGTCGTCGCCGACGCCCGGTCGATCGACGCGATGCTCGACCGCTTCGTCGAGCTCCACCGGATGAGCGAGGGCCCGAAGGGCGTGTTCATGGTCTCGGGCATGGAGATCTTCTTCCGGCGGCTCGGCGAGGCGTTCTGCGACGACGACGTGTTCCGCCTCACGTTCATCGAGGTGCAGGGGCAGCTCGCCGCCGGCACGATCGGGTTCGAGTTCGGCGGCACCTCGTACCTGTACAACTCCGCCTTCGACCGCGCGTGGGGGACGCTCGCCCCCGGCATGGTCCTCGTCGGCGAAGACATCCGGCTCGCGATCGAGAACGGTTGTCGCGCGTTCGATCTGCTGAAGGGCGACTACGCGTACAAGTACCGGTTCGGGGCGACCGCGCGCCGGGTGCGCCGGCTCGTCGTCGAGCGGTGACCACGAGCGCCACGCGGCGCTACGGGTAGGCGCGGATCGTCCGCAGGATCAGCTCGCCGAGCGACGCGTCGCCGCCCACCACGATCAGCCCCGAGTCCAGCACCGCGTCGGCGGGCAACCGACGGCCGGCGACGAGCGCGAGCTGCGGCGCGCGTCCGACGATCGTGGCGTCGGGCTTCTTGTCCGCCGGGGGAACCTCGCCCGCGCCGAGGCCCCAGTGCCACTCTCCCTGGCCCGCGCCTTCGACGTGGACCTGCACCGACGAGCCGGCGAGGTCGTAGCCGCGTTCCGCGAGGGCCCACGGCAGCATCCGGATGCCCATGTCGATCGTGAGGTGAACGGGCCAGTGCTGCCATCCGGCTTGCCATCCATCGGCGACGCCGTTCGTGGCACGCATGTCCTCGCCGTGCAGGAACCACTCCACCACGCGTGACTGCACCAGGTAGCGGGCCGCGATCTCGCCGGCGAGCCACCGGAACCGCGCGTCCCGCCACTCGTCGACCGACAGCCGCGCCGCGTACGCGAGGAACGCGTCGGCCGCGCGGCCCCACGTGTCGAGGATCTCGCGCGTCGCGATCTCGCCACGGCGGCTGACCGTCCACGCGTTCCAGCGGTCGACGGCGAACGGCTCGTCGCCGAGCTGCTCCCGATACTCGTCGAGCTCGGTGGCCGCCTCGCCGGCGATCAGCTGTGCGGCCGCCGTGTCGGACGCCGCGAGGTGCGCCATCACGTCGCGGTTCCACCATCCCGCAGCGGCGCTCGGTTGCTCCCACGTCTCCGGGTCCGCGTACTGCACCATCCGACCGAGGCGTTGCCGCTCGGCGTGGGCGACACCCAGCAGTTGGTCGCGCTCGAGGCTCATCGGGCGCATATCGTACAGTCGCGGCCGTGCGCGTCCTGGTGGCACCCGACAAGTTCAAGGGCACGCTCACCGCCCGACAGGCGGCCGAGGCGATCGAGCGCGGGTGGCGCCGAGAGCGCCCTCACGATGCGATCGACGTCGTGCCGCTCGCCGACGGCGGCGACGGAACCCTCGACGTGCTCGCGCCCGATGACGGCCGCGATGGCAGCCGGCGCGTCGGTGTCGGCGTCACGGGTCCGCTGGGCGATCCGGTCGTCGCGGCGTTCGGGGTGCGTGGCGGGACGGCCGTGATCGAGATGGCGCGCGCATCGGGGCTCGAGCTGGTCGCTCCGGCGCGGCGCGACCCTCGGCGAGCCACCACACGCGGAACGGGGGAGCTCGTCCGAGCAGCTCTCGACGAGGGCGTGACGACGGTGCTCGTCTGCGTCGGCGGAAGCGCGACGAACGACGGTGGCGCCGGGTTCGCGAGCGCGCTCGGCGCGAGGCTCCTGGACGAGCGCGGAGCAACGATCGCCGACGGCGGCGCGGCCCTGCTCCGGCTCGCCCGGATCGATCTGACGCCGCTGGACCGCCGTCTCGCCACGGTGAGGGTCATCGGCGTGACGGACGTCGACAATCCCCTGTGCGGCCCGCACGGCGCGAGCGCGACGTACGGTCCCCAGAAGGGCGCCGACCCCGACGCCGTCCTGGAGCTCGATCGAGCGCTCGGTCACCTGGCGGCGGTCGTCCACCGCGATCTCGGGCTCGACCTGGCGGACGAGCCGGGTGCCGGCGCGGCCGGCGGTCTCGGGTTCGGCCTCCTCGCGTTCGCCGGCGCCCGTCTCCGGCGGGGCGTCGACGTCGTGATGGAGGCGCAAGGCATCGAGGAACGGCTTCCGAACGTCGACCTGGTCGTCACCGGCGAAGGGTCGTTCGACGAGCAGTCGTTGCGCGGCAAGGTTCCGGATGGCGTCGTTCGCGCGGCGCGGCTGGCGGGCGTCCGATGCGCGATCGTGTGCGGGCGCAGCTCGATCGACGCGCCGACCGGAGTGACGGTGCGGTCGCTCGTCGGGTCGGTCGGTGCGCACGCCGCGATGGCCGATGCTCGCCGGTCGCTCGAGCGCGTGGCGGCGGAGCTCGCCGCCGAGGCGGACCGGGTCGTCGGGGCGGCTCGGTCGCCATGATGTCGAGCGCGATCGACCGGTTCCTTCGGGAGGCCCGCCGGCGGGGCATCGAGCCCGACGTCCAGCGGTTCCCTGCAGGGACGAAGACGGCCGACGACGCCGCCCGGGCGATCGGATGCGACGTCGGACAGATCGTGAAGTCGCTCGTGTTCGTCGGGAGCCAGGGCTCCGTGCTCGCGTTGACGTCCGGCCGCAACCGCGTCGACACGGCGAGGCTGGCCCGGGCCGCCGGCGGCGCCACCGTGCGTCGGGCGACGCCCGACGAGGCGAGGTCGGCGACCGGGTTCGCCGTGGGCGGCACGCCGCCGTTCGTGGTGTCGACCGAGGATGCCGGTGGCGCCTCCGTCGCCGTCCTCGTGGACGAGACCCTCCTCGGGTACGACGAGGTCTGGGCCGCCGCCGGAACCCCGGACGCGGTGTTCCCCATCGCGCCTGCGGACCTCGTCGCTGCGTCCGGCGGATCGGTCGCATCGTTCGCCGAGCGCTGACGGGCCTCCCCGGAAGGTGTGGCTCGAGGTCAGCGCCAGGGTCGCGAGGTGGCACGGAGCCCTACGACCTTCGGACGATGCACGAGGCACGGCCCGGGCGGCACACTCCTGTGCGAGGGTCCCCCCGGCCTTCCCTCTGACCCGATCCGACTGCGGGCGTTGGGTCGGGATCCAGGATCCCGCTGCACGGACGTCCGGGCGGACCCTCACCCCCCTGCGGCGCCGATGGGGTGCGTAGCCGGCTTCCGCGCCGCGCGGGGCTACACTAGGGGTCCCGACCTGACGGATCTCCCCGGAGGACACGACCGATGGAACTGACCGAAAGCGCCGCCGGCAAGGTGAAGGAGCTCCTCGCCGAGGAGGGCCGCGACGACATCGCCTTGCGGGTCGCCGTGCAGCCGGGCGGCTGTTCCGGCCTCCGCTACGCGATGTACCTCGACGACCAGGTCTCCGAGAAGGATCAGACCCAGGAGCAGTTCGGCGTCCGTCTCGTGATCGATCGGATGAGCGTTCCGTACCTGTCGCAGGCGACGATCGACTACGTCGACTCGCTCGAGGCCACCGGCTTCACGATCGACAATCCGGCCGCGCAGTCGAGCTGCGCGTGCGGCAACAGCTTCCACTGAGCCGCCGCGGGCGAGCGGGATCCTGAGGGACGCGCCCGAGCAGGGCGCGTTCCGCCGTCGGGGGCGTCAGCGAGCCGAGTCGAGCCCAGCGCGGAAACCGCCGTGCAACAGGTCCAGGTCCTCCGCCGTGATCACGAGCGGCGGCGAGACGGCGATCGCGCCTGCGACGAGCGGACGGATGAAGACACCGGCGTCGCGGGCGCCCACGCCGACCTTCGCCGCGAGGGCAGGATCGGCGGCCACGCGCTCGGGATCGAGCTGGACCCCCGCGAGGACCCCGGTGCCGGCGCGGACCTCGGCGACCAGCGCGTGGTCGGCGAGCGGGGCGAGCGCTTCGGCGAGGTCCTTCTCGAGCTGCAGGGCTCGACCCGGCAGATCCTCCCGCTCCATGATGGCGAGGTTCGCCAGGGCCGCGGCGGCGACCGCGGCGTGGCCGCTGTACGTGTATCCGTGGCGCCACACGCCCGCGCCGTCGGCCCAGAAGGGCTCCCAGACACGTGGGGCCGCGATCACGCCGCCCATCGGGAGGTACCCGCTCGTGATCCCCTTGGCGCACGTGATCACGTCGGGCGCGAGGTCCCACCGCGAGCTCGCGAACCAGTCGCCACAGCGACCGAAGCCCGTGATGACCTCGTCGGCCACGAACAGCACGCCCGTCTCGCGACACACCTCGCGCACGGCGCGCAGATAGCCCTCGGGAGGGGGGAACACCCCACCCGCACCGATCACCGGCTCGCAGAAGAAGGCGGCGACGTTGCGGGCGCCGACCTCGTCGATCGCCGATCGGAGCGCCTCGGCGCTGTCCCAGTCGACCTCCGCGACGTCCTCGATCAGGTCGCCGTGTCCCGCCGCGTTCGCCGGGATCCCCGCGAGCGACGTTCCGGCCGTATGCATGCCGTGGTAGGCCTTCGTCCTGCGGATCAGGACGGTCCTGTCTGGCTCGCCGACGAGCTGCCAGTAGCGGCGCGCCATCTTCGTGGCGGTGTCGATCGAATCGCTGCCGCCGCTCGTCAGGAAGACCTTCGATCCCGCGACCGGCGCGATCGACGCGACCCGCTCGGCGAGCGTTTCCGCGGGGCGGTTCGAAAGGTCGCCGAACGTCGAGTACGCCGGCAGCGCGGTGAGCTGCGCGGCGACGGCCTCGGCGATCTCGCGCCGCCCCCATCCCACGTTGCAGTACCAGAGCGATGCGGTGGCATCGAGGTACCGGTTGCCGTCGGCATCCCACACGTAGGCGCCGTCCCCGCGCTCGAGGATCGTGGCTCCTGTCTCGAGGATCGCCGACATGTCGGCGAAGGGATGCCAGAAGCTGGTGTCCATCGCTGCACGCTACCAGTGCGCTCTCGGCGACCGTCAGGGCCGGAGCGGCGCGCTCGGCGGTCGCCGGTTCGCCCCGGTGGAGCGCGTCTCAGTCCGGGTCGTACGCGAGGTTCGGGCGCAGCCACCGTTCGGCTTCGGTGACGCTCTCGCCGAGCCGGCGAGCGTAGTCCTCGACCTGGTCCTTGCCGATCCGTCCGACGTTGAAGTATCGGGCCTCCGGATGATGGAGGTAGAGCCCGCTCACCGATGCCGCCGGCGTCATCGCGCCGTGCTCGGTGAGCGCCATCCCGATGCGGCCGGCGCCGACGAGGTCGAACAGCCGGCGCTTCAACGAGTGGTCCGGACACGCCGGGTAGCCGAACGCCGGCCGGATCCCGCGGAAGCGCTCCGCCAGCAGGTCGCCCTTCGCGAGCGGGCCGGTCTCGTAGCCCCAGTCGGCGCGGGCGCGCTCGTGGAGCCACTCGGCGAAGGCCTCGGCGAGCCGATCCGCGAGCGCCTTCGTCATGATCGCCCGGTAGTCGTCGTGCTCGGCCTCGAACCGGTCGACGAGGTCGCTCGCGCCGAGGCCCGCGGTCACCGCGAACGCGCCGATGTGATCGGCGAGCTCGAGCTCCATCGGCGCCACGAAGTCGGCGAGCGACCGGTTCACGTCGCCGTCGCCCTTCGCGACCTGCTGGCGGAGCATCGGGAACACCGTCCCTTCCTCGAGGACGATGTCGTCGCCCTCGGAACGAGCGGGCCAGAACCCGTACACGCCGCGAGCGGTGAGCGAGCCGTCGGCGACGATCGTGTCCAGCAGCTCGTTCGCGTCGGCGAAGAGCTCGCGTGCCTGCGCGCCGTAGACCGAGTGATCGAGGATCTGCGGGTACGTCCCCTTCAGCTCCCACGCCGAGAAGAGGAACGTCCAGTCGATGTACGGGCGGAGCTCGTCGATCGGCGCCTCGATGCTGCGGACGCCGGTGAACGACGGCGTCGGCACCACGTCGGGCGCCCACGCGAGCTGCGCCCGGTTCTCGAGCGCCTTCCGGTAGGGGAGCAGGGGCGTCTTCTCACGTTCCTCGTGCTGCTCCCGCAGGCGCTTCTGCAGGTCGCGGTTGTCGCCGTCGATCGTCTCGCGACGATCGGGATCGAGCAACGAGCTGACCACGCCGACCACCCGCGACGCGTCGGACACGTGGATCACCGGTCGCTCGTACCGCGGCGCGATCCGCACGGCGGTGTGCACCCGGGAGGTCGTCGCGCCGCCGATCAGCAGCGGAAGGTCGAGCCCCCGCCGTTCCATCTCGTGCGCGACGCCGACCATCTCGTCGAGCGACGGCGTGATGAGGCCCGAGCACCCCACGATGTCGGCGCCCTCGGCGACCGCCGTGTCGAGCAGCACGTCGGCGGGCACCATCACGCCGAGGTCGATCACCTCGTAGTTGTTGCAGCCGAGCACGACCCCGACGATGCCCTTGCCGATGTCGTGCACGTCGCCCTTCACCGTGCAGAGGACGACCTTCCCCTGCGGACGTGCCGTGCCACCGGCCGCGATCAGCTGCCGCTTCTCCTCCTCCATGAACGGCTGGAGGTACGCGACGGCCTTCTTCATCGCCCGGGCGCTCTTCACGACCTGCGGCAGGAACATCTTGCCGGCGCCGAAGAGGTCGCCGACGATCTGCATGCCCTTCATCAGCGGGCCCTCGATCACGTCGAGCGGCTTGTCGTATCGCTGGCGGGCCTCCTCGGCGTCGTCGGCGACCCAGCGGTCGATCCCGTGCACGAGCGCGTGCGCGAGCCGCTCGTCGACCGGCGCGTCGCGCCACGACAGGTCCTCTTCCTTCGCGAGGCCACCGCCCTTCACGGTCTCGGCGAAGGTGACCATGCGCTCGGTCGCGTCGGGTCGACGGTCGAAGACGATGTCCTCGACGTGTTCCAACAGCTCCGGCTCGATGTCCTCGTACACGTCGAGCTGGCCGGCGTTCACGATCGCCATGTCGAGGCCGGCGGCGATCGCGTGGTAGAGGAACGCCGAGTGGATCGCGCGGCGGACCGGCTCGTTCCCACGGAACGAGAAGCTCAGGTTCGACACGCCCCCCGACACCTTCACGCCGGGGCAGCGGCGCTTGATCTCGCGGGTCGCTTCGATGAAGGCCTTGCCGAACGCGTTGTGCTCCTCGATCCCCGTCGCGATCGCGAGGATGTTCGGGTCGATGATGATGTCGGTGGGGTGGTAGCCGGCCTCGTCGAGCAGCAGCCGGTACGAACGCTCGGCGATCTGGATCTTCCGCTCGACGGTGTCGGCCTGGCCGGACTCGTCGAAGCACATCACGACCACCGCGGCGCCGTACCGCTGCACGGCGCGAGCCTTCCGCAGGAAGTCCTCCTCGCCTTCCTTCAGCGAGATCGAGTTCACGACGCCCTTGCCCTGGAGGACCTTGAGGCCCGCCTCCAGGATCTCCCACTTCGACGAGTCGACCATCACGGGGACCTTCGCGATGTCGGGTTCCGTCGCGATCAGGTTCAGGAACGTGGTCATCGCCTGCACGCCGTCGATCAGGTCGGCGTCCATGTTCACGTCGATCAGGTTCGCGCCGTTCTCGACCTGCTCGCGCGCGACGTCGACACCCGCCTGCCAGTCCCCGGACTCGATCAGCCGGCGGAACTTCGCCGAACCGGTGATGTTCGTGCGCTCGCCCACCATCACGAACCCGGTCTCGGGCGTGATGCGGAACGGCTCGAGCCCGCTGAACGACGTGAACCGCTCGACCGTCGGGATCTCGCGGGGCGGCACGCCGCGAGCGGCGTCGGCGATCATCCGGATGTGCTCGGGACCGGTGCCGCAGCATCCGCCGAGCACGTTCGCGAGGCCGGCGCGCGCGAACTCGCCGAGCAGCGAGCTCGTGATGTCGGGCGTCTCGTCGAAGCCGCCGAACGCGTTCGGCAGGCCGGCGTTCGGATACGCCGCGACGGGGACCGGGGCGACCTTCGCGAGCGCCTCGACCGAAGCCCGCATCTCCCGGGCGCCGAGCGAGCAGTTCACGCCCACGATCACCGGATCGGCGTGCTCGACCGAGGACCAGAACGCCTCGATCGTCTGCCCTGAGAGGGTGCGGCCGCTCCTGTCGACGATCGTGACCGAGATCCAGAGCGGAAGCTCGGGCGCGACCTCCTTCGCGGCGACGATCGCGGCCTTCGCGTTCAGCGTGTCGAAGATCGTCTCGATCAGCAGCAGGTCGGCGCCGCCGTCGCGCAGACCGCGGATCTGCTCCGCGTACGACCCGCACACGGCGTCGAACGTGGTCATGCGCTTCGACGGGTCCTCGACGTCGGGGGACAGGGACAGCGTGACGTTCAGCGGCCCGACGGACCCCGCGACGAAACGGTCACCGAACGCGTCGGCGGCCTCGCGCGCGAGGCGAGCGCCTTCGACGTTCATCTCGTACACGACGTCCTGCAGGCCGTAGTCGCCCTGGCCGATCGACGTCGCCGTGAACGTGTTCGTCGTGGTGATGTCGGCGCCGGCGTCGAAGTAGGCCCGGTGGATCTCGCTGATGATGTCGGGCCGCGTGAGGTTCAGGAGGTCGGGATCGCCCTTGACGTCGCGTGGATGGTCGCGGAACCGCTCGCCGCGGAAGTCCTCTTCGGACAGCCCGCGACCTTGCAGCAGGACGCCCCACGATCCGTCGAGGATCGCGATGCGCTCGGCGAGGAGCGCGTCGAGCCGCGCGCGGGTTCCCATCGTCGGAACACCCTACCGGCGGTCACCTGCAGCAACCACGACGAACCCTGCGGCGTAGCCCGCGTGGAGCACGCGGGGTACGCTACGCACGATGAGTCAGCCGCAGCCGTACGTTCCGGCACGACGCCCGCGTCCGACGGGGGCCGCCAACCTGCCCGAGCAGCGCGCACGCCGGACCCGGCGCGAGACCGTCGTCGCGCTGAGCGGCGTTCCGCTGTTCGCGGACCTCCCGCGGCGCCAGATCCAACGGGTCGCGAAGGAGGCCGACGAGCTGACGTTCGGCGCGGGCGAGACGATCGTCCAAGAGGGGATGCTCGGCGAGACGATGTTCGTCATCCTCGAAGGCCAGGCGAAGGTCGTGCGGGGCAAGCGGAAGGTCGGCGAGGTGCTTCCGGGCGAGTTCTTCGGCGAGCTCTCGCTGATCGACGGAGGGCCTCGGTCCGCCAGCGTGGTTGCCGACACCCCGATGCGGGTCCTGCGGATCTTCCGTCGGACGCTCACGGGCCTGTGGCGCGACGATCCGAAGCTCGCGATCCGGGTGCTCGACGGGCTCGTGAAGCGCGTCCGCGAGGTCGCCCGACAGACGAACGGCTGACGGCACGAAGCGGCGCCGGTTCCGCCGGTGTCCGTCAGTCCAGCAGGGCGTCGATCTCGGCCACGGTCGCGTCGTCGAGCTGCAGCGAGCCCGCCTCGGCGTTCTCGCGGATGTGCCCACGGCTCCGGCTGCCGGCGATCGCCGACGTGACCCCCGGCTGGCGTACGTTCCACGCGAGGGCGACCTGCCCCGTCGTCGCCCCGAGGCGTTCCGCGATCCCGCGGAGGCGTTCGACGGCGGCGAGGTTCCGCTCGACCGCGTCGGGGGCGAACACGCCCTCGGTCTGCTCGTCGCGCCAGTCGCCGAACCGACCGATGTCGTCTCGCGTGAACCGGCCGGTCAGCATGCCGTAGGCGAGCGGGCCGTAGCTCACGACGCCGATGCCGCGCTCGCCGCACCAGCGGATCAGCTCGGCGTTCGTCCGGTCGAGCATCGAGAACTCCGGCTGGAGCGAGTCGACGTGGCGTTCGGCGAGGCACCGCTCGATGTCCTCGCGCTCGTAGTTCGAGACGCCGATCCACCGCGCCTTGCCGGCGTCCTGGAGGGCCGCCATCGCGCCCCACGTCTCCTCGACCGGAACGTCGCCCTTCCAGTGGACCTGGTACAGGTCGATGTGGTCCACGCCGAGCCGCTCGAGCGACCCGTCGCACGCGCGGGCGACCTCGTCGGGCCGGAACCCCGTGCCGTCGGGTCGGTCGCCGACCTTCGTCGCGATCACGACGTCGTCGCGTCGACCGGCGATCGCCCGTCCGACGAGCCGTTCCGACGCCCCGACCCCGTAGACCTCGGCGGTGTCGATCCAGTCGATGCCGGCGTCGAGCGCCGAACGGATCGCGTCGACGACCGCCTCGTCGGACTCGTTCGGGCCCCATGAGGTCCCGCCGGCTTCCCAGGCGCCGTAGCCGATGACCGAGATCTCTGGGCCGGAAGCCCCAAGTCGCCGTCGTTCCACGTCGAAGAATCTACACAGAGGTCCCGCAACGGGTGCGCGCGCCGGAGGTACGCTAGTTGCTCGACGGGTCCTCCCGCGCCGGTACCGCGCCCGCGTCCGGCTGGCCACGCGATCGAGAGGAGCGAAGCCCCACCCGGGGCGCCTGGTTTGGCCAAGACCGTCGAAGAACGCGACCGCGTCGTGATCCGGTTCGCCGGCGACTCCGGCGACGGGATGCAGCTCACCGGGGATCGCTTCACGAGCGCCACCGCCGTGCTCGGCAACGACCTGGCGACGTTGCCCGACTTCCCCGCCGAGATCCGCGCGCCGGCCGGCACCGTCCACGGCGTGTCGGCGTTCCAGATCCAGTTCGCCGCGACCGACGTGACGACCCCCGGCGATCGTGCCGACGTGCTCGTCGCGATGAACCCTGCCGCGCTGAAGGCCGATCTCGACACCGTCGCCGGCGGCGGCACCATCATCGTGAACGAGGACGCCTTCACGCAGCGGAACCTCGAGAAGGCCGGATACGCCGCCGATCCGACGGCCGACGGGTCGCTCGACGGGTACCGCGTCTACAAGGTCCCCATGACGTCGCTCACGCTCCGGGCGACCGAGCAGATCGGGCTCGGGAAGAAGGAGGCCGAGCGCTCGAAGAACATGTTCGCGCTCGGCCTGCTGTCGTGGATGTACGGACGGCCGGTCGAAACGACCGTCGACTGGTTGCGGAAGAAGTTCCACGAAGGCACGGCCGTCTTCGACGCGAACGTCACGGCGTTCAAGACCGGGTACGCCTTCGGCGAGACGACCGAGCTGTTCGCGACCTCGTACAAGGTGAACGCGGCGCCCGCGGCGCCGGGGCGCTACCGGAACGTCTCGGGCGCGCAGGCCCTCGCGTGGGGGCTCGTCGCCGCGTCGGACCGCTCCTCGCTCCCGCTGTTCTACGCGAGCTACCCGATCACACCGGCGTCGGAGCTGTTGCACGAGCTGTCGCGGCACAAGAACTTCGGCGTCATCACGGTGCAGGCCGAGGACGAGATCGCCGCGGCGAACGTGGCGCTCGGCGCGTCGTTCGCCGGTCAGCTCGCGGTGACCGGTACCAGCGGCCCGGGCATGGACCTGAAGGCCGAAACCCTCGGCCTCGCCGTGATCACCGAGCTGCCCCTCGTCGTCGTCGACGTGATGCGAGCCGGGCCGTCGACGGGGATGCCCACGAAGACCGAGCAGGGCGACCTGCTGCTCGCGATGTTCGGACGCCACGGGGAGTCGCCGATGCCGATCGTCGCGGCGTCGTCGCCGGCGGACTGCTTCGAGGTCGCCTTCGAGGCCGCCCGCGTCGCCGTGCGCTACCGGACGCCCGTGATCGTGCTGTCCGACACCTTCCTGCAGAACTCGTCGGAGCCGTGGCGGATCCCCGACGCGGCCGATCTGCCGTCGATCGATCCTGCGTTCGCCGTGGCGAACGGGCGCGACTTCCTGCCGTACGGGCGCGACGACCGGCTCGCGCGTCCCTGGGCGATCCCGGGCACGCACGGGTTGACGCACCGGATCGGCGGCCTCGAGCGGCAGGACCTCACCGGGAACATCAGCTACGACGCCGAGAACCACGAGCGCATGACGCACCTGCGCCGCGACAAGGTGGAGGGCATGGCGGACGAGCTCCCGGCGCTGTCGGTCGACGATCCGACGGGCGACGCCGAGCTCCTCGTCCTCGGGTGGGGGTCGACCCTCGGCACGATCCGCGCCGCGGCCGCGCGCGTGCGTGCGGGCGGGCACCGGATCGCGACGGCCCATCTGCGATGGCTGTGTCCGTTCCCTGCGAACCTCGGCGACGTCCTCCGGGCGTACCCCAAGGTCCTGATCCCGGAGATGAACCTGGGACAGCTCGCGATGCTCGTGCGCGCGAAGTACCTCGTCGATGCCCACACCTACTCGAAGGTCCAGGGCCTCCCGATCTTCGCGGAGGAGCTGGAGCAGGAGATCCTGCGGATGCTCGATGGCTGATCACGTGATGGAAGACACCGGCACGATCGCGGCTCCGACGAAGAAGGACTTCACGTCCGACCAGGAGGTCCGGTGGTGCCCTGGCTGCGGCGACTACGCGATCCTGTCGGCGGTGCAGAGCTTCATGCCGGAGCTCGGGATCGAGCCGCATCGCACTGTGTTCGTGTCGGGCATCGGATGCAGCGGCCGGTTCACGTACTACATGGACACCTTCGGCTTCCACGGGATCCACGGCCGTGCGCCGGCGATCGCGACCGGCATCGCGGTCGCGAGCCCGGAGCTGTCGGTCTGGGTGGTCACCGGCGACGGCGACGCGCTCTCGATCGGCGGCAACCATCTGATCCACGCGCTGCGCCGGAACGTGAACCTCAAGATCCTGATGTTCAACAACCAGATCTATGGGCTCACGAAGGGGCAGTACTCACCCACCTCCGAGGAGGGCAAGGTCACGAAGTCGACGCCGTTCGGATCGGTCGACCATCCGTTCAACCCGGTCGCGGTGGCGCTCGGCGCCGAGGCGTCGTTCGTCGCGCGGACGATCGACAACGACCGGCAGCACCTGACGGCGGTCCTCCGCGAGGCCGCCCAGCACCGCGGCACGGCCTTCGTCGAGATCTACCAGAACTGCAACGTCTTCAACGACGGCGCGTTCGATCTGCTCCGCGACAAGCCGCAGGGCGTCCACAACCAGATCCGACTCGTCGACGGGGAACCGATCGTCTTCGACGAAGGGAACCGCTGCGTGATCGTGGGGGAGAACGGTCGTCCCACGATCGCGAACACCGCCGACGTCGATCCGAGCCGGATCATCGTCCACGACGTCGACGGGCGACCGTCGTTGCCGTTCGCGCTCGCCCACCTGTCGCACGGACCGACGGAACCGACGTGCATCGGCGTGTTCCGCCGGTTCGAACGGTCCGTCTACGGCGACGCGGTCCGTGAACAGGTCCGGCGCGCCGAGGAGCGGCTCGGTGTGGGCGACCTGCAGGCGCTGCTGCACGGCGGCGACACCTGGACCGTCGGGTGATCCGCCGCGGTCGGGGCTAGACCGTCTCCCCGGCGTCCCGCGGTGCCGAGCGGGCCGTGTCACGTCGCGCCGCGTCCGCATCGGCGGCGCCGCCGAAGCGTGCCAGGGCTGCCACCGACGACCGCTCGACCCGACGGAGCTCGTCGACCAGACCCGGCAGCACGTCGAGCAGCGCGTCCACGTCTGCCTCGGTCGTCGTCCGGTCGGCGCCCACGCGGAAGCCCGTCCGCTTCGGGAACCCCACGCGCTCGAGCACGGGTGACGGGTCCTCCGGACGCCCCGTGCACGGCGAGCCGGCGCCCACGCGGAACCCTCGGTCGTCGAGCGCCATCATCAACGTCGCCGCATCGACGCCCTCGACGCTGAAGCCGACGAGGTGCGGGGTGCGATGGGTCGGATGCCCGTGCACGGTCGCGCCAGGAACCGTCGCGTCGAGCCGTTCACGCAGGCGCGCCGTCACGCTCCACAGCCGAGCCGCCTCGTCGGCCATCGTGCCGAGCGCCGCGTCGAGCGCCGAGGCCATGCCGGCGATCCCTGGGAGGTTCTCCATGCCGGCGCGGCGCTTGCGCTCCCGATCGTCGCCACAGGGATACGGAGCGAGCGTGACGCCGCGACGGACGTAGAGGGCCCCGACGCCTGGCGGCCCGCCGAACTTGTGACCCGAGAGCGACAGCAGGTCGACGCCGAGCGCGTCGACGTCGACGGGAAGGCGCCCGACCGTCTGACAGGCGTCGGTATGGAACCGAACGCCGGCCGCGCGCGCCAGGCGGGCGGCCTCGCCGATCTGCTGCATCGTGCCGAGCTCGTGGTTCGCGTGCTGCACCGAGGCGAGCAGCGTGCCCGGCTTCCGGACGGCGACCGCGTACGCGTCGAGATCGACGCGACCGTGCGCGTCGACCGGCACGAGATCGACCTCGAACCCGTCGCTCTCGAGGACCTGGCAGATCCCGCCGACGGCCGGGTGCTCGATCGACCCGGCGACGACGCGGTTGCCGTGCTCCCGCCTCGCACGGACGGCGCCCCAGATCCCGAGCGCGACGGACTCGGTGCCGCCGGACGTGAACACGATCTCGTCGGGCTGCGCGGCGAGCGCGGACGCGACGGCGCCGCGGGCGTCGTCGAGGAGCTGGCGGGCGGCACGGCCCGGCGCGTGGATCGCCAGCGGGTCGCCGGCCACGTCGAGCGCCGCGGTCAGCGCCTCGCGTGCCTCGGGACGAAGCGGCGTGCCCGATGCGGCGTCGAGGTAGATCTCCACCGTCGTGCAGCCTACGCGGGTCGGTGCGGTGGGGTCGCGGAAAACCCCGCTGACGTGCGTAGTAGCATGCCCGCCGTGGACGTGCTCCTCGTCTCCCCCGACCCTTCGACGCGCGACCTGATGGCGCTCGGCGTGCGGTCGATCGAGCGGCGGATCGGCGAGGAGCTCAGGTTCCGCGCGGCTCGCAACGGCGAGCTCGGACGCAAGGCCGCACTCCGCGACCGGCCCGACATCGTCGTCGCCGACGAGATCGCGTCGCGCGAAGGCGCGTTCTCCTTGACGAAGACGCTCCGGGACGATCCGGACCCGTTCACCGGCGTGATCGTGATCCTGTTGGAACGTCACCACGACGGGTGGCTCGCGAAGTGGTCCGGCGCCGACGCCTGGTTCGTCAAACCGGTGGACCCGTTCGAGATCGCCGACCGGCTGCTCGAGCTCGTGACCGAGAAGGAGACCGCGTGAAGATCAAGGGAACGTGCAAGCGCGACGGCCGGGAGTTCCTCGCCGAGCAGGTGGTCGACGCGGGAGGCGAGTGCCCGTGGGACGGACAACCGTTCAACGCCGACTACGCGGTCGTGCTGGTCGACGCGTTGCGGGAGGCCGAGATCGCCGGGAACGCGCTCGAGCGAGCGCTCGAGACGATCGCGGATCTCACGCCGGCGTTCACGCTCGACGAGACGAGCATCCTCGAAGACGTCAAGGTGAGCCTCGCTCGCCTGCGGCAGAACCTCGTGGCGCAGGGATAGCGATGGGGTTCAACGCGATGCGGCCCGGCAAGGTCAAGCGGGGCGATCTCGTCATGTTCGGGGCCGCGCTCGTCGTGATCGTCGCGCTCGTGCTCTGGGCCGTGCTGTAGGCGTTCGGCGTGGGTGACATCCCGGTCGAGGATCTTCCGTACGCGTACCTCACGACGACCGGCCGGGTCACCGGCGCGCCCCACCGGATCGAGATCTGGTTCGCGAGGGCCGACGACACGGTGTTCCTGCTCGCGGGCGACGGCGACCGATCGGACTGGGTCCGCAACCTGGTCGCGTCACCGAGCGTCGTGTTGGAGGTGGGGGATCGCACGCTGACGACGACGGCACGAGTGGTGGAGCGGGGAACCGACGAGGACGCCACCGCCCGACGGGCGCTCCTCGAGAAGTATCAGCCCGGATCGAGCGACGACCTCGGCACGTGGGCGACGACGGCGCTCGCCGTGGCCGTCGACTGGACGAGCTGAGGCCCGGCTCAGTCGCCGTCGAACCCGATCGAGAACAAGCGCTCGAGGTCGTGCTGGGAGTAGACCTGGAACGCGATCAACGATTCCGTCCGTTCCACGCCCTCGACCTTCGCGATGCCGCTCGGGATCACGCTCGCGAGGTCGTCGTGCGCGGGGACCCGGACGATCGCGACGAGATCGAACTCTCCGGTCACCGAGAACACCTCGGACACACCGTCGAGGTCGGCGATCGCGGTCGCGGCCTCGGGGATCCGGTCGATCTCGCACTGGATCAGGACGACCGCGTGCACGCTCACGGCGCCTCCTTCGTGTCCGGTTCAGCTGCGCTCGAGGACGACGGCGAGCCCCTGGCCGCCGCTGATGCAGAGGGTCGCGAGCCCGAGCGAGGCGTCGCGCTCGCGCATCTCGTACGCGAGCGTCAGGAGGATGCGGGCGCCGCTCATCCCGATCGGATGGCCCACCGAGATGCCGCCACCGCGCACGTTCAGCCGGTCGCGATCGAACTTCAGCTCGCGCTCGCACGCGATCACCTGCGCCGCGAACGCCTCGTTGATCTCGATCAGGTCGACGTCGGCGAGCGAAAGGCCTGTCTTCTCGAGCACCTTCTGTGTCGCGGGCACGGGGCCGATCCCCATGATCTCGGGCGGAACGCCGGCCCACGACCAGGCCACGATCCGCGCGAGCGGCTCCCGCCTCTCGGCCCTCGCGCGGTCCTCGCTCATGAGCACCATCGCCGCCGCGCCGTCGGTGAGACCGCTCGAGTTCCCCGCGGTCACGCTGCCGCCCTCGCGGAAGACCGGCTTCAGCTTCGCCAACGCGTCCATCGACGTGTCGGGACGCGGATGCTCGTCCTCGGTGACGGAGACGGGCTTGCCGCGGAGCGTCGCCTCGACCGGGAACATCTCGTCGGCGCGCCGCGCCGCGCCGTCGGTCGCCTTCTGCTGCGACTCGAGCGCGAAGGCGTCTTGCTCCTCGCGGGAGATGTCGTACATGTCGGCGAGGTTCTCCGCCGTCTCGCCCATGATCAGGTCGCACAGGGGATCGAGGAGGCCGTCGCGGTACATCGCGTCGACCACCTCGGTGTGACCGAGACGGTGACCCATCCGCATGTCGGGGAGCAGGAACGGCACCCGCGTCATGTTCTCCATGCCGCCGACGAGGACGACCTCGCTGTCGCCGAGCGCGATCTGCTGCGCGCCGAGCTGCGCCGCCTTCATGCCGGAGCCGCACGCGATGTTGACGTTGTAGGCGCTGACCTCCTTGGGCACCCCCGCGCGGATGCTCACCTGGCGTCCGGTGTTCGGGCCGTTCCCGGCCTGGCGCGCGTGCCCCAGGATCGTCTGGTCGACGTCGCCCGGCGGCACGTCGGCCCGGCGCATCGCCTCGATCGCGGCCAGCGCGCCGAGCTCGACGGCCGGGGTGTCGGCGAACGAACCGAGGAACCGACCGATCGGCGTTCGAGCGCCGTCGAGGATCACCGCAGAGCGCACGATCACCAGTCTAGTGGGGACTCGCCGCCCGCCGTTCCCGTGCGGTGGCATCCCGGAACGACCGCAAGGCGCGGGCGAGGGCCGCGCCGCCGGCGACCGGCTCGGCCGGTGCCACGTCGCACGCGTCGACGCGGGGCCGCTGGCGGAGCACCCACGAACGGACCGCCGCGAGCTCGGCCGCCCGCTCGCGAGGACACGGTGACCCGATCGGTCCGTCGTCGTCGCCGCGCTGGAGCGAGCCCCGGTCGAGGTCGATCGCCGTTGCGGCGCCCGCCGACAACCGGAGACGCCCGGCCGTGAGCCATGCGTCGACGCGTCCGCGCCACAGCGCCTCGGCGAGGGCGCGCGCCCGGTCGCGGACGTCGGCGGCCTCTTCGAAGCGCTCCTGATCGGCCAGGCGCGTCATCCGTTCGTCGAGCGCCGCGAGGAGCCCGTCGGGGGAGGAAAGGGAGGAGAGGAGACCCCCGACGAGCTCTCCGTAGCGCTCGGGATCGGTGCGGCCGTCGCAGGGCGCCGTGCAGCGTCCGATGTCGGCGAGCGCGCACGGCGCGAAACGCGTCGTCGCGCGCATCGGGGTGGTGCAGCGGCGGATCGGCACGACCTCTTCGATCGCCTCCTTCGCCGAACGCGCGACGGCGGTCGACGAGAACGGCCCGACGTAGGTGGCGTCGGGATCGCTCGGGGTGCGGACGACCTTCAGTCGGGGATACGCCTCGGAACGGTCGAGCTTCAGGTAGCACGAACGACGCCAGGTCGTCCCGCGTCGGTTGTACGGCGGTTCGCTCCGCCGGATCAAGCGTGCCTCGACGACGAGCGCCTCGAGCTCGCCCGCGGGCGTCGGCACGGCGTCGACGGTCCGCACCTCGTCGAGCAGGCTCTGGATCTTCTTCCGATCGTCACCGTAGAAGTACGACCGGACGCGCGTGCGAACGTCGTTCGACTTCCCGACGTAGAGCACCCGTCCGCGCGCATCCTTGAACACGTACACACCGGGCGCGCGCGGGAGGTCGTCGGCGAGCCGGATCTTGCCGTAGTTCGGCCGGCCGCGGGCGGTGCAGGCTTCGTGCAGCTCGCCGAGCGTGGTGATCCCGAGGCGCTGTCCGAACGTGAGGAGCCCGAGCAGCACCTCGCCGGTGGCTTCGGCGTCGGCGAGGGCCCGATGCGTCGGCCGGACCCGGGTGCGGAAGTACTCCGCGAGCGTGCGGAGCCGGACGTTCGGGACATCGGGCCACACCACGCGCCGCGCGAGCTTCGCGGTGCAGACTGCGGGAGCGGGAAGCGGAGGATAGTCGAGCCGGTCGAGCGCCGCGTTCAGGAACGAGACGTCGTAGCTCGCGTTGTGGGCGACGATCACCGAACCGCGGACGAATTCGACGAACGACGGCAGGACGTGGTCGATCGTCGGCGCGCCGACGACGGCGCGGTCGTCGATCCCGGTCAGGTGCGCGACGTACGGATGGATCGGCCGGCGAGGATCGACGAGCGACGAGAACGTGCCGAGCCGCTCACCGGCTCGGTACGCCACGGCGCCGATCTCGGTGATCGCGCCGTCGGCGGCCGCTCCTCCCGTCGTCTCGAGGTCGACGACGCAGAACGTCACCTCGCTCAGCGGGATGCCCAGCGCGAGCGTGGTCTGAACCGGTGCGTCGAGCAGCGGAACCTCCGCGGTCGGTCGGAGCGGAGGAGCACCGTATCGAACACGTGTTCGGTCTGCAAGGACCCGCGACGAGGCGCACACCGGACGATCGTGACGGCCGGGTCCGACATCGGAAGGGCCGAGCGTCCGGCCGCGCCGGCGCATCCGCGGCCGAGACGGCGCCCGCGGCGGCGGGCCGCCTGGTCAGGCCACGCGACGCTGCAGCCGTCGGCGTTGCTGTTCGGTGAGGCCACCCCATACGCCGTAGCGTTCGCCGTTCTTCAGCGCCCAGGCCAGGCATTCCTCGCGGATCCTGCAGAGGCGGCAGAAGCTCAGGGCCGGGCCCGCCTCCTCTTCGGAGATCGGGAAGAAGACGTCGGGGTCGATGCCGAAGCACGCGGCGCGGTCCTGCCAGCGATCGGGCGGCGAGGGGTGCGTCGGCAGATCCTGGACGTCGACCTCGAAGCTCCGATCGATCCTCACCCGTCGTCCCCCCTCGCGCGTCGCCGGGTGCGGCGCGGAACCGATTCATACCAGGGCACCTCCCTCGCACGGAAGGGGTCGAACGCAGGTATCGAGCCCTACCCGAACAGGGGGATGGATGTGGCTCGAACGGGCTAGGCACTCGGGATGGTGCCGGCGTCGTGGAGAGGGGTGCCGTCCTCGAGCGCGAGCGGTGCCGCAGACGCTCCGTGCGCGACGCGGGCCAGGACGACGGTGCCGCCGTGCTCGTCGGCCGGAGCCGCGCTCGTGACCTCGCCACGACCTCCGGGCGCGACGACGGCCGCGCCGACCCGCACGTCGGCCGCGGTCGTGAGATGGCGCACGACGGTCGGCGGATGGCCGAGGTTCCGGATCCGCGCGACCGCCTCCTGCCCCAGGTAGCAGCCCTTCGCGAACGCCATCGCGGCATCGACGCCGGCCCCGACCGGGAACGAGTCGGGATGCAGGTCCACGCGCCACCGCGGGATGCCGAGCCGGATGCGCAGGGCCTCCGCCGCCTCGGGGGATACCTCGCGCCGCGGCGAGAGCGCCCGTCGGACGGCGTCGACGTCGTCGACCCGGCTCACGACGTCGAGGCCGTCGCCGAGCATCGAGGGCGTCGCCGACGCGAAGGTGAGATGCGGGAGCTGCGTCGCACCGGGAACCGCGACGAGCGCGACGGCTTCGGGCTCGCCGAACGTCACGTCGGAGCTGAGGACGTAGGGCGCGAGGATCGACGCGATCGAGGTCGCCTCGTCGGAGCGCTCCACGAGCTCCACGGAACCGGGTCGACGGATCACCCGCACCTCCGCGCGGATCCGCCCGGTCGGGGTGAGGACGAACGACCGCACGGCGCCGTGGTCGGCGAGCGACGCGATGTCGGCGGTGAGCAGGTCGTGGAGCCAGGCGACGGCGTCGACGCCCGACACGTCGATGCGCGTGAACCCGTGGAGCACGACGAAGGCCTCGTCGCGGGCGAGCGCGTCGGCGTCGTGGAGCAGGCCGCGGCGGTCCATGTGCCCGAGCATCCCGCTCGGGAGCGCATCCGACCACCCGCGGGTCGTTCCGAGGCGCGGACGGCCGGGGTACCCTCGCGCCGAGATGCCACCGAGGTGGACCGAGTGACGGTGGAGGCCGAACGACGCTGCCCGAGCTGCGGCGCGCTCGTGGCCGCCGATGCCGAGTGGTGCGGGCAGTGCTTCGCCGACCTGCGCCCGCCACGGTCGACGCAACCGGCGGACCCGGCGCCCGAGGCGTCGCCGACCGTCGCCGACCGTCGGGACGTCGGCGCCGGGGCGAGCGATGCCGTCGACGGCGCGTGGTGGCCCTGCGCGGCGTGCGGCGCGCGGAACCCGATCGAGCTGGACACGTGCGCACGGTGCGGCACGCCGTTCGCCGACCTGATGCGCGATGCGTCGGGCGACCGACGCGTCGCCGAGCCGAAGGAGGCGCTCGCATGGTCGCTCATCTTCCCGGGGCTCGGCCATCGGGTCGCAGGGCGTCCGCTCGACGGTCTCGCGCGCGGGGTGCTGTTCGGCATGTCGTTCGCGATGGCGCTGCTCCTCGGGTTCGCGGGCGTCCGCTCCGGGCCGACCTTCGCGGTGTTCGCCGTGTTCCTCCTCACGGCCCTCGTCGTCTACGGCGGCTCGGCCTACGAGGCGTACCGCATCGCCGACGGCGCCGACGTGTTCATCGGGTCGCGCCCGCTCCTGTGGCTGCTCGTCGGGTTGATCCTGCTCTCGATCGTGATGCTCGCGCTCGCCGTCGCGAGCGCGAGCGGCGCAGGGTCGTGACCGTTCGATCGGACGACTTCGACCTACGGCTAGGATGCCTGCGATGGAACACGCCGAAGGCTCCATCACGATCGACGCGCCGTTGATCGACGTGATGGAGGTGATCGAGGACGTCGAGCGGTATCCGGAGTGGTCCGAGGTGACCCGGGTCGACGTGCGCGAACGGCAGGAGGGCGGCCGAGCGAGCCTCGCCGCGTTCGAGGTCGACGTGCCGGTGCTCGGCACGGCGAGCTACACGCTGCGGTACCACTACGCGCCGGGCGACACGGGGGTGTCCTGGTCGTCGACGGAGGCGCGCGGGGCGATCCGCGGGATCAGCGGCGAGTACCTGCTCGACGAGGTCGACGAACGCACCACGGAGGTCACGTACCGGCTCGGCGTCGAGCTCGGACCGCTCGTTCCGGGGTTCGTGCGGACCGAGGGCGCGCGACGCGTGATCGAGAACGCGCTCGAGCGCCTCAAGCGGCGCGTCGAGATGGGCTGACGGTCGCCGGTGGGCTGACGCCGGCTCGCCGGTGGGGCTGACCCCGGCGGCCGAGCCTCGACCGATCCACGGCCCGGTCGCCCGTCGTGAGGTCGTCCCGTACGCTGAGGGTCGATGCGGGTCTTGTTGTTCACGGGGAAGGGCGGCGTCGGCAAGACGACCGTCGCGGCCGCCACCGCGGTGCGCGCGGCGTCGGAGGGGTCGCGCACCCTCGTGCTGTCGACCGATCCGGCCCACTCGCTCGCGGATTCGTTCGAGGTCCCGATCGGCGGTCGACCCACCGAGATCGCGCCGCGCCTGTGGGGTCAGCAGATCGACGCCCAGGAACGTCTCGAGGACAACTGGCGCGAGATCCAGGACTACTTCATCCAGGTGATGAACTGGGCGGGGACCGAGACGATCCAGGCCGAGGAGCTCACGGTCCTGCCGGGACTCGACGAGATCTTCGCGCTGATCGACGTCAAGAACCACGTCGAGAGCGGCGACTACGACGTGATCGTCGTCGATTGCGCCCCGACCGCCGAGACGCTCCGGTTGCTGTCGCTGCCGGAGATCATGAACTGGTACATCGACCGGATCTTCCCGGTCCAGCGCCGCGCCGTGAAGGCGGTGCGTCCGATCCTCACGCGCACGACGTCGTTGCCGATCGCGGGCGACGCCGTCTTCGCCGCCGTCGAGCGGCTCCATCGGAACCTCGAGTCGGTGCACGAGATCCTCACCGACGAGAAGGTCGCGTCGGTGCGGCTCGTCGTGAACCCCGAGAAGATGGTGATCAGCGAGGCACGCCGCACCTACACCTACCTCGGCCTGGTCGGCTACCGCGTCGATGCCGTCGTCGCGAACCGGATCATCCCCGCCGACGTCACCGATCCGTACTTCGGGAAGTGGAAGGACATCCAAGCCGAGCACCTCGCGACCGTGCACGAGTCGTTCGAGCCGGTGCCGATCCTCGAAGCGCGCCTGTTCGACCGTGAGATGGTCGGCGTGCCGCTGCTCGGGGAGATGGCCGACGAGGTCTACCGAGGCCTCGACGCGGTGGCGGTCCTGTACCGGGACGACCCGATCAGGGTGAAACGTCGCGGGAGCGGGTACGTCCTCACGCTCCGTCTTCCGTTCGTGTCGCGTGACGAGATGGACGTGCATCGGCGGGGCGAGGAGCTCTACGTGCGGGTCGGCAGCTACAAGCGGAACCTCGTCCTGCCGCAGAGCCTGAAGCGCATGGTCGTCCGCGAGGCGCACTTCGCCGGCGACCATCTCGAGATCCTGTTCGCGAAGCCGCCGGCGTCGGCGGATCGAGGGTCGACGAGGGAGGTGTGATGGCGGAACCCGCGAAGGCACGTCGGCGATCCTCCGTCGATGCGGCGCCGACGAACGGTGCGGATCCGTCGGACGCGCCGTCAGCGACCGACGCCGAGTCGCCGGCGACGACCGACCCCGACGCGGCGTCCCACGGGCCGGCGACGTGCCCGGTGGCGTGGTGCCCCGTCTGCCTGGCCGTCACCGCGGTGCAGCCGGTGAAGCCGGAGGTCGTCGAGCACCTCATGAGAGCCGGCACGGAGTTCTTCCTCGCCATGCGGTCGCTGATCGACGCTCGGGCCGACGACCTGGAGGCGAGCGGGCCGAGGGACGACGGTTCCGACGGGGACCTCCACCGGATCGACATCGGATGAGCGATCCGACGTGAGCGACGCGGAACGCACCGCGATCGGGATCGACGTCGGCGGAACGAAGACCGCGGCGCTCCGGATCCGACCCGACGGCGCGGTGGTCGCGAGGGCGCAGCGCCCGACGCCCGCCGACGACGAGGACGCGATCTGCGAGGGCATGGTCGCCGTCGCCCGCGAGGTGCTCGACGACACCGTCGCGGCGATCGGCATCGCCGCCGCCGGCATGGTCGAGGCCGGGACCGGCATCCTGCGGTTCGCGCCGAACCTCGCGTGGCGCGAGGCGTCGCTCGTCGATCGCGTCCGAGGGCCGCTCGGCGTTCCGACGCTCGCCGAGAACGACAACACGGCCGCGGCCTGGGGCGAGGTGCGGGTCGGCGCGGCGATCGGCTACCGACACGTGCTCCACGTCGGGGTCGGCACCGGGATCGGTGGCGGCATCGTCCTCGACGGGGCGCTGTTCCGCGGAGCCCATGGGTTCGCGGGTGAGATCGGCCATGTCATCGTCGAGCCGGGCGGACCGCTCTGCGGATGTGGCAACCGCGGATGCTGGGAGCAGGTCGCGAGCGGAACGGCGATCGAACGGGCCGGGCGTGCCGCCGTCGAGCGACATCCGCATTCGTCGATCGGCGAGCTCGCCGGCCACGACCCCGCTGCGGTCACGGGCGAGCTGGTCACGGCGGCGGCTCGGCGGGGCGACGCCGCCGCCCGCGGGATCCTGATGGAGGTCGGCCATCGCCTCGGCGAAGGCATCGGTGGGCTGGTCAACGTCCTCGACGTCGAGGTCGTGACGGTCGGCGGCGGCGCGTCGACGGCCGGTGACCTCCTCATGGCCCCCGTCCGCAAGGCGTACACGATGTCGGTGATGGCGCCGGAGCACCGGCCGCAGGTTCCGGTGCTCCAGGCGAAGCTCGGCGCCGACGCCTCGGGGGTGGGCGCCGCGATCCTCGCGCTCGACGAGCTGACGTGAAGCTCGGACTGTCGCTCGGGGTCTTCACGACCGAGATCGCGCGGCCACTCGAGATCGCGGGCCACGCCGCGCGCGCCGGCTACGAGCTGATCGTCGCGCCCGATCATCTCCATCCCCCCGGCGACCGCGAGCGACCGTCGATCGACGCCTTCACGCTGCTGTCGGCGGTCGCGGCTGCGAACCCGTCCGTGGGCGTGGGGCCGCTGGTCTCGCGGGCGAGCTTGCGACCGGTCGGCCTGCTCGCCAAGCAGGCTGCCGCGCTCGACCACCTCTGCGGCGGCCGCGGCGTCGTGGGCCTCGGCGCCGGCGACCGCATGTCGCAGCTCGAGCACGAGACGTACGGCGTGCGGTTCCCGCCGGTTCCGGAACGGCTCGCCGGCCTCGGCGAGACCGCCCTCGCGCTGCGGGCGTTGTTCCGGGGCGAGCCCTGGGGAGGCGGGGACGTCGTGCCGCCGATCGCGGGACCGTTGCTGCCGTCGGGGTCGCCACCGGTCTGGGTCGGGGGCCTGTCCGACGGCGTCCTCCGCGAGGCGGCGCGCGCCGCCGACGCCTGGAACGGGTGGGGGCTGGGCCTGGAGGGGTTCCGGGAGCGCGTGGAGCGGCTGCGCGCGTTCGCGGAAGGAGCCGGCCGCGCCGCCGACGACGTGCCACCGACGTGGGCCGGCATCGCCCTCGTCGGTGAGGACGCCCGCGACCTCGCGGCGCTCGAGCGGGCGCGCGACGATCAGGGGCTGCCCGGCGACGTGTGGCGCGGCACCGCCGACGGGTTCACCGAGCTCGTCGGCGCGCTCGCGGCGCTCGGCACGACGTGGTGCATCGTCCTGCCGGCCGGTCCGCGCGACCGGATCGACGTCGTGGCCGCGGCGTTCGTACGGGCGATGGGATGAGGCCTGCGCGATGAAGGGGGCCGCACGATGACCCAGAGCGCCGAGCTCAAGAAGGCGAAGCGCTCGCTGCGGCGAGACGTGCTCGCGCGGCGCGACGCGATGAGCGAGGACGAGCGTCGACGCGCGGGCGCCGTGATCGTCGAGCGGTTCCTCGGGCTGCCCGAGGTCACCGAAGCCCGGACCGTGATGGCGTTCTGGTCGTTCGGCTCCGAGGTCGACACGCGCCCCCTCCTCGACGCGCTCGCCGAGCGGGGCGCGACGATCGCGTTGCCGCGGATCGAAGACGGTCGGCTCGAGCCGCGCCGATGGGCACCGGGTGAGCCGCTCGAGCAGACCTGGTTCGGCGCGTCGGAGCCGACGGCCGGCGCGACGGTCGACCCCGGATCGATCGACGTCGTCGCCGTGCCCGGTGTCGCGTTCGACCGGCAGGGCGGCCGCCTCGGGTACGGAGGCGGGTTCTACGACCGGTTCCTGGTGCGCCTGCGGACCGGCGCGCTGCGCGCGGCGATCGGGTTCGCGTGTCAGCTCGTCGACGACCGTGTGCCGACCGCCGCGTTCGACCTGCGGATCGATGTGCTCGTGACCGACCAGGAGGTGGTCCGTCTCGACCGGCGCGTCGGCTGACGTGCGCGACTTGAACCGTGGTTCAAGGATGCGGTACAACCGGCCCGACGGCGCCCGATCGACCCCGGTGCCCGCCGCCGACGCCCGCGGTCCCGACGCACCTCAGGAGGCAGTGTGAGCAGCAGGGAGACGGCCTTCCATCCGATCACCTCGACGAAGGCAGCCGGCTTCATGGAGGAAGCCGGCTGGTTCTGGGCCACGAACTACGGCGACACCGATGCGGAGTACCGGGCGGTCCGCGACGGCGTCGGGATGTGGGACCTGTCACCGCTGAACAAGTGGGAGTTCCGCGGCGGCGACGCGATCGAGGCCGCGCAGCGCGTCAACACGAACGACATCGTCGGGATGCGCGACGGTCAGGTCCGGTACGGCGCGTTCGTCGACGACGACGGGCTCCTGATCGACGACGGCACGGTCTACCGGCATGCCGCGGACCATCTGTGGGTCTGCACGAACGGGGACGATCGCCTCGACTACTTCACCGACGCATCGAAGGGCCTCGACGTCGGCATCCGCTACATCGCGCCCGAGCTCCCCAGCATGCAGATCCAGGGCCCGAAGAGCCGGGACCTCGTCCGCGGCCTCACCGACGCGCCGGTCGACGAGCTGCGGTACTTCACGTTCTTCCCCGAGCAGGTGACGTTCGGAGGGGTGCCGGTGTGGCTGTCGCGGACCGGCTTCAGCGGTGAGCTCGGGTACGAGGTGTTCCTGTCGCCCGAGCACGCGCTCCAGCTCTGGGAGGCCGTCGAAGCCGCGGGAGCGACCCCCTACGGCGTCGACATCATCGAGCCGGTGCGTGTGGAGACCGGCATGATCGTCACCGACTACGATTACGAGGCGCATCAGCGCAGCCCGTACGACCTCGGCCTCGATCGTGTCGTGAAGCTCGACGCGGCCGGGGAGTTCATGGGCAAGGAGAAGCTCCGCGAGATCGCGGCCGATCCGCCGAACCGGTTCAAGACCGTGCGTCTCGAAGGTGAGGTCCTGCCCGAGTACGGATCGACGCTCCGCAAGGACGGCGAGGATGTCGGCGTCCTCACGTCGCCGGCCGAGAGCCCCCGCTACGGCACCATCGGGCTCGCGATCATCCGCACCGACGCAGCGATCGACGGCGAGAAGGTCGAGATCGACGCCGAGGGTGGCGCGATCGCCGGAACGATCGACGTGCTCGCGATCCACGACCCCGACAAGCGACGTCCACGTTCGTGACCGTCACGATGCCGTGACGGCGACACCGATCCGTAGAGGAGACGACATGACCGACCGACGTTCCCCGCTCCATGAGGTGCAGGAGGCTGCGGGCGCCGAGTTCTACTGGGAAGACGGCTGGCCGTGGGCCATGAAGTTCTCCGACGACGTGCTGCGCGAGTACGAGGCGATCCGGACGGCGACCGGCCTGTGGGATCTGTTCTCGACGATCAAGTACGAGGTCCGCGGTCCCGACGCCGGGCGGTTCGTGCAGCGTCGCGCGACGAACGACCTGTCCACGATGCAGGTAGGACAGGTGCGGTACTCGGCCTTCGTGAACGCCGACGGCACGATGGTCGACGACGGCAACACGTACAAGCTGGCCGACGACCGCTTCTGGGTGATGATCAACTCCGCCGGTCTCGAGGACTGGTTCCGCGAATCGGGTGGGGACCTCGACGCCACGGTCGAGGACGTCACCGAGCAGAACCCGATGATCTCGATCCAGGGCCCGACGTCGCGCGACGTGCTCGGCAGCGTCACGGAGGGCGACCTCTCGTCGCTCGGATGGTTCCGCTTCTCGCCGGAACCGATGAAGGTCGCCGGCGCCGACGCGCTCGTGCTCCGCACCGGCTTCAGCGGCGAGCTCGGCTACGAGGTGGTGACGGATCCGGCGTCGATCGGAGGCGTCTGGAACGCGCTCGTCGAGGCCGGCGGAACCCCCTTCGGCCTCGACGCCGTCGACCTGGCACGGGTCGAGGCCGGCCTGATCATCATCGCCGTCGACTACCAGCCGGGCGAGACGTCGCCGTGGGATCTCTCGATGGACCGCTTCATCAAGACCGACACGGAGAACGTCGGGGCGAAGGCGCTCGCCGAGGTGGGTCAGGCGCCGCAGCGCCGCTTCAAGACGCTCCGGATCGAGGCCGACGCGCCGCCCGAGGCGGGCGCCGAGGTCAC
The DNA here is from genome assembly GCA_035463115.1 of Actinomycetota bacterium. GTDB lineage: Bacteria > Actinomycetota > UBA4738 > UBA4738 > HRBIN12 > BPGL01. The sequence goes on along the minus strand of DATHTO010000071.1, from coordinate 4,973 downwards.
GAAGGACGGCGAGCCCGTGGGCACCGTCACCTCGCCCGCGGCGAGCCCTCGACTGGGCACGATCGGCCTGGCGATCCTGCGTGCCGACGCCGCGGACGACGGCGAGAAGGTCGAGGTGGCGGTCGAGGGCGGGACGGCGCCGGCGACGGTCGACGTGCTCTCGCTCTACGACCCCCAGAAGCAGAAGCCGCGCAGCTGAGGCCGCGCATCTGAGGCCGCGCATCTGAGGCCGGGGCTCGGCCTGGCCCTATCCTTCCGGGATGGGCGAGGCCGAGCGCGCGGCGCCGATCGTCGGTGTCGTGCCGAACTTCAGCGAGGGTCGACGCGACGACGTGATCGACGCGATCTGCGACGCCCTGGAGGTGCCGGGCGCGCGCCTCGTCTACCGTCAAGCCGACGCGGAGCATCACCGCCTCGACACCACGGTGATCGGCTCGGCCGACGCCGTGCGTCGCAGCGCGCTCGCGGGCGCGGCGATCGCCGTCGCACGGATCGACCTCCGCGAGCACCGCGGCGCGCATCCTCGGATGGGCGCCGTCGACGTCGTGCCGTTCATGCCGGTCCGCGGCGTCGGGATGGACGACGTCGTCGCGCTCGCGAGGGCGACCGGGGCGGAACTCGCCGACACGCTGGGCCTGCCGGTGTACTTCTACGGTGAGGCCGCCACGGCTCCCGAACGGCGATCGCTCGCCGACGTCCGGCGGGGCGGCTACGAGGGGGTGCGTGACGCGGTCGCCGCGGGCGAGCGGCTGCCGGACCTCGGACCGCACGACCTCGGAGCCGCCGGAGCCGTCGCGGTCGGCGCGCGCATGCCGCTCGTCGCGTTCAACATCTACCTCACGGGCGACGACGCGTCGGCAGCCGAGGCGATCGCGAGGGCCGTGCGCGAGTCCAACGGCGGACTGCGCGCGGTACGGGCGATCGGGTTCGCGGTGCCGGACCGCGACGCCGTCACGGTGTCGATGAACCTCGTCGACCACGCGACGACCGGTGTCCGAGAGGCTTTCGACGCCGTCGCGGCGCACGCCGCCGACCGTGGGCTCGAGGTCCTCGATGCAGAGATCGTCGGGCTCGCGCCCGCGGCGGCGGTTCCCGACGCCGTCGCCGAGCACGTCCGTCTCCGTGGCTTCGATCCCGACCGACAGATCCTCGAACGACTCCTGGAGGAAGAGCGATGAGCGACGAGGCAACCACGGCAGGGAACACGATCGGCGACTGGCTCGCGGTCCTGGCGTCGGATCACGCGACGCCGGGTGGGGGGGCCGTCGCCGGACTGAGCGGCGCCGCGGGCGCCGGCCTGCTGGCGATGACGGGCCGCCTGACGGTCGGCCGTGACGGGTTCGACGACGTCGAGCTCCGGATGCGGGATCTGATCGCGCAGGCCGACGCGGCTCGGGCCCGCTTCCTCGAGCTCGCCGACGAGGACGCGCACGCGTTCGACGGCGTGATCCAGGCGATCAGGATGCCGAAGGACACCGACGACGAGCGGGCGGTCCGTGCGACCGCGATCCAGCGGGGGTACGTCGAGGCCGCGAGCGTGCCGCTCGAGGTCGCTCGCGCGGCGGTCGACCTGCTGCCGCTCGCCGAGGACGCGACGGCGCTCGGGAACCCGCAGGCGTCGTCCGACGGCTACTGCGGCGCGATCGCGCTCTACGCCGCCGCTCGGTGCGCGATCGCGAACGTGTTGATCAACGCGGCGTCGCTGAAGGACGACCGCCAGCGCGACGACCTCATCGACGCCGCGCAGACGTTGCGCGATCGTGCCGACGAGCTGCTCGTGCAGTCGGAGACCGCCTTCAAGCTCCGGACGCTCCCGTAGCGGTCGCCACGACGGCGTGGGTATCCTCCGCGCGTGCCGTCGCCCGAGACCCTCGCGCTGTTCGCGGTCACGTCGCTCGGCGTCCTGCTGATCCCGGGGCCGGCCGTGACGTACCTCGTGGCGCGGAGCGTCGACCAGGGCCGCGCGGCCGGCCTCGCATCGGTCGCAGGGCTCGGCCTCGGCACGATGGCGCACGTCCTCGCCGCGACGCTCGGCGTGTCCGCGGTCATCGCATCGTCGGCGCTCGCGTTCTCGGCCCTCAAGTACCTCGGCGCCGGGTACCTGATCGCGATCGGGATCCGCACGTGGCTCCGGAACGATGACCACGCCGCGCCCGTCCACGGGAACGAACCGGAACCGATCACCCGTGGCGATCTGTGGAAGGCCTTCCGGCAGGGCGTCGTCGTGAACGTGCTCAACCCGAAGACCGGCCTGTTCTTCCTGGCGTTCCTGCCGCAGTTCGTCGACGCCGACGCGGGAGCGACGTGGATCCAGCTGTTCGTTCTCGGCACGACGTTCGTCCTGCTCGGGTTGTGCACCGACGGCGGCTACGCCCTGCTCGCGTCTCGGCTCGGCTCGTGGCTCCGCGAGCGGCCGAGCTTCGCGCGGCGCCGGCGGTACGTGACCGGTGGCGTGTACGTCACGCTCGGGGTCGCGGCCGCGATCACCGGTGGCACACGGGCACGCACGCAGCTCGCCGTGCCGGCGTGATCCGCGGCGTCAGAACAAGCCGACCGTTCGCCCGTCGGCGTCGATGTCGACCTCGGTGAAGTTCGGAGCCTTGCCGAGCCCGGGCATGCGTTGCATGTCGCCGCAGAGCGCGACGATGAACCCTGCGCCCGCGCTCGGGACGAGCCCGCGGATCGGCAGCCGGAACCCGGTCGGACGGTTGACCAGCGTGGGCTCGTGGCTGAGCGACAGGTGCGTCTTCGCCATGCAGACGGGATACGCACCGAAGCCGAGCTCCTCGATCCGGGCGAGGTCTTTCAGCGCCGCCGGAAGGAAGTCGACGCCGTCGGCGCCGTAGACCCTCGTCGCGATCGCCTCGATCTGGTCCGCGACCGACGTTCCGTCGGGCGTCAGCTGGTGGAACGTGTTCGGTTTCTCGCACGCCGCGACGACGGCGTCGGCGAGCTCCGTCCCCCCCGCGCCGCCTTCGGCGAACGCGCGGTTCACGACGACGGTCTCGGCGCCGGCGCCCGTCGCGAGCTCGCGGATCAGCTCGATCTCGGCGTCGGTGTCGGTCGGGAAGTTGTTGATCGACACGACGCAGGGCAAGCCGTACTCGCGGACGATCCCGATGTGTGCGGCGAGGTTGTCGATGCCCCGCCGCAGAGCGTCGAGGTCCTCGGTGACGAGCTCGTCGAACGGCACGCCGCCGTGCGACTTCGTCGCCCGAACCGTCGTGACGAGCACCGCGGCGCTCGGCGCGAACCCGCCGAGCCGGCACACGATGTCGCAGAACTTCTGGAACCCGAGGTCGCTCGCGAAGCCGGCCTCGGTGACGACGTAGTCCGCGAGCTTCAGCGCCACGCGGTCCTCGACGATCGAGTTGTTCGCGTGCGCGATGTTGCCGAACGGACCCGCGTGCACGAGCACCGGCTGCCCCTCGAGCGTCTGCACGAGGTTCGGCTTCATCGCGTCCTTCATGATCACCGTCATCGCGCCCGCGACGCGCAGGTCCTCCGCGGTGACCGGCTTCCCGTCGCCCGTCTCCGCGAGGACGATCCGCCCCAGGCGGTCGCGGAGGTCGCGGAGGTCCGACGCGAGGGCGAACACGGCCATGATCTCGGAGGCCGCGGTGATCACGAACTGGTTCTCGCGCGGGATGCCGTGCACGCGGCCCCCGAGCCCGACGACGGTGTAGCGGAGCTCCCGGTCGTTCACGTCGAGGGTCCGCGGCCACGTGATCGTGCTCGGATCGATGCCGAGCTCGTTGCCGTGGTACAGCGACGCGTCGAGCGCGGCCGCGAGCAGGTTGTGTGCCGCCGTCACCGCGTGGAAGTCGCCGTTGAAGTGGAGGTTGATCTCCTCCATCGGGACGATCTGGGCGTAGCCGCCGCCGCTGCCACCGCCCTTGATGCCGAAGACCGGCCCCATCGACGGCTCGCGCAAGCAGAGCATCACCTGCTTCCCGACCCGGCCGAGACCCTGCGTGAGCGAGATCGACGTCGTCGTCTTGCCCTCGCCCGCCTTCGTGGGCGTGATCGCCGTGGTGATGATGAGCTTGCCGTCGGGACGGTCGGCCAGGCGGTCGAGGATCGCGGGATCGACCTTCGCGCGGTACCGGCCGTAGGGCTCGAGCTCGTCCTCCGCGATGCCCGCCTCCGCGGCCACCTCGACGATCGGCCGCAGGACGGCCTCCTGCGCGATCTCCAGCCCGCTCTTCATCCGGCGCCTCCGCTCGTTTGACTCGTCGTTCAGGAACCGCGTGAGCTTACCCCTCGGCCGCGGAGCGAGGAGCCACCCTTCGTCACCGTGCGGGCCCGTGGGAAGATGACCCCATGGCCGAGCCCGTCCCCCTCCGCCGCAGCGTCGCGCGGGTGCGCACCGTCGCAGTCCGTACGGGGACGCCGAGCGAGCGCCCGGACGTCCTCGCGGCCGAGGAGCCGATGGAGATCCGTGCCCACGGCCCCGGGCAGGAGCCCGTGTCCGTCGGCGTGACGATGCGGACGCCGGGCGGCGACTTCGAGCTCGCCGTCGGCTTCCTGTTCACGGAGGCGCTGATCGACGGCCGCGACGACGTCGAGCGCGTCAGCTACTGCGAGGACCTCGCGCCCGAGGAGCAGCACTACAACGTCGTGACCGTCGAGCTCACGCGGCCGTTCGACCCGTCGACGAACCAGCGATCGTTCGCCGCGAGCTCGTCCTGCGGGATCTGCGGCAAGGCGACGCTCGACGACGTCGAGGTCCACTGCGCACCGCTCGGGCCGGGCCCGGTCGTCGACGCCGCGGTCGTCACCGCGCTGCCGGAGGCCTTGCGCGCGCGCCAACCCGTCTTCGACCGCACCGGCGGGCTTCACGCCGCCGCCCTGTTCACCCCGGAGGGGGAGCTCGTGTCGGTCCGCGAGGACGTGGGACGTCACAACGCGGTCGACAAGATCGTCGGCGAGGCGCTCCTCGCGGGGCAGCTCCCGCTCGCCGACCTGGTCCT
>DATHTO010000070.1:0-1540 GCA_035463115.1 Actinomycetota bacterium | reverse complement strand
GAGCATCCTCGTCAACTTCTTCTTCCTGCCCTACTACCCGTGGTGGTCGCTGCTCATGATCGCCCTCGGGGTGTGGGTGATCTGGGCGCTCAGCAGGCCGCTTCCCGCCGACTGAGGACGCCGAAGCGCGGCCGCGCCGGACGTTCACCCGGGTGAGTCAAGCCCCCGGGGGACGACCGGCCGGCACGCGCGTGGGCATCCTCCGCCCCGACCGAGCCGGCCTCTCGGGGAACCCGATGCACGCCACCGCCCCCGCACTCGTCGACCTCGAGCCCCGCTCCTTCTGGGAGCACTGCGAGGCCCTGACGCAGATCGCGCGCCCGTCGCGCGACGAGACGGCCGTGACCGAGCACGTCGTCCGCTGGGCCGACGAGAACGGCTTCGAGCTCCGGCGCGACGACGCGGGCAACCTCGTCGTGCGGGTGCCCGCGACGGCGGGCCGCGAGTCGGCGCCCGTCGTCGTCCTTCAGGGCCACCTGGACATGGTCTGCGAGCGCGACCCGGACAGTGCGAACGACCCGGCGGAGGGTCGGATCGCGCTCGTCATCGGGATGGTCATGCTCACCGGCGCGGCATTGATGCTCCTGCTCGCGGCGGTCAAGCCGGGCGAGATCGTCGACGCGCCGATCTTCAAGTCGGGGATGGTGGCGATGATCGCGCTGTTCGGCATCGCCTGGATGGCCGACACGTTCATCGCCGCCAACGAGGACGCGATCGTGACGGCGCTCGGCGGCCTCGCGGAGAACTGGCCGTTCATGATCGCGGTCGCGATCTTCCTCGTCGCCGCGCTGACGACGAGCCAGTCGGCCGCGACGCGCACCATGGTGCCGCTCGGGCTCGCGCTCGGCATCGGGCCCGCGTACATGATCGCCATGTGGACGGCCGTCGCCGGCGTCCTCTTCTTCCCGGCGAACGGCACCCAGATCGCGGCGGCGCAGCAGGACGAGACCGGCACGACGACACTCGGGAAGCGCGTCGTCGACCACTCGTTCCAGCTCCCGCTCCAGATTGCGTGGATCGTGACGGCGCTCGTGGGAATCGGCATCGCGTGGCTGTTCTTCAGCTAGTAGACGGCCCGTGAGCGACGCGCCGGCCGAACGCGCCGAGGGGACGCAGGCCATGAGCGTGCGCGGCGCAGCGTTTCTCGGCGTCGGCGCGATGGTGGGAGCGGGGATCTTCGCGCTCCTCGGCGAGGCCGGTGCGGTCGCCGGCGCCGCGGTGTGGCTCTCGTTCATGATCGCGGGAATCGTCGCCGCCCTGCTCGGCTACACGGTGGTCAAGCTCGGCGTCCGCTATCCCTCCTCGGGCGGCCTGATCGCGTACCTCGTCCAGGGCTTCGGGAACGGGAGGCTCGTCGGGATCGCATCCTGGCTCGGATACGCGGCCGCGATCGTGATCGTCTGCTCGATGGTGGCGGTCTCGTTCGGAAGCTACGCCACGTCGCTCTTCGTCGGCGACGACGCGGGGAGCGGCTGGGACAACCTCTTCAGCTCGGCGCTCGTCGTCGCGGCCGCGGTCGTCAGCCTCGTCGGCGCGACGT
>DATHTO010000069.1:0-1537 GCA_035463115.1 Actinomycetota bacterium | reverse complement strand
ACCGCCGCCGCGCGACGACGCGTTCCACACCAACGCCTGCAGATCGGTGAGCGTCATCGCGGGGCCGCTCGGCGTCGACCACGCGCGGATCGCATACGCGTTCTTCGGTGGGAGCGTCTCGGCGTAGATCGGCCCACCGAGCGTGATGCTGCCGGCGGTTCGGGCGGTCGCATAGCCGCAGCCCTCGACGGCGGACGCGGCGGCGGCGTCGAACGCCCCCTCCGGATACGCGAAGCCGGTGGGGTGCAGACCATGGGCGAGCAGCTCGGCGCGGTCGTCACAGATCTGATGGTTCATCGACGTGGCGTCGAGGCCCTTGACGATCACGTGATCGTAGGTGTGACCGCCGATCTCGCTCCCGCTCGCCTCGACCGCCGCGGCGTCTGCCCACGTCATGTAGCGGGCGTCGCGACCGAGGGTCCCCGAGTTCACGTAGAAGGTCGTGTGCACGCCGTGCGGCTCGAAGGCACGCTTGAACCCCAGCTCGTACTGGCTGATCGTGCCGTCGTCCCATGTCATCGCGACATGGGTCGGCGCTCCGTTGACGTAGACGGTCGTCGACCGCGGCTGCTCGGCGTTCCCGGCCCGGTCCGTCGAGAAGAACGTCACCACCGATGATCGCGTCACGAGGAACGGACCGCCGTAGCGCGTGCTCGCCGTGGTCGGCGTCGAGCCGTCGAGCGTGTAGTACGTCTCATCGACGCCCGCGCCGCCGGCGTCGGTGGCGCTCAGGCTCACCGAGACCCGAGACGGGTACGCGGCCGATCCGCACGCCGTTCCATCGCAGGACATCGACGTGGTCGGCGCGGTGGTGTCGGACGTCGGCGCGGGATCGATCGTGATGTTCTGCGACCGGACCGGTTCGGCGTTCCCGCTGACGTCGTACGCGCGGAACGCGATGGTCGTCGTCGAGGTCACCTTGAAGGGCGCTGCGTACTCGAGGCTCGACGTCGTCGGTGCCGTGCCGTCGGTCGTGTAGCGGATCGTCGAGACACCCGAGCCGGCATCGGTGGCGGCGAGAGCCACGTTCGCGTGACCGACGTAAGGGGCCGAGCCGCACGTCGTGCCCTCGCACGTGATCGTCGAGGCAGGCGCGGTCGCGTCGGCGGCGATGACCGCGCTCTTCACCGACGCGAACGTCGTCCCGGCAGGTGCGCCGCCCGCTTGCCCGGCTTTCAACACCCACGTCACGAACGCTTGCAGCGTGGCGAGCTCGATGTAGGAGCCCTTGGCGCACGTCGGGTACGACGCCGGGTCGAGCGCTTGCGAACACACCTTGCCCAGCACGATCTGCGCCCATCCGCCACCGCCGGCGGCATTCGAGACGAGCGTCTGCAGGCTCGACAACGACGCGGCGCCCGACGGGACGTACGCGCGCGTCGCGAAGAAGTCGCGCGGAGGCATGGGCTCGGCGAACAACGGTCCGCTCGGCGACAGACCGCCGCCGGTCCGGGCGTTGCCGTACCCGCACGATCGCACGATGTCCTTCGCCGTCTGATCGAACGCACCGAAGGGATACGCGAACGTCCGCGCGTCC
>DATHTO010000068.1:0-9734 GCA_035463115.1 Actinomycetota bacterium | reverse complement strand
TGGGTCGAAGACCTCGGAGACGACGTCCATCTCGTTGCTCCCGAACTCCTCGAACGGGATCGCGGAGTACACGACGAACAACTTCGGCGGCGCGATGAAGGGCGACCTCGTGCTCGCGGCCTACGGACCGAGCAAGATCGTGCGAATCCAGCTGAACTCGAGCGGCGGCGCCGTCACCCTCCGGGACGACAACTTCGCGACGTTCTCGACGCCGACGCCGGTGAAGCCGCTCGACATCACGACGATGGGGGCGAATGAAGCCTTCCCCGGCACGATCTGGATCGCCGGGTTCAACTCGAACAAGATCCACGTCCTGGAGCCCAACGACTTCGGCGGCGGCAGCGGCGGAACGTGCACGGGCGCGGACAACGCCTCGATCGATGAGGACAACGACGGATACGACAACGCCGACGAGATCGACAACGGAACGAACCCCTGCTCGTCGGCGTCGACCCCGCCCGACAACGACGGCGACGGGACGTCGGATCTCAACGACGCCGACGACGACAACGACGGACGTCCCGACCTCACCGATCCGTTCGCGATCGACGCGACGAACGGCGCGAACAGGTCCCTGCCGGTCGTGCTCTCGTGGGAGAACGACGCTCCGCCCGCCGGTCGCCTCGCGAACACCGGGTTCACGGGCCTGATGATGAACGGGTCCACGAGCTACCGGAACCAGTTCAGCGAGACCGGGATCGTCGTGGGCGGCGCGGCCGGCGTCCTGACCGTCGGTGACGTGCCGGCGGGTGACGCGACCGGAGGCAAGAACAGCCAGCAGTACGGTTTCCAGCTCGGCGTCGACGCTCCGTCGAGCACCTTCGAGGTGTCGACCAGCATCGTGAATCCCTTCTCCGGGATATCGCCGGGGGCGAGCCAGCAGATGGGGATCGTGATCGGCGACGGCACGCAGCACAACTTCGTCAAACTCGTGCTGAAGGGTAAGGACGGCACGCCCGAGCAGGTCCATCTGTGGAAGGAGATCGGCGACGCGAAGTCGGTCGGCCGCAACAAGAGCATCACGCTGCCCGGACCCGACTACGTCGAGCTCCGGCTGGTGGTGAACCCGTCGAACGGGACGGTGCAGGGCTTCGCGCAGCCGTGCGACGCCGGGTCGAGTGGGTGCACGCCGCTGGCGGCCGAGATCAAGATGGGGAACCCCGTCGCGATCCCGTCGTCGTGGCTCACGTCGTCGACGACCGGCCTCGCCGTCGGCATCATCTCCACCTCGACCGGGCCGGCGCCGCCCTTCCCGGCGACGTGGGACTACCTCCACGTCGAAGCAGCCTGAGCCCCGCAACAGGGGTGCGCGATCCCCGCCGGCTCCGGACGTCGACCTGTCAACACGTTCACGACTCCAGACGCCGTCGATGTTGTGAGGTTGTTGACAGGTCTGTCGTCGCAGCACGGTCATACGACGCCACCCCGGTGCGGCCTCCGGATCGAGTCAGGGACGATCCGACCCAGCGAGCCCGGACGACGCGAGCCTGGTGCCTCAGGCGTTCTGGAGCGGATCCGAGCGGTTCTCGCGCAGGTACGCCCGGTACTCCCGGTCCCGGCGGTCCTGGCACCGGCGACACATCGGATGTGGCGTGAAGCTCGGATGGCGCCGCACGATGTGCATCAACGACTGCCACGCCTTCATGCCGGGGCCCTCCGCCTCGACGCAGCGGTGCGAGACATCGATTCCTCCTCGAGCGGTAGATCGCAGACGCGGGTCACGAACATCGTGCCGGTGGCATCTCGCGGGCGCATCCGTCCATGGGTGGTCATTCTCTCCGCCGAAAGGTCAGGTGTCGAACACGTGGGAACACGTTTCAGCGCTCCCGCATGATCGCCAGCATGCGGTCGCCCTGGGTCAGCGTCCGCTCGGCCGAGGGATTCACGTCGACCGTGCCGTCCGCGCCGACGACCGCGACGGCGATCGCCGCCTTCGTCCGCTTGAGCTCGACGAGCGCATCGATGAAGCGGGCGCCCTCGAGCGACCCCGGCAGTGCGATCGAGCTGAGGTTGTCGGGGCCCCGCACGGGATCGTGCGTGAGGAGATCGCCGACGATCCGGCTCACGCCGTGGTCGGTGGCCGCGCTCGCCAGCAGGAAGCTCGCGACCTCGCCGCTGACGATCAGCTCGTCGGCCTCGACCTGACGGAAGTGCTCGACGTTCTCCGCGAGCAGCACCTCGACGCACGTGTAGCACGTGGGTCGGGTGCTCTCGATCGCCAGGGCGGTCAGCAGCGTCTTGCCGTCGATGTCGTTCGGCGACGACGACGGACGCGTGTCGTCGGCGAGCACGATCGCCGTGGCCGCTCGTTCGAGGCCCGCGCGGGCGAGGTCGTCACGACGAGCGGGGTCGCCGCGCACGAACACGGTGTCGGGCAGATCCACCGGCGAGGACGCCAGGTCGGCGAGGATCACGATCGGCCGACGGTCGCCGCCGTCCGCCGCTCGCAGCTCGTCGACGATCGTGCGGGCGTGCGAGTTCCATCCGCAGATCAGGACGTGATCGGACACGCGCGTCGCATGCATACCGGCTTGCCTCCGTAGGAGAAGATCGACCAACCTCGAGACGATCGCCGCGGTCCCCGTCGCGACGAGCCCCACACCGACGATCACGACGAGGTACGACACGAGCCACCCGCCGGCGGTGCGGAACTCGAGCGGCGAACCCTGCTCCATCAGGGTCCGCCACATCCAGAAGTACGCGTTCGGCAGGGTCCGGATGTCGGGGTTCGCCCCGCGCTCGAACAGCCACAGGAGCAGCGGGCAGGTGATCAGGATGACGAGCAGCGCCAGGAAGGTCCGGCTCAGGAACGGCGTCAGGCCCGTGCGCTCGACGAGCAGCGCCCTGCGGTTCGCCCGGCGGACCCTCTCCGGTGTCATGTGCGCCGCATGGTATTCGGAGACCCCCGTCGCCGACCGCCCGCTAGAGGTGTGCCGAGAACCACCCGAGGATGCGCTCGAGTCGGTCCACGCGGCGGTCCGGCCGGCCGATCGCGAGCATGATGTGTGACTCCTCGGGATAGCGGATCATCTCGACGGTCATGCCTCGCTTCCGGAGGATCGCGAACGCGATCTCGCTGTGGACGGGCGGGCAGCGGACGTCGTGGTCGGCCTGCAGCAGCAGGAGTGGGGCCGTGTTCCGATGGATGCGCATCGCGGGCGAGATCGCGAGCCACCCCTCGAGGTCGGTCGGCCACGCGCCCACGCCGGTCTCCTCTTCCATCATGTGCCCGGAGTCGCCGGCTCCGAGATCGGCCAACGCCATCGTGAACGGGTTCTCGCTCACCGCCGCCCGGAACCGACCGGGGTGCTCGCCGAGCAGGCGATGCACCATGAAGCCTCCGTACGAGAGCCCGAGCACGCCGATGCGATCGGGATCGGCGAGGCCTTCGGACACCGCCCAGTCGATCGAGGCCATCAGGTCGGCGCCATCGGGCACGCCCCAGCGCCCGTGCAGCGATCGGGCGTGGTCCTCACCGAACCCCGTCGAGCCCGCGGGGTTGGGTGACAGCACGTGGAACCCCGCGTCGGCGAGGACCAGATCCCCGAACAGGGGCGTCGGGCCCTGGGCGCTGTACGGGCCACCGTGCACGTGCAGGACCAGCGGCCGACGCGTCGTGCCTCGGCGTCCACTGGCGCGCGTGAACCACGCTTGCACGTCGCGGCCGCGACCCCGCGGCACGCTCACCTCGTCGGTCGTCGCGTGGTGGAACGGCGCGAACCACCGAGCACCGTCGCGGGTGATGCGACGGGCTCGCCCGGGCTCGTCCGGATCGAGCTCGTAGACCTCGGCGGCGTCGCCGTGGTCGCAGGCGATCGCGATGAGTCGTGCTCCTCCGGCGGCGACGCCGGCGACCTCGAGCCGCGGCTCGGTCAGCGCCGTCGCACGCCCTTCCCGGTCGACGACGTACGCGCCGGTGCTGCCGAGCGCGTGACCGAGGACGATGTACCGACCGTCGCCCCATGCGATCGGTCCCGGTTCGTCGATCAGCGGGGCGAGCTCGCTCCATGTCAGGCCCTGGAACGAGACGACGTCGTCGTGGGCGAGACGCCGGACGGTCGTGCCTTCGGCGATGAAGAGGTCGACGTTGCGCCACGGGACGGCGCGCTCGGTCGTTCCGGTGAAGACGACCTCGCGCGGACCCGTCCACGTCGCCGCGATCGCGAACCCGTCGAAGTCGGCGAGGCTGCGCGGCGTGCCTGCGCCGCTCGCCGGCACCGACCACGGTGTCGGTGCCTCGTAGGACCAGGCGCCGTCCGACCGGTCGGCGAGGAAGCCGACCCGGCTGCCGTCTGGCGACCAGAACGCCCGTGAGACCTCGACGTCGGGGGCCGTGACCCGCATCGGCTTGCCGTCTCCGGACGCCGGCACGACCCAGGCGCTCGTGAACTGGTCCCGGATCCACTCGCCGTCGAGTCGCCACGTGAACGAGGTGATCCGCCTGGCGACCTGATCGTCGGGCTTGCCCACGAGGAACCGCTGTTCGCCGGACGGCCCGAGGCACACGATGCGCGCGCCGTCGGGCGACCACATCCCGCCGCTTGCGCCCTCGGGGAGCGGGGCGAGCCTGCGGGGCTCTCCTCCGGCGACCGGGAGCACCCAGAGCTGGGTCTTCGGTTCCGCGCCCTTGGGCCCGCTCGGCTCGTCGTCGTGGCGCCGGTCCGAGGTGAACAGGATCGATCGACCGTCGGGGGAGAACCGTGGTTCCGCATCACTCGCGGCCGCCGTGGTGAGGCGCTCGGGCCGGCCGCCGTCGACCGGGACGCGCCAGAGCCGCGAGCGTTCCTTGCCCTTCTCGATCGTGCGCTTCGCGTACACGATCGACGCCCCGTCGGGTGACACGGTCGCGCCCGCGATCAGCACCTGCTTCAGGGCGGCCTTCGGAACGAACGGCGTGCGAGCCATCGGCGACCCAGAGGCTACCGGCTCGGCCCGACCTCCTCGCCTTGCGCTGCCGGAACCTCACCTCGTACGGTCAAGGCGTGCGCGAGGAGCACGTGGAGCGCGACCTGATCTTGATCCTGGCTCGCGACCTGACGTCGCGGCTCGCGACGCCGAGCTTCGTCGTCGACGGCGAGGGCACGCTCGTGTATTTCAACGAGGCCGCCGAGCCGGTGCTCGGCATGACCTACGCCGAGTCCGACGAGCTCCGCGCCGGCGGATGGGCGACCGGCTGGGATCCGACCGACCCCGACGGGCGGCCGATCCCGCTGGAAGAGCTGCCGCTCGGGATCGCGTTCCGCGAGGGGCGGCCGGCGCATCGCGCGATGCACATCACCGGCGGCGACGGCGCCGGCCGGGACATCGAGGTGACGGCGTTCCCCCTGCAGATGCGGCCCGACGTGACGGTGGGCGCGATCGCGGTCTTCTGGGAACGCGACCCGCGGGCGCGGGGGTAGCGTGATGCGCGTCACGGTCTGGGGCTCACGGGGCACGATCGCCGCGCCGGGGCCCGACACGATCCGCTACGGCGGGCAGACGTCGTGCGTCTCGGTCGAGCTCGCCGACGGGTCGCTGGCGATCCTCGATGCCGGGACCGGGATCCGTTCGTTCGGCGCGTCGCTGACGGAGCGGCCGGACCGGATCGACCTGTTGATCTCTCACCTGCACACGGATCACATCGAGGGGCTGCGCTTCTTCGATCCGTTCTGGGACGCGTCCGTCGAGTTCCACATCTGGGGCCCGCCGTCGCCGCTCCGCTCCCTCCAGCAGCGCATGGCGCCGTTCTTCGCGCCACCGTTCTTCCCGGTGCACCTGCGCGACGTTCCGTCACGGCCGCGGTTCCACGAGGCGGGCTCGGATCCCTGGACGATCGGTTCCGCCGTGGTCCGCGCGGCCATGATCAAGCACCCCGGGCCGTCGGTCGGCTACCGGATCGAGGAGGACGGGCGCTCGCTCGCGTACCTCCCCGATCACGAGCCCGCGCTCGGAGCCGACCTGGCGTCGATCGAACCGGAGTGGATCTCGGGGCTCGGCCTGGCGCGTGGCGCCGACGTGCTGTTCCACGACTGTCAGTACACGCGCGAGGAGTACGAGCGGCGCCTCGGGTGGGGGCATTCGACGCCCGAGCACGCCGTGACGCTCGCCGTCCGGGCTGGGGCGCGTCGCCTGGTCCTGTTCCATCACGATCCGACGCACACCGACGAGCAGCTCGAGGCGATGCTCGCCGACGCCAGGTCCGCAGCCGACGCGTCGCTCACGATCGAGCTCGCCCGCGAGGGGGCCGTGTACGCATCGCCCTGAAGGACGCGCCGTAGGATGGGTGATGCATGATGGAGGAGCGCTTCGCGCGACTGCGGTTGCGGTTCCGGGACCCGGCGCTCGAGTCGGCGTTCCGGGCCGATCAGTTCCAGCTCAACTCCGGCAACGTGCGCTTCGCGTTCCTCGTCGGGATCGGGGTCTGGATGGCGTGGGGCGTGCTGCTGCGGCCCCACATCTTGGCCCTCGAGGATCAGCGGGTCGACGCGATGATCCGGTGGGGCGTGTTCATCCCGGTGCTGATCGTCGGCTTCGGGCTCACGTACACGCCGATCTTCCGGCGCCTGTGGGAGTGGATCTCGGTCGCGATCGCGGTGGTGACGATCGTCGTGTGGGTGTACTACGCCTCGAACGTGCTCACGTTGCCAGCGGAGTACGGATACGTGGGGGTCATCCTCATCACCGCGTTCTCGTACACGTTGCTCCGGTTGCGGTTCGTGCTCGTGGTGCTCATCACGCTGGTCGGCATCGCCGCGTACGTCCCGTACGCCTTCGCGGCGCGGTACATCGTCGATGTCAGCCGGGTGCTCGCGACGCTCTACCTCGTGTCGTTCGGAGCCCTCGGGGCGATCGCGGCGTACTGGATGGAACGGTCCACACGGCAGCTGTTCATCCGCCGGCGCCAGCTCGACGAGGAGCGGAACCGATCCGACGTGCTGCTCCGCAACATCCTCCCGGCGGCGATCGTGGACCAGCTCAAGACGTCGACGGGTGAGCGGATCGCGCAGGCCTTCGACGAGGTGAGCGTCGTGTTCGTCGACGCGGTCGGATCGACCGAACAGGCGGCGCGCACGACGCCCGAGGAGTTCGCGGCCGCGCTCGATCGGCTCTTCCGGTGGTTCGACGAGCTCGCCGACCAGCACGGCCTCGAGAAGATCAAGACGATCGGCGACGCGTACATGGCCGTCGCCGGCGCGCCCGTGCCGGCGTCGAACACCGCCGAGGCGGCCCTCGCCATGGCGGCCGACATCCTCGACGGATGTGGCGAGCTCCGATGGCCGTCGGGCGATCCGATCGTGGTGCGCGGTGGAGCGGCGACGGGGCCGGCCGTCGCGGGCGTCATCGGTGAGCGCAAGTTCGCGTACGACGTCTGGGGCGACACGGTGAACCTCGCGAGCCGGCTCGAGGAGCTGGGTGAAGCCGGTCGGTTCCTCGTCCCGGAGCCGATGGCCGAGGGACGGACCGACCGCTACGCGTTCGGGCCGACCCAGGTCCTCGACGTCAAGGGGAAGGGGCGGACCCGAGCCCGCGCGCTGCTCGGCCTGGCCGCGAGACCGCGGTCGGATCGATCGGCTGAAGGGGCCCGGTCCGAGGCGCTCCCGTGAGCCGCCGATCGCGCGCCGCGCTCCTGACCGTGGCGCTCGGGCTCCCGATCGCCGCCACGGCATGCGTCGGAACCGACCCGAGCGGCATCCGGAGCGGCGCGCCCGACGGCACGATCGTCGTCGGCGTGTCGGGCGCGTTCGCGGAGAACCAGATCGTCGCCGAGATGTACGCGCTCGTATTGGAGGACGCCGGCTACACCGTCGAGCGGGAACTCGACCTGCGGTCGCGCGAGGTCTCGCAGAGCGCCTTGGAATCGGGCCAGATCGACCTCAAGCCCGAGTACCTGTCGTCCCTGCTGCTGTTCGTCGATCCGAACGCCGAGCCGTCGAACGATCCGGCCGAGGCGGCGGCGCGCGTGCAGGACGCGCTGGAACCGGTCGGCGTCGAGGTGCTCACGCCGGCGCCGGCTGAGGACACGAACCAGTTCGTCGCGAACGCCGACACGGCGCAACAGCTGGGCCTGACCACGATGAGCTCGCTCGCGCCCGTGGCGGATCGGTTGACGTTGGGTGCGCCGCCCGAGTGTCCGCAGCGGCCCTTCTGCCTCGCCGGACTGAAGGAGGCGTACGGGATCGTGTTCCACGACTTCCTGCCGCTCGACGCCGGGGGACCGCAGACGGTCGAGGCGCTCAGGACCGGCGAGGTGCAGATCGCGCTGCTGTTCTCGACCGACCCTCGCATCGAGGAGAACGGGTTCGTCCGCCTGCTCGACGACCGGGGCCTGCAGAACGCGGAGAACATCACCCCGGTGATCCGATCCGAGGTGGCGGACGCCGAGATCCGGCGTGTGCTCGACGCGGTGAGCGCACGGCTGACGAGCGAGGAGATGACCGCGCTCGTGGGAAACGTCGTGATCGACGGCGAGGAGATCCCCAGCGTCGCCCGTAGCTTCCTCGAGACGAACGGTCTGCTGTAGCGGCTCGGCCCGATCCCCGCCGGTACCGGTGGGTCGCCCTCAGCGGATCTCGACGACGACCTTCCCACGGGCACGGCCCTCACCCACGTGCGCGAGGGCCTCCGGCACCTCGGCCAGCTCGTAGGTCCGGTCGATCACGATCCGGATCGCTCCGGCGACGCAGAGCTCCGCGAGCGGCTCGAAGTGTGCGGGTCCCTCGCGAACGACGAGCAAGCCGATCCGGCGACCGCTGAGCCCGCCGACGATCCAGCCGAGCGCCACGACCCCGAGCAGGGTCGGAACCGGGCCTCCGACCATGCGGTAGCGACCGCCGCGGGCGAGGGCTCGTCGGTAGGCGAACACCGACCGCTGGGCGACCAGGTCGAGGATCAGGTCGTAGGACCCCGACCGGGTGAAATCGTCGCGCTCGTGGTCGATGACCTCGTCGGCGCCGAGCGATCGCATGTGATCGAGCTTGCCGGCCTTGTCCACCGCCGTGACGTGCGCCCCGCGGCGCTTCGCGAGCTGGATCGCGAACGAGCCGGATCCGCCGCCGCCGCCGTTCACGAGGACGCGGGTCCCCTCCGAGAGGCCCGCCGTTCCCTGGAGCGCGATGGCGCCGGCCTGGGGGATCGTCGATGCTTCGGCGAACGTGAGTTCCGGTGGTTTCGGCGCGAGCGCCGACTCGGGCGCGATCGCGTACTCGGCGAAGCCGCCCATCAGCCGGAGGTTGTCGCCGTAGACCTCGTCGCCGGGCTGGAACCGGGTGACGCCGCGCCCGACGGCGTCGACCCGACCGGCGATGTCGGAGCCGAGGGTTCGGACGCGCGGCGTGCGGAACCCCCCGATGCGCGCGTAGAGGGGCGTTCCTCGGAGCCCTTCCCAGTCGCTCAGGTTGAGCGACGTCGCGGCGACCGCGACCCGCACGTATCCGGCGTCCGGCTCCGGGATCGGAACGTCGGCGACCCTCAGGACGTCCGTCGAACCGTATCGGTCGTAGACGACCGCTCTCATCGCCCTCGCGCGATCACCCTCATCGCCCGAGGCATCTTCGAGCGTTCGGCGACCCCTGACTAGCCCTGCAGCGCCTCGATCCGCTTGCGCACGGCGGGACGACGATCGGGCGGCGCCTCCTCGGCGAGGTCATCCAGGACGCTCGCCAGTTTCCGCGTGACGGAACTGGCCCATCGCCAGCTGGACCACGACCGCCGTGATCGACAGGACGAGCGCCGTGAGCGACACCATCGAGGCCGCG
>DATHTO010000067.1:0-33205 GCA_035463115.1 Actinomycetota bacterium | reverse complement strand
CGTCGTGACCCGCGAAGGGGTGCTCGCCGAGAGCGCGAGCGGCGGCTTCGCCGCCGTCTATCCCGTCCTGAAGGCCATGGAGGAAGCGGGCAAGGTTCGGCGCGGCTACTTCGTCGCCGGGCTCGGCGCGGCCCAGTTCGCGTTGCCGGGCGCCGTCGACCGCGTGCGGGCGAGGCGGGACGACGAGGCCGAGGACGTGGTGGTGCTCGCCGCCGCCGATCCGGCGCAGCCGTACGGCGCCGCGCTCCCCTGGCCCGAGACGACCGGACGGCCGTCACGCAGCGCCGGCGCGTTCGTCGTGCTCGTCGACGGCGCGCCGTCGGTGTTCGTGGAGCGCGGCGGGCGCACGTTGGCGACGTTCGACGGTTCGGACGATCGCGTGTGGCCCGACGCCGTCGCGGCGCTCGTGAAGGACGGCCGTCTGCGGCGGGTCGAGCTCCGGCAGATCGACGGCGTGCCGGCGACCGATCACCCGTCGGCCGACCGCCTGCGGGAGGTCGGCTTCGTCGACGGGTACCGCGGGCTCACGCTCCGCGGCTGACGGCTGTTCACCCGATCGGAACCGTCGGGATCCCCGCGTGCTCGCGTGCCGACGAGAGCAGCCCGCGATCCTTGCTCGCGAGCGGCTCGCCGAGGCGCTCGGCGAGAGCGACGAAGAGTCCATCGGCCGCCGTGAAGTTGTCCCGCAGGTCCCATGCACGCCGTCGGAGCGGCATAGAGGGGAACGTCTCGATCGACAGGTCGCCGAGGTCCTCGATCGCTCCCGTCGCCCGCTCGGGTGCGATCGACCCGCGCCGAACCAGGCGCCTGAGCACGGCCAACACCTCGAACACGATCACATCTGGGGCCGCGAGCGTTCGCTCGTCGAGGAACAAGCTCTGCACGGCTCCGGCGGCCTCCTCGCCGATCAGGAGGTCGACCACGGCCGAGGTGTCGATGACGGTCACTCGCCGCGCTCGCGGATCCGGCGGACCGTGCGCTCGCTCGGCTCCTTCAGCCGGACGGCGCCTCGAGCGTCGATCCGGGCGGAGAGCTCCTCAGGTGTCGGTCGTGCCGCTGCGCGCTCGAGCAGGTCCCGTACGTACTCGGACAGCGAGGTGCCAGACGCTGCCGCTCGCGCCTTCAGCGTCCGGTGGACGTCGTCGGGAACGTCGCGGATCTGCATGAGTACCCCCATACTTCGCGTCACCGTAGCATACGCTTCGCATCAGACACATCGTTCGACGCAGGTCGTCATGGCAGCGCTGTGCACGATCGTCAGCGGGCGCTGGGTTCGGCGATCGCTCACGCTCCGCGGCTGACGAGCGGGAACCGCTCGAGCGTCGTCCAGCCCGCGGGCGCCGCGGCCATCAGCGCGACCTGGCGCACAGGTGCGACGATCGGCAGGCCTGGCCGCACGGACGCCTCGATCGCGTCGAGGTCAGCCTCCGGATCGTCCGCGACCGTCAGGTGCGGCACGACCGTCTCGAACGCGCCTCCGTAGGGAGGGTGGTCCGGGAACGCGTCGACCACCGCGCCGATCAGGCGGAGGAACGGCTCCGCCGGGGCGGGCTCCAGGTACACCACGCCCGGGAACCGGCCGGGTCGCTCGAACCGGACGTCGAACGGCGCGACGCCCGATCGTTCGATCGCGGCGGCGACGCGGCTCGCGACGTCGCCGTCGAGGCGCTCGCGGTCGACGAACGGAAACACCAGGGTCACGTGTGCCGGCACGCCGAGCGCCGATGACGGGTCATGCGCCGCGCGCCACCGTCCGACCAGCGGCTCGGCCTCGGGAACCTCGATCAGCAGCGCCGTGTCCATGGGCCGAATCTTCTCCGAGATCGGTGCAACGGGTTCGGCGGCTCGCGTGTCTGGGAGGCGAGGAACCGGATCGATCGATCGTCCTCCTCTCCCCGAGATCCACAGGACAGCACGCCACGACGCACGGTGGAAGGAGAGGTACGCCATGAGCACGACGGGAACCATGCTCCAGCGGCGCGGGGTCGACGGCCGCCGGCTGTTCGCGGCGATCGCCGTCGCGACGGTGATCGGCGTCGGCATCGGAAGCGCCGTCACGAACGCGGCGATCGATCGGCCGACCGCCCCCGAGGCGCGGGTCGCGCTCAGCCCCGGCGCCTGGGACCAACAGAAGCTCGACGCGATGGAGAAGCGCCAGCAGGCCGAGCTCGTGATCCGCGAGGCGACCGACGAGGGATAGGAGCAAGATGTGGCGGGCGGGCCCGCGCCCGGAACGCGCGAGGTCGACGTGGCGGAACCCGTGGTGCCGGTGGTCGGTGAGCGGGCGAGCGGGAAGCTCGCCGAGCTCTACGAAGCATCGGCACCGCGGGCCGTCCGGCTGGCGTACCTCCTCACCGGAGATCGCACCGTCGCGGAGGACATCGCGCAGGACGCGTTCGTGCGCGTCGCCGGCAGGCTCGCGCACCTGCGGGCGCCACACGCGTTCGACGCGTACCTGCGGAGCGCCGTCGTGAACCTGTCGAAGAACCACTTCCGACGCCGGGCCATCGAGCGCGGGTACCTGCAGCGGCAGCGCGCGCCCCATCCGGTCGCGGGTCCCGAGACGGGCGTCGCCGACCGGCACGCCGTGATGGCGGCGCTCGCGGCGCTGCCACCGAAGCAACGCGCGGCGATCGTCCTCCGCTACTACGAGGACCAGCCCGAGGGCGCGATCGCCGACATCCTCCGCTGTCGGCCCGCGACGGTGCGTTCGCTCGTCGCCCGCGGGATGGCGTCGATGCGCGACGTGCTCGGCGCCGACCTCGTCGACGGAGAGGAGGCGCACCGTGTCTGAGCGGAACCTCCGCGACCTGCTCGGCGACGCCGCCGCCGACATCCCGGCCTTCGCCCCGGCGCCCGAGGTGGCCGTTCGACGGGCGCGGCGGCGCGCGGCTCTGTCGGTCGGCACCGCGTGCCTCGCGCTGCTGCTCGCCGTCCTCGTGGCGGTCCCCATCGCGTCCTCGCTCGCCGGACTCTCGGAGGAGACTCCCGCCAGCGGCAGCGTCATCGACATCTACCCCATCGGTGGTCAGGCGCTTCCCATGGCGACCGTCGCCGCGTACGGATCGGTGTGGACCCTCGAACAGTCCGCGATGGGCGAGGGGATGGGGTGGAACACCGAGCTGGTCGGGCGTCACATCGACGGCGGCGACGAGTGGGTCCGGCGCTCGCTCGGTCAGGACGCCGGCGGGCAGTGGGTCCAGCTCCGCGCGGGCTTCGGAGCGATCTGGGCGCTCTCGCCCACCCGCGAGGAGCTGATCAAGGTCGACCCGGCGACGGGGCAGATCGCCTGGCGGCACCAGGTTCCGGCTCGCGGTTTCGACATCGGGAGCGGCGGTGTTTGGACGATCGGCTTCACCGGTGACGCGATGAAGTACGGAACGCTCGACCCCCAGGCCGTCAACGTCGTTCCCGTCGGGAAGACGCCGATCGGGATCGCGTCCGCGTGGGACACGGTCTGGGTCGTGGACGACTTCGACGGGACCGTGCGCCGTATCGATGCCATCACGGAGGAGGTCACGGCCAAGATCCGCACCGGCGTGAACCTCACCGGCGACATCGCCGCCGACGGCCGCGGCGCGTACACGATCGGCTGCCGCGCCCTCGACGGCTCACGGGATACGCGCGTGGAGCTGGACGCCTGCGAGCTCGTGCTGATCACGATCGATCCGTCCACGAACACGGTCGCTCGCATGACGCCTCTGGCGGGCTCGTCGACCACGGCGATGGGGCCGGCGCATTGGGCCTTCGTGGAGTCCGTCGACAGCTCCGGCGTGTGGGTCGTCGTCTCTGAAGCGGCGTGCGCGCGATCACCGTTCGCTCCGTGCGACGGCGACGTCCTGCTCCGGTTCGCGCACGACGGCGCCTCGTTGCTGGAGCGCATCGACGGCATGGAGGTCACCGACGCGACATCGGCCGACGGGGACCTGTGGATCGCCGACGCCGCGGGCAACGAGATCGTCCGCTGGCGTCCGTAGCCGGGGGATCGGTCGCATCCGACGGCCAGCGGTTGAGTAGCCTCGACTCATGCCCGAGGGAGACACGATCCACCGTGCGGCGTCGTCGCTGCGCCGTGCCCTCGACCACGCGCCGCTCGTCGCGTTCGACGCGCCCGGCGTCCGAGGACCGCGCCCGAGCGACGGCGACGCGATCGCGTCGATCGAGGCGCGCGGCAAGCACCTGCTGATCACGTTCGACAGTGGAACGACCCTCCACACGCATCTCGGGATGACCGGGTCGTGGCGGGTCGTCGGCCCGGGCCGCAGCGGCGATCGCCCGACGAGGCCGGGAACGTGGGCGCGCCTGGCCACGGCGGGTGCCGCTGCGGTGTGCCGATCGGCGCCGACGGTCGAGCTCCTCGGCCCTGATGTGCTGCGTCGACATCCGGTCCTGTCGACGCTCGGCCCCGACCTGGGCCTCCCCGAGCCGGACCTCGACGAGGTCGTCCGACGGACCCGCGCCCTCGTCGAACCATCGACGCCGATCGGCGTGGTGCTGCTCGACCAGCGCCCCGCGAGCGGCATCGGGAACGTCTATCGCTCGGAGGTCCTCTGGGCGTGCCGCATCGACCCGTTCGCGCCCCTCGGCGACGTCGACGACGCGACGCTCGGGGACCTGTACTCGACCGCGAACCGCATGCTCCGCGCCAACCTCCGCGAGTGGCGACGGCGGACGTACGGCGACGGCGTCGCCGTGTACGACCGCGCCGGACGACCGTGCCCGCGGTGCGGAACGCCGATCGTGAACCGGAAGCTCGGCGAGCAGGCCCGCACGACGTGGTGGTGCCCGACGTGCCAGACTTCCGCGCCTTGACGAGGGACCTCTCCGCGCACGGGAACCGCTGGGCGATCGCGACGCCGCACACGGCGGCGACCGACGCCGGTGCAGCGGCGTTCGAGCGCGGCGGGAACGCCGTCGACGCAGCGCTCGCGGCCGCCGTCACCCTCGCCGTCGTCTACCCCCACATGTGCGGCGTCGGCGGGGACCTCTTCGCCGTCGTCGCGGAACCCGACGGCGAGATGGTCGCGATCAACTCGAGCGGACGCTCCCCCGCGGCGCTGGACGTCGACGCCGTCCGTCGCGCGCATCGCGAGGTGCCGCAGCGCGGCCCGATCCCGGTCACCGTTCCGGGTGCCGTGGCGGGATGGTGGGCGCTGCTCGGCCGAGGCGCCGCGCTCGGATGGCCGTCGGCGTTCGAGACGGCGATCCGTGCCGCGCACGACGGGGTTCCGGTGGCGCCATCGCTCGCCGCGACGCTCGCCTGGGACGAGACGTTCGCGAGCGACCCCGGCCTCGGCGCCCTCGGCTTCCCCCACGGGCGCCCGCTGTCGGAAGGCGACACGCTCGAGCAGCCGGCGCTCGGCTCGACGCTCGAGGCGATCGCGCGTGAGGGGCCCGACGCCATGTATCGCGGCGAGGTCGGTCGGCGGTACGTCGAGGGGCTGCGCGCGCTCGGGTCGGCGATCACGACCGACGATCTCGCGTCGCACGCCGCCGAGATCCTTCCGCCGCTGCGGGCGGCGTTCCGCGACCACCACGTGTCGGTCGCGCCTCCGAACTCGCAGGGGTTCGTGCTGCTGCAGATCCTGTCGCTGATCGAGCGGCTGCAGCTCGATCCCGATCCGCTCGGGGTCGACGCGGCCAGGATCGCGCGGGTCTTCCGTGCGACGGGTGCCGATCGCGATCGACACCTGGCGGACCCCGACGCGATGACGGCGCACGTCTCGACCCTCCTCGACGACGGCCACCTCGCCGCGCTCGCCGACGAGGTCCGAGGCGACATGGCGGCACCACCGCGCCGGCCGACGGGCGACACGATCGCGCTCGTGGCGATCGATGCCGGCGGGTACGCCGTCTCGCTGATCCAGAGCCTGTACAACGGGTTCGGCGCGGGCATCCTCGAGCCGTCGACCGGCATCGTCGCGCACGACCGAGGCGCCTGCTTCGTCCTCGAGCCGGGGCATCCCAACGACCTCGCGCCCGCGAAGCGGCCGCTGCACACCCTGCTCCCCGCGGTCGTGCACGGCGGCGACGGGCGCGTCAGCGCCGTCGCCGGAACGATGGGGGGCTTCGCGCAGCCGCAGATCGACGCGCAGGCGCTGATCCGGTCGCTCGTGCTCGGGTCAGGCGCCGCCGACGCGGTCGCGGCGCCACGGTGGCTCGTCACGGGGATGGACCGATCCGCTGGGGACGCCGGTTGGGCGGTCGCCGAGGCGGACGTTCCGTCGTCGGTCGTCGAGGCGCTCGTCGGAGCGGGGTTCCGCGTCGACACCGTTCCGGCCGGCGACGAAGGCGCCGGGCACGCGCACCTGATCAGAGCCGGGACCGACGGGTTCGACGCCGGCACGGACCCGCGGGCCGACGGCAGCGCAGCCGCCGGGTGAACGCGCCGCTGCGTGAGCGCGCGGCCGCCGGATCCAGGGAACCGGCCCCCGGCTCAGCGCGCGGCGGCGACCACCCGATGCAGTTCGGCGTCGAGATGCCGCGTGTGCGGCGTCTCGTCGGTCGTCATGTCGAGGGCGTAGCGGAGCGTGGCGCCGTCGCACTCGTAGCGCCGGCTCAGCGCGACGACGTGCATCCCCGTGGCGGTGCGACGCACGTCGCCCTCCCCCGTGTCGAACGTCAGGCTGCTGCCGGCGAGCCGGCCGTGCGCGACCTCCGTGAGCCCGAGCGGGTGCGCGAGGGTGAGCTCGTAGGCGCCGTCCCGACCGGGTCGGATGAACCCCCGTTCGGCATGGAGCACGGTGCCGTCGTCGAGCAGCCAACTCTGTTGCGAGTAGCCGAGGAAGGCATCGCCGACGTGGTCGAACGTGAGCTCCTCCCCGTAGCGGAAGTCCTCGATCGTCGGATACGCGCCGCGTCCCTCACCGCGCCACGTTCCGAGGAGGAAGGCGAGCTCGCCGACGTCGGGGTGCACGGCCGGCCCCGATGTCCTCGCGACGCTGGTCGGCGCCGCCGCGGGCGGTCGGCTACCGCTCGTCGGACAGCCGCCTCCGCGCGGCCTCCTGCAACACCGTGATGTCGATCGACGGTTCCTTGGCCCGCGACGGGTCCGACGCGTCATCGGCCTCGGCGTCGTCGTCCCGCGCATCGTGGTCCCGCGCATCGTCACGCGGTGCTGCGTCGGGAACGCGGATGACCCAGTGTTGGGCGAGGTCCGAGACGGGGCGGTCCTCGGGCGCACGGTCGTCCGGAGGAACATCCACCGGAGGTTCGTCGGCCGGATCCGGCGTCGCGGGCGCTGACCCGTCGGCGCGGTCGGCGTCGAGCGGCTCCTCGGCGGCGTAGCGCTCCGCCATCGCCTCGAGGCGGTCGCGCGCCCGCTGGAGCTCGCGCTCGACGGCGTCGGAACGCGCCAACAGACGCGACAACGGTTCCGCCGCGTCGCGGTGCGGTGCGTCGCTCCCGGCCATGAGCTCCTCCGTGCACGGCGCCGCTTGCGCCGCCGGCCCGATCGTACGGCACGGCGAGCGTCGTGGTCGATCGGCCTTTCGCTACCGTGTGTCGATGGCCACGGTCGCCCGCCTCAACGTCACGCCGGTCAAGTCGACGCGCCTGCAGCATCCCGACCGGGTCGAGCTCACGGCCGACGGCCTGCCCGAGAACCGGCTCTTCTACCTCGTCGATCCGATGGGAGCGTTGTTCACGGCCGGCGACGTCGGCGAGCTCCAGCAGGTCCGGAGCGCATGGGACGGCGAGGCGGATCTCCTGCGGCTCACCTTCCCCGACCGCGCGGTCGTCGAGGGATCCGGGTCGGCGCTCGGCGAGGCGGTGGTGACCGACTTCTACGGTCGACCGGTCCCCGGGCGGGTCGTCGAAGGCCCGTTCGCGGGAGCGATCCGGCGGTTCATCGGCCGGAACCTGCGGTTGATCCGGTGCGATCGGCCCGGCGACGCCTACGACGTCGAGCCGATCACGGTCGTGGGGCTCGCCTCCGTCGCGGCGCTCGCGGCGGGGGCGCGGCACGACGGCGAGCTCGACGCGCGGCGGTTCCGGATGAACATCGAGCTCGAGGGGACCGACCCGTACGAGGAGGACTCCTGGGACGGGTGCGACGTCCGGATCGGCGGCGCGGTCCTCCGGATCGGCGAGCAGGTGCCGCGATGCGTCGTCACGACGCTCGACCCCATGACCGGGCACAAGGATTTCGCGACGCTCACCGAGATCGCGCGGCAGCGAGGACGGATCGTCGGTGGCAAGGGCCTCCCCTTCGGCGTGTACGCGCGCGTGGTCGAGCCCGGAACCGTCGCCGTCGGCGACGTCGCGGAACGCCTCGGCTGAGGACGGAGCTCCGCCGGCCGGCGTCTACGATGCGCCGGTGCTCCGCTCGCGCCCACGGCCGATCCCCCGCGGCCTCCGCACGCTCATCGCGATCGTCGTCACCACGGCTGCGCTCGCGAGCTGCGATGCCTACGTCACCCGGAGCGGCTCGTCGACGGTGACGCCGCATCTCACACCGGCGCCCTCGGGAGCCGGGACCGCCCTGACGTCGTCGCCGTGCGACGTCCCGGACACCGGCGATGCTGTCACGGTCGAAACGCTCCGGACGGTCGATCGACCGTGCGTGGATCCCGGCGACGCCGTGATCGTCCGATGCGATCCCGCACTCGATCCGATCGCCGTGATCGGCGCCGGTACCGACGCCGAACGTGTCTTCCTCGGCGGCTCGTTCGCGGTGCCGGTCGAGGACGCTCCTGGATCAGCCGTCGAGCTCGGCATCGCGGCGAGCGGCCGGTACCGGATCGATCCGGAGGACGATCGGCTCCTCTACCTGCAAGCGGGCGGCGAGGCCGAGCGTTGGCTCGCCCTTCCGCGGCCCCGCCTCGTCGCGGAGCCGCCGACGGCACTCATGGTGGGCGACTCGATCCTCGAGGGCTCAGCCGCGGCGACCACCGAAGCGCTCGCCGGATGGACGCTCTCGATCGATGCGCTCGTGGGACGTCCGTCGAGCGGCGGCGTCGAGGTGGTCGAGGCGGCGAGCTCGTCGCCCGATGCCGTCGTCGTCGAGCTGGGAACGAACGACCACGATGCCGCGTCGTTCCGGACGAACGCCGACCGCATCCTCGCGGCGAGCGTCGTCGCCGATGCCGATCTCGTCGTGTGGATCACGGCGCACAGCCCGGAGCAGGTCACGCCGGAGGTGAACCGTGAGATCGTCCGGGCGGTGTCGACGGTTCCGCAGGCGACGGTCGCGGACTGGGATCGAGCGGTTCCGCTCGACGCGCTGAACGGCGACGGCGTCCACCTCGCGCCCGGGAGCGAGGGCGTGTTCGCCGACTTCCTCGCACCGGTGCTCGAGACGTGGCGCGCGACGGTGCACCGCCGGGGCCCCGCGCGATGCCTCGACGCAGCGATCGCCGCGCTCCCCTAGCGACGATCCGGACGGCGACCGCGCGGCGGCCGAGCGGAGCGGGTCGACGGACGATCGGGCGGCCCTAGGCTCGGGCGGCCTTACGTTCGGGCGGCCTTACGTTCGGGGGGAGCGGACCGGTCGCTGGCGGTATCGTGAACCGCGGATCTCGAGCCGGGTCCAGACGCTCCTCATGCATCGATCCGCGGATGCCGATAGAACCCCCGTGATGACCCCTCGGACGACGTTCGCGTTCAGGCCACGCTCGGCCATCGTGATCGCCGTCGTCGGACTCGCGCTGATGACGGTGACCGCAGGCGTCGCGTCCGCGGCGATCTCCCGCGTGTACGTCGGCGGGACACCTCAGAACGGCTTCGTCTACGGTGAGACGACCACGCGCGAGGGCCGGACGAGGCTCAGGTACATGTTCGTCGAGCCCGTGATCATGACGTGTCAGAACTCCACGAGCTTCGTGTGGGGCTTCAGCTTCTTCTCGGACTCTCGTCGCGGGACACCGCTCGGCAGCGACAACCGGATCGACGTCGAGTACCGAGACATCACGAGCGTCGCCCTCTTCGAGGGGCGGTACTGGCCGCGCCACGCCCGCGGGTCGATCCACCTCACCCTCGCCGGCCTGGATGCGAACGATCAGGCGATGCTGTGCACGTCCGGAGCGGTGCAGTGGGAGGCCGACCGCGTTCGGGTTCGCGGTGTGCACGCCCCACCGCTCGACACATCGAGGCTCGACGGCGTCACGCGGATGCGCGTCACCGACGACGGGACCGTCCGGGTGCGGACGCAACGCCTCTAGAGCAGCCGCCGTCAGCCCCGACGGAGGTCATCTCGGAGCCGACCTCGGAACGGCGCCCACGAGGACGCGCCTGCATAGGTTCGCGAGCTCACGATCAGGCCCGCGTCTGGTTCGCTACGGACAGGGCTCCTGTGCGCCGGCATGGTCGAGCGCTATGAGCGTATCGGGAGGTGTGCGCATGCGGTCGCTCCACCTGGAGATGTCTGAGTCGTCTACGGGCAGCGCCATCTTCGTGAAGCTCATCGGCGAGTTCGATCTGGCGGACGAGCGCCTCTTCGCCGAGGCGGTGACGCATGGCGTTGCGCAGGACGGCCGTGCCGCCGTGGTCCTGGAGTGCTCGGAGCTCACGTTCATCGATTCGTCCGGCCTGCACGCGTTCCTAGCGGCCAAGGGGCAGGCTGAGGCCGCCGGCGCGTCGTTCGTGCTCGTCGCTCCTTCGCCGGCGGTGCGGAAGATCCTCGAGGTCGCCGGGCTGATCGACCATTTCACCGTCGCGCGCGAGCTGCACGGTCTCGACCATTGAGCCGTCAGCTCGATTCCGAGCCCAGCACCCCGAACCAAACACTGCCTGGGATCCCGTGCTCCACGCCCCAGCCATCGGCCAGTCGGTCGACCAGCTGGAGGCCGAGCCCGCCTTCCTCCGGTGCCCCGCCGGTCCGCAGCGCGACGCGCTCGACCGACGTCGGTTGCCTCACGAAGACCGTTACCGACGACTCGAAGGCCGCGACGTCGACCGTGATGTCGCTGCCCTGTGGCACGCCTCCGTGGCGGATGGCGTTCGAAACGAGCTCCGTGGTCAGCAGGCGGACGTCGTCGGCGCGGTCGCGCCCGACGAGATCGTTGAGCCATCCGTCGAGGGCCTGCCGCGCAACGCGAGAGGCGTCCGGTGTCGCGGGGATACGGAACGAGCGTTCCAACACCGCCTTCTCTCTTCGGTGGGCGTCGCCTCTACGTCGGCCGGCTGATTTAGTGTCCCCCCCGCGTCTCCGTCCTAACCCTCGGGATCGAGGCACGCGTCCTATCGAATCAGGCAAGGTTGGGGTATCTCGATCGGTGCAGCGCATCAGAGCTCGGTGTGGCGGGCTGGACTTGCCCAGCGACCGACGGATCATGAGTCCGTTCCGGGGCACGATCGCTACATGCAAAGACGAACGAGCAGCGGCTGTGACCTGCACCAACGGCTTCTCGGCGGTTGCTGGTCTTTACCGTCGTTCCTCGATCTCTCGCGGACCCCTGGCGGACCATAGCCGCACGCACGGCAACTGCCGTCCGATGTCCGACGAAGCGCAAGCAGTCGTTCACGCTCGGACTCGTCCTCAACGTTGACGACCGCGCGTCATCTTCGGACGCAACGTCCCCGCCGAGGAACGTGCGTTTGGACCGCCACGGGACATCTACCAGTCTCAGGTTGGTCACCGGGTTCGTGGTCGCTCGCACGAACACCGGCCGAGCTTGTACCTAAGCGGTTGAGACCGACTTCATCGGGAAGGACGTCGTCGGACACGACGGAGCGCACGCGCTCCAGAGGGAGGATACCGTGAAGCGTCCCTTCACTGTTGCATTGCTGGCTGGGCTGCTGACGTTCGGATCAGCGAACATCGCCTTTGCCCAGGACGTTGAGGACACTACCGAAGAGGTCGCGGACGAGGCCACCAACGATCAGGGTGATACCGGCTTGCTCGGGCTCGCGGGGCTGCTGGGCTTGCTCGGCCTGCTTGGTCTGAAGAGGCGCGACAACCACGACCGCACGGTGATCGACCGCGACGTCCGTCGCTAGGTCTGCATCTACGTTCCACCTACTCGAAGGGATACGCATGTCATCGAGCACCGAAGGACTCCAAGAGCTCCGCGACGAAGTCAAGACGCTCGAAGCGAGTCAGGCGGGACAAGCCGCGACGGTCGCTGGTGGGCAGGCGACCCAAGCCGCGGCCCAGGCAGGACTCTGGTCCACGATGGGTGCAGGCGCGACTGGGTTGATCATCGGCATCTTCTTGGGACTCGCCATATCCGACAGGCGTCGCTGACCTCCCGGGCGCTAAGCCTTCCCCTGTAGGAGGCCTTCCCTGTAGAGCCGGCCCCTTGGGCCGGCTCTTCGCTTTCCGGGATACTCGTCAGCACTCCTTGCGGTCAGGGCCCAGATCCGCGGTCGCCGTCCGGTAGACGATCTCCGGGTCCCCGTCGCGTCGCTCCGAGCCGTGATGTCGAGGCATGGCTCCGGACGATGGAAGGGGACGAGCTGTCGGCGTCACGGATCAGGCAGGCGCACCTCCTCGTCTCGTCGATGCTCGACCAAGCCGTGCGCGAGGTCGTGTCGGACGCAACGTTGCACGCGGGTCACGGCTGCCAAAGATCGGCACCGCGCTCGTGTTCACGTCGACCAAAGGGTTCCCCATCGATCGAACCGACGTCGGGGACGTCACGAACGCGTTTCCCAACGCGCCTACGGACCTGCGACAACGTCCGTGGGGCGGGCTGGACTTGAACCAGCGACCGACGGATTATGAGTCCGCTGCTCTGACCGACTGAGCTACCGCCCCGATCTCGCGGCGACCCTCCCCGCCGGCCGATGCGGTCCATCGGGTAGTGTCGCCCTCCTTGCATCCTCGCATGCGGATCGTGACGTGGCTCGCCATCGCCGCGGTCGCCGTGAGCACGACCGCGTGCACCCGAGGAGAGCCGCGTCGATCCCGTCGGGTCACGGCCTCGCCGCCGGAGGCATCGTCGCATCGCCGATGCCCGAGGTTCGACGATCCGCGCCGCGCGGGCAGCGTCTCCGGCCTCGGCATCGACGAGATCTCGGGCGTCGCCGCGAGCGACCGGGACGACGTGCTGTGGATCCATGAGGATTCGGGCGCCGATCCCGTCATCCACGCGATCGCTCCGGACGGGAGCGACCTCCGCTCGACCGTCGTGGACGGCGCCACGAACGTCGACTGGGAAGACATCGCTCTCGCAGGTGGGAACCTCTGGATCGGCGACATCGGTGACAACGCGAGGGTCCGCGACGACGGCATCCAGGTCTACTGGTTCCCCGAACCTCGACCGGGCGCACCGTCGGTCCGCGCGAGCGTCCTCCGCCTCACCTACGAGGACGGCCCGCACGACGCCGAAGCCCTCGTGGTCGACGCCGTCGACGACGTCCTCTACGTGATCACGAAGGACCTGTCGTTCTCGGGCGGGACGCTGTTCGAAGTTCGGATCGACGGTCTGCGCGACGGCGACACGCGGCAGCTCACCGAGGTAGGCACGGTTCCCGTGGCGATCGTGACGGCGGCGGACCTCTCACCGATCGGGCTCATCGTGAAGACGTACGGCAGCGGACGGCTGTTCCCCTGGACCGACGACCGGTCCGTCGGAAGCGCGATCGGGTCCGACCCGTGCCCCCTTCGGATCGGCGGCGGCGAGTCGGTGGCGTATCGGCGCGCCGACGGAGCGATCTACGCGATCCCAGAGGGGACGTCCCCACCCGTGTGGGTCTCGGCGCGACGCTGAGCCGCACCCGTCGCGGTGGAGGTCGCTACGCGGGTGCGCCCACGACCTCGTCATCCGCATCGGACGCGAGCCACGCGTACGCCTCCTCCTCCTGGGCGAAATGCAGACGCAGGATCGCGTGCAGCCCGTAGAGGATGCGGCGGAGATCGAGCACGTCGTCGGGCGCCGGGACCCCCTCGGGCAGATCGTCGACGAGCGATCGGAAGACCCGCGTCAGGTGCGCGATCTCGACGTGCGCACGCGCCATGCTCGCGAGGGGATCCTCACCGCCCATCTCCGTCGCGACGACCGGATACACCGTCGCCTCCTCCTCGCGCTCGTGCTCGGGCAACCGCTCGACGAGGAACGACCGGATCGCCGCGAGCTCGCGCCGCGCTTCCCCGGGCGGGAGCGAATCGATCCGATCGGCCACCGCCCGGATCCGCTGCAGCTCCGGAACGAAGTCCCGATGCTCGATGCGGAACCGTTCCGCGACGTCGGACCCGATCGGAGCCCGCCGGGCGGTGCGCTTGCCGCCGACCGCGCGGAGCGCGTTCAGGATCGACGCGACGTCGATCCCCTCCTGCACGAGGGCGCCGGCGACCGGACCGAAGAGGCCGAAGGCGCCCAGGAACATGAACCCGAAGGCCAGCCCCATACCCCCGAGCACGCTCTGCACGGCGATCGACCGCGAGCGCTTCGCGATCGTCATCGCCTCGACGAGACGGTCGAGACGGTCCACGACGAGCACCACGTCGGCGGCCTCGGAGGACGCGGTCGCGCCCCGGGCACCCATCGCCACGCCGACGTCGGCCGCCGCCAGCGCCGGAGCGTCGTTCAAGCCGTCGCCGACCATCACGATCACGCCGCCCTCGGCGCGCTCGGCCTCGACCGCCTCGACCTTCTCACCCGGCGCGCGCTCCGAGAGGATCCGGTCGACGCCGAGCGCCGCTCCGACGGATTCCGCGACGTCGGGATGGTCGCCCGTCACCATCACGACCCGCCGGATGCCCGCACGCCGCAACGAGCGGATCACGCGAGGCGTGTCCGGGCGGATCGGGTCGTCGATCACGAACGCTCCCGCCACCTCGCCGTCGACCGCGACGAACACGCACGACGACCCGTCGAGCGTCGTGCGCCGGCGAACGTCCCGAGCGGCCCTCGGCAGCGGCGCACCTCCGGTGACGAACGACGCCTTCCCGAGCGCCACCCGATGGTCACCCACCGAGCCCTCGATGCCTGCCCCGTGCTTCTCGATCACGTCGGAAGGGAACGACAGGACGAGCCGGCGATCTCGTGCAGCGCGAACCAGGGCTCCGGCGAGCACGTGCGGAGACACCTGGTCGAGCGACGCGGCGAGCCGCAACAGCTCGCCGGCGTCGAGGTCGCCGAACGTTTCGACCTCCGCAACGGCCGGGACGCCCGACGTGAGGGTTCCGGTCTTGTCGAACAGGAGCACCGATCCGCGCGCCAGCTGTTCGAGCGATCCGCCCCCCTTCACGATGATCCCCCGTTTCGCCGATCGTGAGATGCCGGCCACGACGGCGATCGGAACCGCGAGGATCAACGGACATGGCGTCGCCACCATCACGACCGTGAGGAACCGGATCGGATCGCCGGTGATCAGCCACGCCCCGATCGCGATCGCGAGCGTCACGGGGATGAAGACGGCTGCGTACCGGTCCGCGAGCCGGACGGCCGGGGCTTTCTCCTCCTGCGCCGACCGCACGAGGCGGACGATGCCGGCGTAGGTGCTCTCCTCGGCCGTCGCGCTCGCTCGGACGTCGAAGCCCGGCCCGGCGTTCACCGCGCCCGATCGGACGAGGTCGCCGGTGGGCCGATCCACCGGTCGCGACTCGCCCGTCAAGGCCGACTCGTCGAGGACGCCGTCGCCCCTCATGACGCCGTCGACGGGCACGACCTCGCCGGTCTTCACGAACAGGAGGTCCCCTTGGCGGACCTCCTCGATCGGCCGTGCCACGAGATCGCCGTTCTCGTACCGCGACACCGCCCTCGGCGCGCGGGCCAGGAGCGCCGACAGCTCAGCGTGCGCGCGCCGGTCCGCGTACGCCTCGAGGGACTGACCGGTCGCGAGCATCAGGGCGATGACGGCGCCCGCGAGGTACTCGCCGAGCGCGAGCGCCGCCACCCTCGCGATCAGCGCGATCAGGTCGACCCCCGGCTCTCGGCGGATCAGTCCTCCGACGACGTCGCGGGCGATCGGAACGATGCTCAGGAGGGTGGTCGCCGCCCATACGGCGTCACCGGCGGACCGCAGATCGACGCCGTAGAGCAGACCGCCACCGATGAGCCCCGCCACGGCCAACCCCAACCACCACCGCGTCAGATCCCGCGGGATCTCGGAGGCACGCGCCACCATCTCAGAACCCTTCGGCGTACTCCTCGTCGGTCACGGGATCGCCCCACTCCGGCGCACCGCCGCCGTTCACCGCGACGTGCACCATCGGCGCGCCGGGCGTGCCTCCGTGGAAATGCCATGCATCGGGGCCGACGTGGATCACGTCGCCGGGCTCGAGCACGTGACCGCTCTCGCCGCGCGTGCGGACGCGGCCACGTCCGCTCACCCCGTAGAGGAACTGGCCGCCGGGATGGCGGTGCCAATGGGTCCTCGCTCCAGGAGCGAAGTGCACGACGCCGATGTTCGTGCCGTCGGAAGCGGTGAGCGTGCTTCGAAGCCACACCTCGCCGCGGAACCGACCGTCGTCGCCGCGCTCGAACGTTCCCTCGGTCGCCCTCGCGATGTCCATGGCTCGCAGCCTACCGACGGTCGCCTCGGGTCGACGGGGTTCGCCCTGGGTGCACTCCGCGGGTCGGCCGTCAACAGGTTCACGACTGCGACCGCGGTCAGGGTCGTGAAGTCGTTGACAGGTCGACCTTCGGCGGTCGCGTCGTCGGCGCACCTGGGTACGGGCATGGTCCCCCTAGAGCCGCCCAGCCCGAGGTCGGCCCTGGGCCGCGTCTGCGAGGATGCCCGCGTCAGCACCGGGAGGTTCCGACACCGATGAGCGATGTCCGCACCGAGTCCGACTCCATGGGCACGATCGACGTGCCGGCCGACCGCTACTGGGGCGCGCAGACGCAGCGCTCGCTCCACCACTTCTCGATCGGATGGCCCGACGCCGATCGCATGCCGATCGAGGTCGTCCGGGCGCAGGCGATCCTGAAGAAGGCCGCGGCCCTCGTGAACGGGCGCGACGGACGCCTGTCCGAGGAGGTCGCCGACGCGATCGTCGCGGCCGCCGACGAGGTGATCGAGGGCCGGCTCGACGACCACTTCCCGCTGTACGTCTGGCAGACGGGCTCCGGCACGCAGACGAACATGAACGTGAACGAGGTGATCTCGAACCGCGCGATCGAAACGCTCGGCGGCGAGATGGGCTCGAAGACGCCCGTCCATCCGAACGACCACGTGAACATGTCGCAGTCGTCGAACGACACGTTCCCGACGGCGATGCACATCGCGGCCGCGCAGATGGTCGTCGAGCAGCTGCTGCCGAGCGTTCGAGAGCTGCGCGACGCGCTCGCCCGACGCGCGGACGGATTCACCGACGTCGTGAAGATCGGCCGCACGCACCTGCAGGACGCCGTTCCGCTGACCCTCGGCCAGGAGTTCGGCGGCTACGTCGCCCAGCTCGACGCGTCGATCGAGCGGATCGAGCAGGCGTTGCCACGCGTGTACGAGCTCGCGGCCGGCGGGACCGCCGTCGGCACCGGTTTGAACGCTCCGGACGGGTTCGCCGAGGCCGTCGCGGCAGAGATCGCGGCGATCACGGGCTTGCCGTTCGTCACGGCGCCGGACAAGTTCGCGGCGCTCGCGGCCCACGACGCGCTCGTCTTCCTGTCGGGAGCCCTCGCGACGCTCGCCGCCGCACTGATGAAGATCGCGAACGACCTCCGGTGGCTCGGCAGCGGCCCGCGCGCCGGCATCGGCGAGCTGCGGCTCCCCGAGAACGAGCCCGGGTCGTCGATCATGCCCGGCAAGGTGAACCCGACGCAGTCCGAGGCCATCACGATGATCGCGTGCCAGGTCTTCGGCAACGACACGGCCGTGAAGGTCGCGGGCTCGCAGGGCAACTTCGAGCTGAACGTCTTCAAGCCGGTCATCATCAGGAACGTCCTGCATTCGGCGCGGCTGCTCGCCGACGGATGCCGATCGTTCCGCGAGTTCTGCGTCGACGGGCTCGAGGCGGATCGTGACCGGATCGACGAGCTCGTCGGCAGGTCGCTGATGCTCGTGACCGCGCTCGCGCCGTCGATCGGCTACGACCGCGCGGCCGAGATCGCGAAGAAGGCGCATACCGACGGAACGACGCTCAAGGAAGCGGCGCTCGCGCTCGGCTACCTCTCGGAGCAGGAGTACGACGCGGCCGTGGTCCCCGAGCGGATGGTCTGACGTCGATGCACCTGCCGGTGATGCCGCCGGTGAAGCCGATGCTCGCGAGGTCGGTGCCCGAGATCCCGAGCGGCGACTTCAGCTACGAGCCGAAATGGGACGGGTTCCGCTCGATCGTGTTCCGCGACGGCGACGAGGTCGAGATCGGCAGCCGGAACGAGCGTCCGATGACGCGGTACTTCCCCGAGGTGGTCGAGGCGGTGAAGGCCGAGCTCCCGGAGCGATGCGTGATCGACGGCGAGATCGTCGTCCCCGACGACTCCGGCCTCCGCCTCGACTTCGAGGTCCTGCAGCAGCGGATCCATCCGGCGGAGAGCCGCGTCCGGCTCCTGTCGACCCAGACGCCCGCGCACCTGATCGCCTTCGACGTCCTCGCGCTCGGCGACCGGGATCTCATGCGCGAGCCGTTCGCCGAACGGCGGCGGCTCCTCGAGGAGGCGCTCGGCGACGCCGGCTCGCGGATCCACCTGACCCCCGCGACCGGGGACCGCGACACCGCCACGGGATGGTTCGATCGGTTCGAAGGCGCCGGCCTCGACGGCGTCGTGGCGAAGCCGAACGACGTCACGTACCAGCCCGACAAGCGGATGATGTTCAAGATCAAGCACGTTCGAACGGCCGACTGCGTGGTCGCGGGCTACCGCACCCACAAGACCGACGACCACGCGATCGGGTCGCTCCTGCTGGGGCTGTACGGATCCGACGGCCAGCTGGCGAACGTGGGGGTGGTCGGCGCGCTGCCGATGGCCACGCGCCGGGCCTGGTTCGAAGAGCTCCAGCCGCTCGTCACGACGTTCGACGATCACCCCTGGGCATGGGCGAAGGAAGCCGAGGGCGCCCGAACGCCGCGCCACTCGGAGTCGAGCCGGTGGAGCGCCGGCAAGGACCTGACGTTCGTTCCGCTCCGACCCGAGCGCGTCGTCGAGGTGAAGTACGACCACATGGAGGGCGATCGGTTCCGGCACACGGCGCAGTTCGTCCGGTGGCGCGACGACCGCGAACCTCGCTCGTGCACCTACGACCAGCTCGAGGAACCGGCGTCGACGGATCTCGCCGACATCCTGCGGTCGTAGAGGCCTCAGTCCGACGACGCACCGGTCGCGACCGGGCGCGTCGGCTCGTGCACCCAGTCCGACCACGAACCCTGGTACAGCCGCGCGTCGCCGAGCCCGGCGACGCGGAGGGCGAGCAGCCCGAGGCATCCGGTGATCCCGGAACCGCAGTGCACGATCGCGTCACCCGCCCGATGGACGCCCACCGACGCGTATCGCTCGCGGAGGACGTCCGGCGGCAGGAACAGCCCCGTCACCGGATCGAGATGGTCGGTCCACGGGAGGTTCCGCGCGCCGGGGATGTGCCCGGGCACGGGATCGATCGGCTCGGTCGTCCCTCGGAACCG
Source organism: Actinomycetota bacterium (assembly GCA_035463115.1). Classification (GTDB taxonomy): domain Bacteria; phylum Actinomycetota; class UBA4738; order UBA4738; family HRBIN12; genus BPGL01. The sequence continues at coordinate 13,761 of DATHTO010000067.1, read as the reverse complement.
TTCCGCGGCACGGACGTCGACGACGACGCCGTCGGCATCGAGCGCGGCGGCGACGTCGCCGGCGTCGGCGAGGCGCTCCGCGGGCCACGGTCTGGCCGTGAAGGTCGCACGTTCCGCGAGAGGCGGAGGGCCGACCTGGAGCGGATGCTCGCGCGCCCACGCCGGGAGTCCGCCGTTCAGGATCGCGGCGGGATGCCCGGTCGCGTCGAGCATCCACCACAGCCGCGCCGCGAGCGAACCGCCGCCGTCGTCGTACGCGACGACGACGGTGTCGTCGCCGATGCCGATCGCGCGCATCGTCGCGGCGAACGTTTCCGGCGTCGGCAGCGGATGCCGTCCGGGACCGTCGACGAACGGCGCCGCGGCGAGGTCGCGGTCGACGTCGACGAACACCGCACCGGGGATGTGGCCGTCGGCGAACGCCGCCTCGGCCGCCGGCGTGCCCCCGTCGACGGACCAGCGCACGTCGGCGACGACGACACCGGCGTCATCGAGCCTCGTCGCCAGCCATGCCGCGTCGACGACCGGCGGATGGTCGAACGTCACGCGTCGCTCCACGTGACGACGAGGGGCGCGTGGTCGCTCGGCTTGCCCTCGCCGAACGTCGGCTTGCGCTCGTCACGGTCGACCTCGGCCGAGACGACGCGGTCGGCGATCGGCGAGGTGGCGAGGACGAGATCGAGCCGCAGGCCCCATCCGCGGTGGAACGCGCCGGCTCGGTAGTCCCAGAACGTGAACGGCCCGGGGACGTCGCCGGCGACGCGGCGGCCGACGTCGGCGAGGCCCCAGTCGAGGAGCCGGCGGATCCGCTCGCGTTCCGGTTCGCTCGCGAGGTTGCGGCCGCGCCACGCGTCGGGATCGTGCACGTCGCGGTCGTCGGGCGTGACGTTGAAGTCGCCGGCGACGATGAGGGGTTCCGCAGGATCGAAGGTCGAGGTCACCCATCCAACGAACGCGTCGTACCAGCCGAGCTTGACGTCGTAGGCGGGGTCGCCGACGGCCTTCCCGTTCACCGCGTACACGCACACGATCGGGATGCCCTCGACGCGGCCGTGGAGCACGCGGCTCGTGTCGCTCACGGGGTCGCCGGAGAACCCGGACGCGTGATCGGCGAGCTCCTGCCTGGTGAGGATCGCGACCCCGTTGTACGCGCGCTGCCCGAACGCCGCCGCGCGGAACCCGACCCGCTCGATCTCGGCGTGCGGGAACTCGTCGTCCGTGAGCTTCGTCTCCTGCAGGCACACGACGTCGGGATCGTGGCGCTGGAGCATCGCCACGAGCCTCGGGAGCCGCTGCTTCAGGGAGTTCACGTTCCAGGTGACCAGACGCACCGCGGCAGCCTAGCGGCCGGACGCCCTTCGCCCTGCCGTGCGCCGGAGCCTCGGCGCTCCGTACGATGCCTGCTCCGGCTCTCGGGAGGACGCGACGTGACGGTGCCGATGACGGATCTGCCCGCGTGGGAGGCGCTCGCGGCGCATCACGCCACGATGCGCGAGCGCACGATCGCCGGGCTGTTCGACGCCGAGGGCGACGGCCGGACCGCCGCCATGACCCACGAGGCGGCCGGGCTCACGGTCGACCTCTCGAAGCACCTGGCGACGCGGGAGACGCTCGGCCTCCTGGTCGACCTCGCGACGCAGCGTGAGCTCGGCGACGCGATCGCCGCGATGTTCGCCGGCGACCGGATCAACGTGACGGAGGATCGGTCGGTCCTCCACGTCGCCCTGCGGATGCCACGCGACCGCTCGCTCGTCGTCGACGGCGTCGACGTCGTCGCGGAGGTGCACGAGGTGCTCGATCGCATGAGCGCCTTCGCCGAGCGCGTGCGCGACGGCGACCACACGGGTCACAGCGGCCGCCCGATCCGGAACGTCGTCAACATCGGGATCGGCGGCAGCGACCTCGGGCCCGCGATGGCCGCCGACGCGCTGAACGCCGACGTCCGTCGCGATCTCACGCTGCGGTTCGTGAGCAACGTCGACGCGACCGACCTCGTGGAGAAGACGCGCGGGCTCGATCCTGCCGAGACGCTCGTGATCGTCAGCTCGAAGACCTTCGGCACGCTCGAGACGCTCACGAACGCCCGCAGCGCCCGCGCGTGGCTGCTCGACGGCCTCGGCCTGAGCGGACCCGACGCCGACGCGGCGATCGCGAAGCACTTCGTCGCGGTGTCGACGAACGAGGATCGCGTGCGCGACTTCGGCATCGACCCCTCGAACATGTTCGGGTTCTGGGACTGGGTCGGCGGTCGGTACTCGGTCGACTCGGCGATCGGACTGTCGCTGATGATCGGCATCGGGCCGGAGGCGTTCCGCTCGTTCCTCGCCGGGTTCCACGCGATGGACGAGCATCTCCGCAGCGCCCCGTTCGAGCGGAACGTCCCCGTGCTGATGGCGCTCCTCGGCGTCTGGTACCGGAACCTCTCCGGCGCGCAGACGCGAGCGGTCCTCCCCTACGACCAGGCGCTTCGTCGGTTCCCCGCGTACCTGCAGCAGCTCGAGATGGAGAGCAACGGCAAGCGCGTGCTGCTCGACGGCTCGCCCGCGCCCTACGGCACGTCGCCGATCGTCTGGGGCGAGCCGGGAACGAACGGCCAGCACGCGTTCTTCCAGCTCCTGCATCAGGGGACGGAGCTCGTGCCCGCCGATCTGATCGGGTTCCTCCGGTCACGGAACCCCGTCGGCGAGCACCACGATCTGCTGACGGCGAACCTGATCGCCCAGGCCGAGGCGCTCGCCTTCGGGCGCACGGAGCAGCAGCTGCGCGACGCGGGGGTGCCCGAGCACCAGATCCCGCACCGCGTCACGCCCGGGAACCGTCCGACCACGCTGATCCTCGCCGAGGCACTCGATCCGGCGACGCTCGGCGCGCTGATCGCGCTCTACGAACACGCGACGTTCGTCCAGGGCGTCGTCTGGGGCATCGACAGCTTCGACCAGTGGGGCGTCGAGCTCGGCAAGATCCTCGCCGACGCGATCGTCCCCGAGCTCCAGGGCGAGGACGCGCCGACGCTGTCCCACGATCCGAGCACGAACGCGGCGATCCTCCGGTACCGTCGGGCGCACGGCCGTCGCGTCTAGGGAGGGCTGGGTCGGGGCGGTCATCCTCGCCTCGCCCGGGAGCCGTTTCGGATCCCGCGTCGTTGGGGATGACCCCACCCCATGCAGAGCGAACGGTTCGATCGCGGATGGTCCGCCGGTCCCCGCCCGCGGCTCGGCGTCGTCGCCGCCGTCGCGATCGCGGTCGGCGCCATCCTCGGAGGCCTCCTCGGATGGGCGATCCAGGCGACGATCCTTCCGGGAGCGGGCTTCGCGGTGATCGCGTCTGCGTTCGTCGGCGCCGGCTCGGGCGTGCTCTACACGTCGTGGCTCGCGACGGACGCCGACGGGTCCGACGACGCTGCCTGACGCTCGGTCCGCTCAGCCTCCCGGGCCCGCGTCGCGCACGCGCATCGCCAGCACGGCGACATCGTCGGCGAACGAGGGCGTTCCGAAGTCGCGAAGCGCGATCCGCAGGTTCTCGACGGTCGCGGCCGCCGACAGGCCGATCGAAGCGTGCAACGCCTCGCCGAACGCGTGCGTCGAGAAGAACTCGTCGGCGCAGCGTCGCTCCTCGAGGCCGTCGGTGAACAGGACGATCGTGTCGCCGGGCGCGATCCGATCCGGCACGTCGTGCTGCGTCACGTCGGCGAACACGCCGAGCAACGTCCCGTGGCGTCCGAGCGTCTCGATCGCGCCGTCGGCCCGCAGGACGATCGGCAGCGGATGGCCCGCCGACGACGTCAGGACGCCGAAACCGTCACCGTCCCGCTCGAGCCGGAGCACGCACGCCGTGCAGAAGTCGTCGTCGTCGGCGCGGTCGAGCAGGACGTCGTTCACGACGCGGAGCACACGGGCCGGATCCGACCCGTGCATCGCCGCGACGCGCACCGCGTGACGCACCGAGCTTCCGATCGCGGCGGCCCGGGGTCCGTGCCCGCACACGTCGCCGATCATCACGATCCATCGCCCGTCTTCGACCTCGAAGACGTCGTACAGGTCGCCGCCGACGACGGCCCCGTCGCCGAACGGCAGGTACATCGTCGCGATCTCGAGACCGTCGACGTCGGGGATCCGCGGCGGCAGCAGGCTCTCCTGCAGGATCGCGGCGGTCGTCCGTTCCCGCCCGTACAGCCGTGCGTTGTCGATCGCGATCGACGCGCGGCGAGCCAGCTCCTCGAACAGCGGAAGCTCCGCGGGCGAGAACGCTCGGGCGTGCGACGACGAGATGAAGGTGAGCGCGCCGAGCGTCGCACCCCGCGCCCGGAGCGGGACGATGACGATCGACGCGAGCCCGAGGTCGCGCAGCATCGCGAGGTGCGTCTCGTCGACCGCGGCCTCGCCGAGCATCTCGTCGGTCACGTGCTCGATCAGCGTCGGACGCCCTGCGCGCACCGCCTCGAGGACGAGGTTCGGACGTGCGGGATCCGGCGGGTACCGGCGCAGGAGCTCACGGGCGCGCTCCTCCATCGCCGGCTCGCGATGCGCCACCTCGATCCGCTGGATCTCGGTGCCGTCGACGAGGTGGACCGTGCACCAGTCGGCGACGCCGCGCACGGCGACGTTCGCCACCTGCCGCAACGTCCGCTCGGCATCGAGGCTGGACGAGAGGATCTCGCTCGCCTCGGCGAGCAGCCGCTGCTCGTTCTCGGCCCGGCGTCGGTCGCTCACGTCCCGGAAGAACCATGCGCGTCCGAAGACCGAGCCGTCGGTGTCGGCGATCGGCACGGTGTACCGTTCGACGACCCGGCCGTCCCGCAGGACGAGCTCGTCGTGTCCCTCCTCCGTCGGATGGGCGTACAGCCACTCGACGCGTTCGACGAATCCGACGGCGGCGGCGACGCGGTCGCCGATGAAGCGGATCCGCTCGTCGTCCGGCCAGCCGAGCACCGACTCCGGCATCCCCCACATCTCCGTGAACCGCCGGTTGTGCGAGACGATCCGTCCTTCGGGCGACACCACGAGGATGCCTTCGAGCGACGCCTCGCTCTGGAGCTCGAGCAACCGCTTCTGGAACCGGAGGTCGTGCTCGAGCGCCTTCTGCGCCGTGAGGTCCTCCATGATGTTCACCGCGAACGCGACGCGGCCGTCGTCGTCGAGGACGCGGCCCGCCTTCACGGATCGCCACGCTCGCTCCCCCGTCGTGCGATCGAGGACCTGCATCGTGGCCGACGCGGTCGTCTCGCCCGCCAGCACCCGGCGCCCCGGGAGCGCGTCGACGGCGAACGGCGCGCCCTGGTCGTCGAGCATCTCGAAGCGGCCGAAGATCTCGGCGACGGGGGTCGACAGCATCGCGTCGGCCGACGGCAGCTTCGCCATCCGCGCGGCGGCCTCGTTCGCGTACACGAGCGCGCCGGTGCGGTCCTGCACGGTGATCCCGTCGGTCAGCCCGCGAGTGATGACGTCGAGCAGCTGACGCGATCGTTCGAGGTCCAGCTCGACCTCGCGCCGATCGATCGCGAACGCGACGTGCGATGCGATCGCTTCGGCGACGAGGATCTCGTCGGCGGTGAAGCGGTGCGGCGCGTCGTAGTACAGCATGAACTTCCCGAGCACCCGACCGCGCGTCGCGAGCGGAACGAACGCGAGGGAGCGGATCCCCTCGGCCTCGATCGTGGGCAGCAGCGCGGCGAGCGTGGGTTCGGTAGCGGGATCCTCGATCAGCACCGGCTGCGGATCGGGGGTGTCGGGCTGCCACGGCGAGTGACCGTCGACCGCGGCTCGGTAGTGATCGGAAAGCCCCCGCCAGCCCTCGAACCGCATGACGCCGTCGGCGTCGAAGAGCAGGATCGCCGACCGGTCGGGGGCCACGGTCCCGTCGACGGCATCGAGCGCGACGGGCACGATCTCCGGGACGGACCCGGCACGGGCGACGGCGTCGGTCAAGCGCCATAACGCCTCGAGATCCGCCAGCAGGCGCTGCCCCGGGTCCTGCCCGATCACGTGGTTCCGCTCCTGATCCGCTCCTGGCCGCCTTGTACCTCCGTCGGCGGTGTCCGGTCAACCGGCGATCGCGGCGGAGGCCCGCCGCAGACCTTCGGCGCCACCGCGGTCAGTCGCCGGCGCGTGCGCGGTACACGTGCACGAGCTCGCGCTGGCTGTTGGGCGGTTCCTCGAGCCACACCACCACGCGACAGCCGGGATCGCCGACGGCGATGCGCTCTTCGAGCTGCACCGCCGCGCCGCGGACGTTGCGGGCGGCGATGCCGCCGAACACGCTCGAGGTCATGCGGCAGAGCGACGGCGACCGTCGGACCACGTCACCGAACGGGCACGCGTCGGTCGTGAGGACGATCCGGTCGGCGTGCCGTTCCGTCACCCGGAACCGCCCGCCGATCGCGTTCTTGAGCCCCACGTACAGGTCGGCCGTCTGCTCGACGTCGAGCGGTCCGTCGAGCCGGTTCGCCTTGCGGTACGCGTCCTCCATGCGGGCGCCCACATCGGTTCCGACCTGCGCGACGGCGGCCTGCGCCGCGGCGGGGCCCTGCGTCTCCTCGAGCGACGTCGCGAGCTGGACGACCAGCGCACGGAGGAACGACTCGCGACCGAACGTGCCGTCGGGGCCGGCCTCGGCGGCGTCCGGGAGCGACGGCAGCACGTGCCGGGTCGGGTCGATGCTGACCTCCGTTTCCCGCGTCACGGGCAACGTCGCGCGCACGTCCGCGCCGACGGACCGCTCGGTCCGCTGCGCGAGCTCGGGCGCGAGCTGCGAGGCGATGTACAGCCCGCGGCCACCGACTGACTCCATCGGCGGCAGATGAGGATCGTCCGGCAGACGGAACCCCGGCCCGAGGTCCCGCACGATCAGCGTCGGCTCCCGGTGGCTCCAGTCGACCGTCGCCCAGACCGGGCCCCCGGTGTGACGGACGGCGTTGGCGATCAGCTCTGCGACGATCACGCCCGCCGCGTCGAGGTCCGAGCCCTCGGACGCATGTCGCTCCAGGAACGAGACGATCTCGTGACGCAACGCGGTCGCCTGCGTGGCGTCGCTGTCCGCTTCGAGGTACCAGTCCACCGTCGCCTCCGTCGCGTCCGAAGTGGGACGCGGGCCACCTTACGAGCGGCGACGACCTCGCGCCACCGCGGGATGCCCGACGGCCGACCGACCCACGCCGAGCGGGCCGGACGACGCCTCACCCGCGTCGCGTCGGCGGGTACGGTCGCGACACGGACGCACGCGGAGGCTGGGATGCGCGTCGGGTTCCCACGGATGCACAAGGAGGCCGGCGAACGCCGGGACTTCCTTCCGCCGCTGCTCGCGGCGCTGGCGCGCGCGGGCGCCACCGTCGTCGCGGGGTCGGACATCGGGTCGGGGATGGGGCTGTCCCGGCACGACTACCTCGATGCGGTTCCCGGGCTCCGGTTGGTCGACGACGCCGAGGCGTTCGCGCAGGACGTGGTCGTCACGCTGCGGTGTCCCGAGACGGACGAGTTCTCGACGTTGCGGCCCGGTGCCACGCTCGTCTCGATGATGCACTACGGAACCCGCCCCGCACGGGTCGCGCGGCTCCGTCAACTGGACATCGACGCCGTGTCGCTCGACGCGATCGTCGACGACGTCGGCGATCGACTCGTCGTGAACGCGCCGGCGGTCGCGTGGAACGGCGTCGGCGCCGCGTTCGGCGTCCTCGCGTCGACGTGGGACCGCTTCACGGACCGGCAGCGGGCGCCGACCCAGGTCCTCGTGACGGGCGTCGGCACGATCGGCCGGCACGCCGTCGAGGCGGCGACGAAGTACGGCGATGCGGCCCGCCGGGACGAGCTGCTCCGCGCCGGTGTGGCCGGCGTCGTGGTGCACGGCGTCGGGCGCAACGTGACGAACGACCCGGCGCTGATGCGGCAGCTGCTCTCTGGAACGGATCTGCTCGTCGATGCGAGTCAGCGCGACGACGCAACGCGTCCGCTGATCCCGAACGCGTGGCTGGCGGCCCTTCCTCCCCACGCCGTGATCTGCGATCTCGTCGTCGACCCGTACCTCATCGATCGGGATCAGCGGCTGACGCATCCGCAGACCGTGCGCAGCATCGAGGGGATCCCGCGCGGCGATCTCGACCGGTACGTGTTCGCTCCCGACGACCCGGACTGGAAGGCGACGATCCCGGCCGGGGTCCCCACGGCGCACCGGCGCCACACCGTCAGCTGCTACTCGTGGCCGGGCGTCCGGCCGAAGCCGTGCATGGAGCTGTACGGGATGCAGCTCGAGCCCCTCTTGCTCGCGCTCGTGGAGCGCGGCTCCGTCGCGGCGCTCCGTGCCGACGGGTCGTTCCACGAACGGGCGTTGCGACGCGCGTGCCTGCGTTTCCGCGATCGTGACGCGCGCCGCACGGCGTGACGGAGACGCGTGAGGCGGCTCCCCGCCGGGTACGCCCTCGCCGTGGACGTCCGGATCGGCACGAGCGGCTGGGTGTACCGGGACTGGAAGCAGCACGTGTACCCGCCCGGGCTGCCCCAGGGTCGATGGCTCGAGCACATCGCCGAGCGGTTCCCCACCGTCGAGCTGAACGCCTCGTTCTACCGGCTACCGCCTCGAAGCACGTTCGAGCGGTGGCGCGAACGCGTGCCGCCCGGGTTCGTGTTCGCCGCGAAGATGAGCCGGTACTTCACGCACATCCGCCGGCTCCGCGATCCCCACGAGCCGATCACCCGGTTCTGGGAGGCGGCGACCGGTCTCGGACCGGCGCTCGGTCCCGTGCTGTTCCAGTTCCCCCCGCGGTTCCCGCGCGAGCTTCGGCTGCTCGAGGACACCCTCGCGATGCTCCCGACGGGGATGCGAGCGGCGTTCGAGTTCCGCGACCCGTCGTGGGAGACCGACGACGTGCTCGCGGCGCTGGACGACGTCGGGGCCGCATGGGTGCTCGCCGATCGGCCCGGCGCGCGCGTCCGCTCCCACGTCACCGGCGGCTGGAGCTACGTCCGGTTCCACCGAGGGACCGCCGACGCGTTCGCCTACCCGCCGGCGAAGCTGCGTCGTTGGGCGGACCGGATCGCGCGCCTGCCCGTCGGCGACGTCTTCTGCTACTTCAACAACGACCCCGGCGGCGCCGCGGTGCGGGACGCCGAGACGCTCGAGGACCTGCTCGGCTCGCTCGTGTCGGTCATCCGCCGCTGACGGGGTGGAGGCGATCGCGCGAGCTCGCGCTCCGTGGGATGCCGCGGGGCAGCGTGGGATCCCGGGGTGCGTGGATCCGACGGGTGAGGCGATGGGAGCGCCCAGCCCGTGCCCTCCCATCGCCGAGACCCGGGATCCGCGGCCCTGTCACACAGGACCCGGCGGGACCGTGGGATCCGTTGATGTTCCCTCCACGGACGGGCACGCCTGCCAGCCGATGCCCCGTCCTCCCTGCAGCACGCCCCGCCAGCTGTCAGGTGTCGGCTGGATACCCGCTCCGGGATGGCGACAAACGGTCGTGCGCTCGCGGCGACGCCGGAAGGGCGGTCAGGCGACGCGGAGCGGCCCCGTCGAGGGGTCGATCGGCTCGTCACGACGCTTGCGGACGCCGTCGAGCACGAAGGGATGCGGCTCCTCGTGGATCCAGCAGAAGTCGGAGCGGTTGTAGACCGACAGCTTCGTGGTGCAGTCCGCCGCCGCGCAGAGGCGGTTCCCGGACATGCGACGAGGACGCCTGCCCTTCTGTGGGGTCGCGGTGCCTCGGATCGCCTCGTCTCGCCTCACGACCATCGTGACCTCCTGGTTCTCACGGCGGGCTGGAACGGTGGGCGAGCCTTTCCCCGTGCGCCGGAGCGCGAAACGCCAGCAGACCGACATCTCAACGACGCCGGCCGGCCGGGGCGCGCCATCGGAGTGTCGTCCCTCGACGGCGTGGGTAGCACCGGCCCGACGGCGACGAGGCCGTCGACGGAGGCTGACCATGCGACGCGACCCGAACGACGCCGACGACCTCTCGGAGACGACGTACGAGGAGGACGCGCTCGGCGTTCCCGATCACACGACCGCCAACCCCGTCCGCGAACCGATCCCGGTGGACGAGCAGATGCCACCCGGCGAGCACGCCCGCGGGTCCGACGCGTGGGGCACGACCGCCGCGGAACAGCGTGCCGGCAAGCCGCTGACCGACCGGCTCGACGAAGAGACGGCCGACCGCGGAACGCCTCCCGCCGACGACGACGGCGTGCGCCTCGTCGACGACGGGACCCCCGACGAGACGGCGGAGCTCACCTCGACGGGCGAGCCGGACGGCCAGGATCCGTCGACGGCGGAGGAATCGGCCGTGCACGTGCGACAGGACGCGCCCGGCGCGTCGACCGCTCCCGACTCCTACGTCGACGACGACCGAGGGGCCTCCGCTTGAAGCGCGCGGTGCTCACGATGCGGCGGAACGACGACTTCACGCTCACGGGAGCTGCCCACGCCGTTCGGACGATCGAGGGCGTACACGACGTCACGGTGGACGAGTTCCGCACCGCCGTGATCGTGGAATACGACGACGCGTCGATCGACGCGGGCGAGCTGTTGAACCGCGTGGCCGCGGAAGGGATCGTCGGCGTCGAGATCGCGTCGCTGGAGGATCGGTGACGCTCTCGTACGTGCTGCCGTTGCGTGCGCCGACGCCGCTCGCGGACGACGCGGTCGCGTACCTCCGGTCGGTCGCCGCCGTCGTCGACGAACTCCTCGTGGTCGACGGATCCGGCGCCGAGGTGTTCGACGCGAACCTGCTGGCGCTCGGCGACGTCGCCACCGTGACGCGGCCGGACCAGCTGTTCCGATGCGCCAACGGGAAGGTCGCAGGCGTCCTCACCGGCGTGGCGCTCGCGCGGAACGACCTCGTCGTCATCGCCGACGACGACGTCCGGTACACGTCTGCGGCGCTGGACGCCGTCATCGAGCGCCTGGCGGGCGCCGACGCCGTCGTGCCGCAGAACGTCTACGCCCCCCTCCCCTGGCACGCGCGCTGGGACACCGGCAGGATCCTCGTCCACCGCGCCGTCGCCGACGACATGGGCGGCACGGTCGCGATCCGCCGCGACGCGTTGCTGCGCGTCGGCGGGTACGACGGCGACGTCTTGTTCGAGAACCTCGAGCTGCTGCGCACGATCAGGGCGGGCGGCGGCACCGTGGCCTTCGCGCCCGACGTGTTCGTTCGCCGGGTGCCGCCGACGCTCCGACACTTCGCGGGTCAGCGTGTCCGCCAGGCGTACGACGAGTTCGCGCGCCCCTGGCTGCTCGCGGCGTGGCTGACGATCCTGCCGGTCGCCGCAGCCCGTCTGCGGCGCCGCGGACGACGTGGGTGGGTCGACGTCGCCGTGGGCGCCGCCGCGACGGTGGCGCTCGCCGAGGCGGGACGCCGCCGTGGTCGTGGCGTGACCGCGTTCGACCGACGCGCGGCGTGGTGGGCGCCGGTCTGGGTCCTCGAGCGCGCGATCTGCGCGTGGCTCGCGGTCGCGTCGCGGCTCCGAGGCGGGGTCCGGTACGCGGGACGGCGACTGCCGCGCGCCGCGTCGTCGCCGCGAGAGCTGCGCCGGCAGCTCGCGGGAGCGTCGGTATGACGTCGGCGTCGCTCCCGCCGGCGCGAGGACCGCTCAGCTCGGCGGTGATCGAGGGGCTGCGCGGAGCCGACACCCTGGCCGACACCGATCGGCTCCGGATGCTGGTCGCGGGATGCGCCGACCCGCTGGGCGACGACGATCTGCACCTCGCGCTGTACCTGATCTACGAGCTGAGCTACCGCGGGCTCGTCGACGTCGACGACGCGATGGAGTGGGATCCCGCGGTGGTGGCGTGCCGCCTCGCGCTCGAGCGACCGTTCGAGGCAGCCCTCCGCATCGCCGTGCCGCCCATCCCCGTGGCCGCCGACGACGTCCCCACGGGGCTGCGGACGCTCGCTCGTGAAGGACCGGGAACGACGTCGCGCTTCCTCGAACGGGAGGCGGACCTCGAGACGTTCCAGGAGTTCGTGATCCACCGATCGGCGTACCACCTGAAGGAGGCCGACCCGCATTCGTTCGCGATCCCACGGTTGACCGGCGCGCCCAAGGTCTCGCTCGTCGAGATCCAGGCCGATGAGTACGGCGGTGGCGACGCGTCGTGGATGCACGCGGCGCTGTTCGCCCAGACGATGCGGGGGGTCGGGCTCGACGACTCGTACGGCGCGTACCTCGCCCGCATCCCGGGGAGCACGCTCGCGACGGTGAACCTGATGTCGCTGTTCGGACTCCATCGACGGCTCCGTGGCGCGCTCGTGGGCCACCTCGCGATGTTCGAGCTCACGTCGACGCTGCCGAACCGTCGCTACGGCAACGGCCTGCGTCGCCTCGGGTTCGACGAGGCGACGACGCGGTTCTTCGACGAGCACGTCGAGGCCGACGCGGTCCACGAGGCGATCGCCGCGAACGATCTCGCGGGCGGCCTCGCCGCGGCCGAGCCCCATCTCGCATCACAGATCATGTTCGGCGCCCGAGCCCTCCTGGCGCTCGACGACCGTTCGGGCGAGGGGATGTTGGCCTCGTGGCGGGCCGGACGCTCGAGCCTCCTGCCACCGGACCGCGAGCCGGCGGACGTGGGGATGCATGCCGCACGAGGCGCCGGCCGTGTCGCCTGACGCCCCGGGCGACGTCGCGCGGGCCGACGCGCGCGCGGTTCCACCGACGCGTCGCCGTCGGGCGGAGATCCGCGCGTACCCCGACGGGCCGTTCCTCGTCCGCGGACCGGTGACGATCGTCGACGGTGACGGGAGCGAGCTCGTCGTGCGCCGACGCGTCGTCGCGCTCTGCCGGTGCGGACGCTCCCGACGCCAGCCTCTCTGCGACGGCACGCATACCGCCGCAGGCTTCACGTGCGCGGGAACGCCGACCGCGAACGGGTCGACGCCCACGCTCGACCTCCGACCGCAACCGTCCGGGGGCGACCGCGCCGACGGTTCCGGCTAGGACGCGAGCGCCCGGTCGCGCCCGATCGCGTCGCGCGCCGCAGCACCGTCGGCGCCCGGACCGGCGAGCGGCGACGGCAGCGCACCTTGCACCGAGACGTCGGCGTCGAGGATCGACCGGACCGCCTCGACGACGGAGCCGGCCACCTCGTCGGCATCGTCGATCTCGCCCCGCAGCGTCACGTCGTTCGGCACGAGGATCGCCCTGGCGCCGGCGGCACGCGCGGCTCCGACGTCGGCGCCGGTGTCGCCGACGACGACGCAGTCCGTCGGATCGACGCCGAGGGCGCGGGCCGCGTCGACGACGAGACCGTTCTCCGGCTTCCTGCACGGGCACCCGTCCGCCGGGCCGTGCGGGCAGAAGAGGAGCGGTCCGAGCGGTCCGAGGAGCTCGACCATCCGCCGGTGGATCCGCTCGACGTCGTCGACCTCGAGGAGCCCGCGCGCGACGCCGCTCTGGTTCGTGATCACGGCGGTCGCGACGCCGGCGGCGCGGAGCATCCGGAGCGCCTCCGCGGCGTCCGCGACCGGCCGCACGAGATCGGGATCGCCGTTGTACGGCACGTCGACCACCAACGTCCCGTCACGGTCGAAGAGCACCGCCTCCGTGCGCACGCCGGGCCGGAGCGGCCGGGCGCCCCTCGCGCGCAGCTCACCGGCGATCCGGTGAGCCACCGCCGCGAACGGGATCGCGGCGCTCGTGAGCGCCATCGTCGCGATCTCGCCCCGGGTCCGCGGACCCGGGGCGATCCGTTCCGATGCCGAACGGACGGTCGTGGCGAGCCAGGCCGTCGCTGCCACCGCCGTGACGGCCGGACGGCGCCCGGCGACGGCGGCCG
>DATHTO010000066.1:0-11733 GCA_035463115.1 Actinomycetota bacterium | reverse complement strand
CTCGGTGGGCCGATCTACGCCGAGACGCTCCCACCGAAGAACGCGTATGCGATCCGCGCGTGGTCGACGCCGAGCGGCCCCGCGATGACGCTCACCGATCTGCAGGCGTTGGTGTGGAACGCGTCGTCGCGCGGCGGCGGTATCGTTCCGATCGTCGGCCACTTCATCTGTTCCGAGACGTTCGATCCCGGCAACTACGGGCGCTGCACCAAGAGCCCGGGGTACATCGAGCTCGACACGCTGAACGCGTTCCTCGACTGGATGCAGGATGCGGGTCAACCTGGCGGAGCGCCCGGGCTCGCAACCGTCGGCAGCATGCGGGACGCGCTCGGCTAGACCGTCCCGAGGGCAGTCGTCGGCGACTCCGAAGCGCCGACGACGCCGCGGTCACCGATCGAAGCGCGCGGTCGTCCCCTTGCGCGTGATCTGGGACGTCGACCGCATCAGGCGGCGCGTCGCCGCCGGATGACGAACACGACGACACCGAGCGCGATCACGGCGCCGACCCCCAGCGAGACCGGACCGATGAAGGTGTCGATGCGCTGCCAGTTGTCGCCGAGGAGGTAGCCCGCGCCGAGCAACGCTGCGTTCCAGATCAGCGATCCGGCGGTGGTCAGTAGCGTGAACCGCAGGATCGGCATGTTCGCCGTGCCTGCCGGAACGGAGATGAGGCTCCGCGCTCCGGGAACCATCCGCGCGACGAACACCGCGACGGTGCCGTGCTCGTCGAACCACCGTTCGGATCGCTCGAGGTCGTCGGGCGTGAGCTTCACGAACCGCCCGAACCGGAGCACCAGCGCCCGTCCGCCGGAGCGGCTCGCCGCGTAGAGCGCGAGCGCGCCCGCGACGGAGCCTCCCGTCGACGCGAGGAGCGCCACAACCGGATCGAGCTCGCCACGGCCGATCAGGAACCCGGCGAACGGCAGGACGACCTCCGACGGGATCGGTGGGAACACCGTTTCGACCAGCATCATCCCGGCGAGCGCCACGGGTCCGAACGTCGCGATCCACTCTGTCGCCCACGAGGTCAGCGAGGCGAGCACGTCGCTCCTCGATCCGGGCGATGCGCTCGTGCGCCCCGAGGATCCGCCCAGCGGCCCCGCGGCCGCAGGGGCAGCAGCACCGTCGACGCTGCATCAGCGTTCCAGAACCGAGCGCGGGTCACGGCGCGTGGCACCTCCAGGACACGGGTCGTATCGCATTCCCCGGAACCGGACCTCAGTATGCCGAGACGCCGGAGGCGATCGCGCCGGCTGCCGTCGCCACTACGGATGCACGACCCGGGTGCTCGCGCCGTAGGCCTCGATCGTCGCCAGGAGGCGGTCGATCACGCGCACCACGTCGTCGTCGACCTCCGCGCGATAGACGACGCCGACGTCGGTGACCCCGTCGGCCACCTGCGCACGGACGGCGGCCAGGAGGGGATCCACCTCGCCCTGCTGGAGGAGGTCGACGTCGATCGACATCGACTCACCGTCGCGCACGAGATCCCACGGCATGCATGGAAGACTACGGCGTCCGACGTACCTCGCGGAACCCCCCGCGGGGGCACAGCCGACGCCGTCAGACGGGAGCCGACGTCGCCGCGACGAGCCGCTCCCACACCTGCGGGGCGCCGGTCACGATGTCGCCGTCGAGCCAGTCGTCGCCGCCGGACCAGTCGCTCACGACGCCGCCGGCCTCGGCGATCAGCAGCGCCCCCACCGCGACGTCCCACGGCGCGAGGCCGAGCTCGAAGAACCCGTCGAACACGCCGCTCGCGACCCACGCCAGGTCGAGGCAGGCCGCGCCGGGCCGGCGCAGGTCCTCCGCTCCCTCGAACACCCGGCGCATCGCGCCCAGGTACCGGTCGAGGCGCTCCTTCCGTCGGAACGGGAACCCGGTCCCGACGACCGCTTCGGACCACGGGCGCTGCGACACCCGGCACGCCACGGCGCTCCCGTCGGCCCGTTCCCACACCGCTCCGGCGTCGGCAGCGGCGTGCCACATCTCGCCGAGGAAGGGCGCGTGGGTCGCTCCGATCAGCACGCGTCGGTCGTCGACGAGCGCCACCGACACGCCGACGGCGACGAAGCCGTGGATGAAGTTCGTCGTCCCGTCGAGCGGGTCGACCACCCACCGCAGCCCCGTGGCCACCCCACCGGCCTCCTCGCCCTGGATCGGGACGTCGGGCGTTTCCTCCGCGAGCATCGACGCGATCGCGCCCTCGCTGGCGACGTCGACCTCGGTCACCCAGTCGCCCGGCAGCGACTTCGACGTCGCGCCGGCGTCCGACGTCCTTCCGGCGGAAACGATCTCGCCGCCGCGGAGCGCCGCCGCCCGCGCCACCGCGCGCAGCCGCTCGAGGTCGAGATCGCGGCCGGCGTCGGGCATCCGCGAACCGTACCAACCGCCCCGCGGTACACTCGCCGGGTGACACCTCCGCCGCGCCGCAGGCACCGGCCGGCGACCCACCCGCGCGGTTGACACCCCGTGCGTGTGACCAGTAGCTTTGTCCGTCGCGTCCGTGTGTGGCGAGCCTGCCGGACGCATCCGAGGGGAACCACTCCGAGCGGCACCGAAGCGCCTCGCGCGCGCCCGCAGGAGCGCGGCCCCGCGGGCTCCCGCCCCACCGGGAGGCAGCACCAACGGCTCGCGGGTTCCGTCGGCGGACCGCTCGCGCACGCACACGCGCGGCGGCGGCGGGGGGACTCCGGATGATCGACGACACGGTGCAGACGAGAGAGCCATGCCCACGATCCAACAGCTGATCCGGAAGGGTCGCGAGACCCCGAAGGCCAAGACGAAGGCCCCCGCGCTCAAGGGTTCCCCGCAGCGGCGCGGCGTCTGCACGCGCGTCATGACCTTCACGCCGAAGAAGCCGAACTCGGCGCTCCGCAAGGTGGCCCGCGTCCGTCTGTCCACCGGGATCGAGGTCACGGCGTACATCCCCGGCGAGGGTCACAACCTCCAGGAGCACTCGATCGTGCTCGTCCGCGGCGGCCGCGTGAAGGACCTCCCGGGCGTGCGGTACAAGATCATCCGCGGCACGCTCGACACGTCGGGCGTCCGCAACCGCCGGCAGGCTCGCAGCCGCTACGGCGCGAAGAAGGGCGGCGAGTAACCGTGCCGCGCAAGGGACCCGCAGGGCGCCGCGAGATCCAGGCCGACCCGGTCTACCAGAACCCGCTCGTCACGCAGCTGATCAACAAGATCCTGCTGCACGGCAAGAAGACGACCGCCGAGCGGATCGTCTACGACGCCCTCGAGCAGATCAGCCAGCGCACCGCGAACGACCCCGTGATCACTCTGAAGAAGGCGGTCGAGAACGTCCGTCCGCTCCTCGAGGTCAAGTCGCGCCGGGTCGGCGGCGCCTCGTACCAGGTGCCGATCGAGGTCAAGCCGCAGCGCGGCACGACCCTCGCGCTCCGCTGGCTCGTGAACTTCTCTCGCGCTCGCCGCGAGAACTCGATGTCCGAGCGCCTCGTCGCCGAGATCATGGACGCCGCGAACGGCGCCGGCGCCTCCGTCAAGCGGCGCGAGGACATGCACAAGATGGCCGACGCGAACAAGGCGTTCGCGCATTACCGGTGGTGACCGACGAGCAGCATCCGACCCGCCCTCAGGGGCGGGTTTCCGTTGGGGAGGGGGCGCGCTGATGGCCGTCCCTCAGGAGAGGACGCAACAGGTGGCAACGACCGATCAGGACGTCAAGAAGGGGTCGAAGGGCTTGCACATCCGCGAGTACCCCCTCGGGCGCACGCGCAACATCGGCATCATGGCGCACATCGACGCCGGCAAGACGACGACGACCGAGCGCATCCTGTACTACACCGGTCGCGCCTACAAGATCGGTGAGGTCCACGAAGGCACCGCGGTCATGGACTGGATGGCGCAGGAGCGCGAGCGCGGCATCACGATTACGTCGGCCGCCACCACCTGCCAGTGGAAGGGCCACTGGATCAACATCATCGACACGCCCGGCCACGTCGACTTCACGGTCGAGGTCGAGCGGTCGCTCCGCGTGCTCGACGGAGCCGTCGCCGTGTTCGACTCGGTGGCCGGCGTCGAGCCGCAGTCCGAGACCGTCTGGCGCCAGGCCGACCGCTACCGCGTACCGCGGATCGCGTTCGTGAACAAGATGGACCGCACGGGCGCGAACTTCGAGCGCACGGTCGAGATGATGGTCGACCGCCTCGCCGCGAACCCGCTCGTCCTGCAGCTCCCGTGGGGCACCGAGTCCGACCTCCACGGGGTGATCGACCTCGTCGCCTTCAACGCCCACTACTGGGAGGGCGAGATGGGCGAGGACTGGAAGGACGTCGCGATCCCCGACGAGTACCTCGACGCAGCGAAGGCGGCTCGCCACGAGCTCTTCGAGAAGCTCGCCGACACCGACGAGGCCCTCATGGAGAAGTTCGTCCTCGAGGAGGAGCCGACGCTCGAGGAGCTCCACAAGGCGATCCGCAAGGCGACGCTCGACGGAACGGGCGTCCCGGTGCTGTGCGGCTCCGCGTTCAAGAACAAGGGCGTGCAGCTGCTGCTCGACGCGATCGTCCACTACCTGCCGAGCCCCGTCGACGTGCCGGCGGTCGAAGGACACCTGCCGTACAAGGAGGACGACCACGTCGAGCGCGAGCCCGACGACAACGAGCCGTTCTCCGCGCTCGCCTTCAAGATCATGTCCGACCCGTACGTCGGCCGCCTCACCTATCTGCGCGTCTACAGCGGCGTGCTCCGCAGCGGGTCCCACGTCACGAACTCGACGAAGGACCGCAAGGAGCGCGTCGGACGCATCCTGCAGATGCACGCGAACCACCGCGAGGACAAGGAGGCCGCGTTCACGGGCGACATCGTCGCGGTGGTGGGCCTGAAGCACGCGACGACCGGCGACACGATCTGCGACCCCGACAAGCCCGTCGTGCTCGAGTCGATCAGCTTCCCGACGCCGGTGATCAGCGTCGCGGTCGAGCCGAAGACGAAGGCCGACCAGGACAAGCTCGGCAACGGGCTCCAGAAGCTCTCGGACGAGGATCCGACGTTCGTCGTCCGGTTCGACGACGAGACCGGCCAGACCGTGATCTCGGGCATGGGCGAGCTCCACCTCGACATCATCGTCGACCGCCTGCGCCGCGAGTTCTCGGTCGACGCGAACGTCGGCAAGCCGCAGGTGGCCTACCGCGAGACCGTCACGAAGCCGGCGCACAAGGTCGACGTGCGGTTCGTGCGGCAGACCGGCGGCCGCGGCCAGTACGGCCACGTCGTGCTCGACCTCGAGCCGACGGGCCCCGGCGGCGGCTACGAGTTCATCAACAAGATCGTCGGCGGCAAGATCCCGCGGGAGTACATCCCGGCCGTCGACCAGGGCATCCAGGAGGCGATGGACAACGGCGTCCTCGCGGGCTATCCGCTCGTCGACGTGCGCGCCAACCTGATCGACGGCTCGTACCACGAGGTCGACTCCTCCGAGATGGCGTTCAAGATCGCCGGCTCGATGGCGCTGAAGGAGGCCGCCCGCAAGGCGGCGCCCGTGCTGCTCGAGCCCGTGATGGAGTTCGAGGTGACGACGCCCGAGGAGTTCATGGGCGACGTGATGGGCGACGTGACCGCGCGCCGCGGCCGCATCGAGAACATCGACGACCGGTCGGGCCAGAAGGTCGTCCGGGTCGTGATCCCGCTCGCCGAGCTCTTCGGCTACGCGACCGACCTGCGGTCGCGCACGCAGGGTCGTGCCGCGCACAGCCCGATGCAGCTGCACGCCTACAACGAGGTGCCGGCGCAGATCGCGAAGGAGATCGTCGCCCGGGTCACGGGTGAGTAGGACCGACAGGACCAGCGAGAGCCTCGAGGCGACAGGACCGTAGGGAAGGGGAAGCAGGGATGGGCAAGCAGAAGTTCGAGCGGACCAAGCCGCACGTGAACATCGGCACGATGGGTCACATCGACCACGGCAAGACGACCCTCACGGCGGCGATCACGAAGCGCCAGGCCGACAAGGGTCTCGCCGAGTTCACCCCCTTCGACGAGATCGACAAGGCGCCCGAGGAGCGCGAGCGCGGCATCACGATCGCGATCGCGCACGTCGAGTACCAGACCGAGAACCGGCACTACGCCCACGTCGACATGCCGGGCCACGCCGACTCCGTGAAGACCATGATCACCGGCGCCGCGCAGGTCGACGGGGCGATCCTCGTCGTCTCGGCGGCCGACGGTCCGATGCCGCAGACGCGTGAGCACGTGCTGCTCGCCCGTCAGGTCGGCGTGCCGTACATCGTCGTCGCGCTGAACAAGTGCGACATGGTCGACGATCCCGAGCTCCTCGACCTCGTCGAGCTCGAGGTGCGCGAGCTGCTCACGTCCTACGAGTTCCCCGGCGACGACGTCCCGGTGGTCCAGGTTTCGGCGCTGAAGGCGCTCGAGGGCGACGAGGAGTGGGTCGCGAAGGTCGACGAGCTCATGGAGGCGTGCGACACCTACATCCCGCAGCCCGAGCGCGACGTCGACAAGCCGTTCCTGATGTCGATCGAGGACGTCTTCTCGATCACGGGCCGCGGCACGGTCGTGACCGGGCGCGTCGAGCAGGGCGTGCTGAAGAAGATGGAGGAGGTCGAGATCGTCGGCCTCGCCGACACGCGGAAGACCACCGCGACCGACCTCGAGATGTTCCGCAAGCTGCTCGACGAGGTCCAGGCGGGCGACAACGTCGGCATCCTGCTCCGCGGCATCGACAAGGACGACGTCCAGCGCGGCCAGGTGCTCGCGAAGCCCGGCTCGATCACGCCCCACACGAACTTCGAGTCGCAGGTCTACGTGCTGAGCAAGGAAGAGGGCGGCCGCCACACCCCGTTCTTCAACGGCTACCGCCCGCAGTTCTACTTCCGTACCACCGACGTGACCGGCACCGCGAACCTCCCCGAGGGCGTCGAGATGGTGATGCCCGGCGACAACATCGCGATGACGGTCGAGCTGATCCAGCCGATCGCGATGGAGGAGGGCCTCCGCTTCGCGATCCGCGAGGGTGGCCGCACGGTCGGCGCCGGCCGCGTCACGAAGATCCTCAAGTAGGAGCGAGAAGGAGACCGATGGCAGGGCCCAAGATCCGGATCAAGCTCCGGGCGTACGACCACCGGATGCTCGACGTGGCGGCGCGCGACATCGCCGACCACGTGACGCGCACCGGCGCGAAGGTGGTCGGCCCCGTGCCCCTGCCGACCGAGCGGAACATCTACACGGTGATCCGCTCGCCGCACAAGTACAAGGACTCGCGGGAGCACTTCCAGATGCTCACGCACAAGCGCGTGATCGACATCGTCGACGCCACGTCGAAGACGGTGCAGGAGCTGCAGCGCCTGAACCTGTCGGCCGGCGTCGACATCGAGATCAAGCTCTGACGGCCATCGATCGCGAACGACGAGGGGAACGACACGACACCATGGCGACGCAGAAGGGCATCGTGGGCGAGAAGCTGGGGATGACCCAGATCTTCGTCGAGACCCGCGCCGTCCCGGTCACCGTGCTCAAGGCGGGGCCGAACGTCGTGACCCAGGTCCGCACGGTCGACGCCGACGGCTACGACGCCGTCCAGCTCGCCTACGGAACGCCGCAGCGCCGGCACGTCAACAAGCCGACGAAGGGGCACTTCGACAAGGCCGGCGTCGAAGGAGGCACGCACCTCGTCGAGCTCCGCACCGATGACGCGTCGTCGTACGCGCTCGGCCAGGAGGTCAAGGCCGACGTGTTCGAGGTCGGCGAGCGCGTCGACGTCGTCGGCGTCTCGAAGGGCAAGGGGTTCAGCGGCGTGATGCGTCGCCACGGCTTCGGCGGGCTGCGCGCGAGCCACGGCGTCGAGAAGAAGCACCGGTCGCCCGGCTCGATCGGCGCCTGCGCGACGCCGAGCCGCGTCTTCAAGGGGATGCGGATGGCCGGCCAGCACGGCAACGTCCGCGTCACCGTCCTCAACCTCGAGATCGTCCAGGTTGACCCCGAGCGCGGCATCGTGCTCGTCAAGGGCGCGGTTCCGGGCGCCACGGGCGGCCTCGTGATGATCCGATCGGCCGTGAAGGCCCCGGCGAAGGCGGGAGGTGCGGCCTGATGGCGTCGGTCGACGTCTTCGACGCGCGAGGCTCGAAGGCCTCGACGCGTGAGCTCGCCGCCGACGTGTTCGAGGCGCCGGTGAACGTGCCGCTGATGCATCAGGTGGTCGTCGCCGGCATGGCGTCGATCCGCGCCGGCACGCACAAGGCGAAGACGCGGGGCGAGGTCCGCGGCGGCGGCAAGAAGCCATGGCGTCAGAAGGGGACGGGCCGCGCGCGCCAGGGCTCGATCCGGGCGCCGCAGTGGGCCGGCGGCGGCGTCGCGCACGGTCCCGTGACGCGCGACCACGCGATGCGCGTCAACCAGAAGATGAGGCGCGGCGCGCTGCGGTCGGCGCTCTCCGACGCGGCGGCGAGCGGCAAGCTCGCGGCGATCCAGGAGCTCGCGTGGGACGAGCCGAGGACGAAGCGCGCCGTCGAGGTCGTCGACGCGCTCGAGCTGACCGGGTTGATCCTCGTGGTGCTCGACGAGCCGACCGACGGCGGCGCGGTCGAGCGGTCGTTCCGGAACCTCCCGAACGTGAAGATCGCCTACGCGGGCGGGCTCGGCGTGTACGACCTGTTGCGGGCCGACCGCGTGCTCATCACGACGGCGGCGCTCGACGTCGTCGAGCGGGTCGGGTCCGCGAGCGAGAGCGGCGAGAGCGGTGAGGCGGCGTGAAGTCCGCGCGCGACGTGATCTTCCGCCCGGTCGTGTCCGAGAAGTCCTACGCGGGCATCGAGCAGAACAGCTACACGTTCCTCGTCGACCCGCGGGCGAACAAGACCGAGATCAAGGAGGCCGTCCAGGCGATCTGGGACGTGCGCGTGACGTCGGTCAACACGTTGAAGCGGCGCGGCAAGGTGAAACGCCGTGGGTTCACGAAGGGCAAGCGCGCCGACGAGAAGCGCGCGATCGTGACGCTCGCCGAGGGCGACTCGATCGAGATCTTCGAGAGCGGTCCGTAGGCCGCAGCAGGCAGCCAGGGGAGAGGTCGAACGACGATGGCGGTTCGCAAGTACAAGCCGACGACGCCGGGGCGCCGTGGCGCGAGCGTGTCCTCGTTCGACGAGCTCACCCGGTCGAAGCCCGAGAAGTCGCTCGTCGCGAAGGGCCGCAACAAGGCCGGGCGGAACAACCACGGACGGATCACGACGCGGCACCAGGGCGGCGGCAACAAGCGTCGGTACCGGATCGTCGACTTCCGTCGGAACAAGGACGGCGTGCCGGCCAAGGTGGCCCACATCGAGTACGACCCGAACCGCTCGGCGCGGATCGCGCTGCTGCACTACGCCGACGGCGAGAAGCGCTACATCCTCGCGCCGCAGGGCGTCGCGCAGGGCGACACGCTGATGAGCGGCCCCGAGGCCGAGATCCGTCCCGGCAACGCCCTTCCGCTCCGGAACATCCCCGTCGGCACGGTCGTCCACGCGATCGAGCTCAAGCCCGGCGCGGGCGCGAAGATGGCGCGGTCCGCCGGCGCCAGCGTCCAGCTGATGGCCAAGGAGGGCGCGAAGGCGACCCTCCGCCTGCCGTCCGGCGAGATGCGGATGGTCGCGGCGACCTGCAAGGCGACGGTCGGCTCCGTCGGGAACCCCGAGCACGAGCTGATCTCGATCGGCAAGGCCGGGCGCGCTCGGTGGCAGCGCAAGCGGCCGTCGGTCCGCGGCGTGGCGATGAACCCGGTCGACCACCCGCTCGGCGGTGGCGAAGGCAAGTCATCGGGCGGCCGCCATCCCACGTCGCCGTGGGGCCAGAAGGAAGGCCGCACGCGCAAGAAGAACAAGGCGTCGAACAAGGACATCATCCGGCGTCGTGGGAAGGGGCGTGGCTGATGCCTCGGTCGCTGAAGAAGGGTCCGTTCGTGGACGAGCACCTCGCGAAGAAGGTGCAGGACATGAACAAGAAGGGCGACAAGCGCGTGATCAAGACGTGGTCGCGACGCTCGACGATCATCCCCGACATGATCGGGCACACGATCGCCGTGCACGACGGCCGCAAGCACGTGCCGGTGTTCATCTCCGAGGCGATGGTCGGCCACAAGCTCGGCGAGTTCGCGCCGACGCGCACGTTCCGCTCGCACGCGAGGGACGAGCGTCGGACGGGGGTGCGCTGAGGTGGCAGAGGCGCGCGCGACCGCGAAGTACCTGCGCACGTCTCCGCGCAAGATGCGCCGCGTGATCCAGATGATCACGGGGCAGCACGTCGACGAGGCGCGACGGGTGCTGCGGTTCTCGCCGCTCGGCGCGACGCACGACGTCGAGAAGCTGCTGAACTCGGCGATCGCGAACGCCGAGCAGCAGCCCGGCGTGATCGCCGAGAACCTCGTGGTGGACCGCGCGTGGGTCGACGACGGTCCGACGCTCCGGCGGTTCCGGCCGCGGGCGTACGGGCGGGCGACGCGGGTGCGCAAGCGCACCTCGCACGTGACGGTCGTGGTGAAGACGATGGGAGACGAGGGCTAAGTGGGACAGAAGGTCCACCCGTACGGGTTCCGGCTCGGGGTCATCTACCCCTGGAAGTCCAACTGGTACGCCGATCGCGACTACGCGACGCACCTCCACGAGGACATCTGGATCCGCAAGCACATCCGCTCGCGGCTGTCGCGCGCCGGCATCTCGTCGATCGACATCGAGCGCAAGGGCGACCAGATCTGGGTGTTCATCCGGACGGCGCGACCCGGCATCGTGATCGGGCGCAAGGGCGCCGAGGTCGACCGCCTGCGCAAGGACATCGAGCGGTTCACGAAGAAGCGCGTCGACGTGAAGGTCGAGGACATGAACCAGGCCTCGAGCGAGGTCCGGCCCGAGACCGACGCCGCGCTCCTCGCGCAGGGCGTCGCCGAGCAGCTCGCCGGTCGCGTGGCGTTCCGCCGCGCGATGCGTCGCGCGGTGCAGACCGCGATGCGCTCCGGGGCGCTCGGCGTCCGCGTCGCGACCGCCGGGCGCCTGGGCGGGACCGAGATGGGACGCAAGGAGTGGTACCGGGAGGGCCGCGTGCCGCTGCACACCCTGCGCGCGAAGGTCGACTTCGGAACCGCCGAGGCGAAGACCACGTTCGGCCGGATCGGCGTGAAGGTGTGGATCTACCACGGCGACGAGGTCCCGTACCGTGAGCAGGAGACCGAGCGCGCGCTCGCCCGCGCGCACGCGACCGCGCGCCAGGCCAGGCCGCTCGGCGTGGGCGGCGGCGCGTCGACCGGCGCGCTCGTCACCGACGAGGCCGAGGCGATCGAGATCACGACGCCCGAGACGGCGACGGTCGAGCCGCAGGCGGCGCCCGTGGAGGGCGCCGAGGCCGAGACGCCGGTCGCCGAGGCCACCGGCCAGGACGACGCGCCCGACGCCACGGCCGCCCAGAAGGGCGTCGAGAACGAGGAGGCGCCGCAGCTCGGCGTCCGCGACGGCGAGAGCGGAGGCGCCAGCTGATGCTCGCCCCGAAGAAGGTCAAGCACCGGAAGGTCCACCGCGGCCGCATGCGCGGCAAGGCGAAGGGTCACACCGAGATCCAGTACGGCGACTACGCGATCGTGGCGCTCGAGCCCGCCTGGATCACGAACCGGCAGATCGAGTCGGCGCGTGTCGCGATCACGCGGCACATCCGCCGAGGCGGAAAGGTCTGGATCACGATCTTCCCCGACAAGCCCTACACGAAGAAGCCCGCCGAGACGCGGATGGGCTC
>DATHTO010000065.1:0-23632 GCA_035463115.1 Actinomycetota bacterium | reverse complement strand
GCACGAGGTGTGGGCGCGGATCGAGGCCGAGCTCGGACCGGCGGTCCGGCACATCGGCCTGACGGTTCCCGAGGGGGACTTCTCGGAGCTCGACGACGTGTTCGCCGAGCACGGCGCGATCCCTCGCGACGGGCCGAGGGTGAACGTCCGATCCGAGGACACGCTCGGCGAGTTCTTCGATCAGGCGCGCGAGCGATCCTTCTCGTGGACGTGGCGCATCGATCCCGACCTCCTCCGCAGCGGCCTCGATGCCGTCGAAACGTGGGCCCGTGATCGCTACGGCGACGACCTCGACACCGTCGGGAGCCAGATGCAGATGGTGTGGCGCATCTACGACCTGCCGTGAGCGCCCGGCTGCGATGACCACGGACGTCGGGTATCCTCGTCGGCACCCCTGAGCAGGGGTTCCGCGACGTCTCGGGAGGGAGGTTCCTCGATGCCGATACCACAGGTCGACAAGATCTGGATGGACGGCGAGCTCGTGGATTGGCGTGACGCCAACGTCCACGTGCTGTCACACGCGCTGCACTACGGCAGCGGTGTCTTCGAGGGCATCCGGGCGTACGAGACGGTACGGGGCGCCGCCGTCTGGCACCTCGACGAGCACCTGCGGCGCCTGTTCCGCAGCGCGAAGCTGTACCACATGGACCTCCCGTTCACGCAGGAGCAACTGGTCGACGCGATCAAGGAGACGATCCGGGCGAACGGGCTGCACGCGTGCTACATCCGTCCGCTCGCGTTCCGCGGGTACGGCGAGATGGGCGTCAACCCGCTCCTCGCGCCGGTCAACGTGATCGTCGCGGTCTGGCCGTGGGGCGCCTACCTCGGCGAGGAGGCGCTCGAGAACGGTGTGCGGATCAAGGTCTCGAGCTGGCGTCGCAACTCCCAGAACTCGCTGCCCGCGGGAGCGAAGGCGACGGGCCAGTACATCAACAGCGTCCTCGCGAAGGTCGAGAGCCTCAAGGCGGGCTACGACGAGGCCATCATGCTGAACGAGGCCGGGCAGATCACCGACGGTTCGGGGGAGAACGTGTTCATCGTCCGCGACGGGCTCGTGACGACGCCTCCGACGGCCGCCGGATGCCTCGACGGCATCACCCGGAACTCCGTGATCCAGATCGCACGCGACATGGGGTACGACGTGCGCGAGGAGAACCTCGTCCGCACCGACCTCTACAACGCCGACGAGTGCTTCTTCACCGGAACGGCCGCCGAGATCACGCCGGTCCGCGAGGTCGACGACCGCGTCGTCGGCGAGGGTCACCGCGGTCCCGTGACGAAAGAGCTCCAGTCCGCGTTCTTCACCGCCACGAAGGGTGACAACCCGCGGTACGCCGACTGGCTCACCTACGTGAGCGACTGAGGCGACCTCGAGCGTGTCCGACGAAGCCGAGTTCCGACTGCCTCGGAACGTCGTCCCGTCGCGCTACGACATCACGATCGAGACCGATCTCGACGCGGGGCGGTTCCGTGGCGACGAGGCCGTGACGGTCACGGTCGTCGAGCCGACATCGACGATCGTGCTGAACGCGAAGGACCTCGAGGTCTCCGACGCGCGCGTCGTGTCGGCGACGGGTTCGTCCGTCGACGTGGCTGCGGTCGAGCTCGACGAGGAGCGCGAGCGGGCCACGCTGGCGCTGGCGGAACCTCTCCCGCCGGGGGAGTGGGTCGTCCATCTCGCCTTCGCGGCGCCGCTGAACGAGCGGCTGGTCGGGTACTACCGCTCGACCTTCAAGGACGACGACGGGGCCGAGCACACGATCGCCACCTCGCACTTCGAAGCCACCGACGCGCGGCGCGCCTTCCCCTGTTGGGACGAGCCTGACCTCAAGGCCGTCTACGGCATGACCCTCGTCGTGCCCGCCGGCACCACGGCGCTCTCGAACGGCCCCGAGACCTCGCGCGAGACCCTGGACGACGGCCGCGTCCGCGTGCGGTTCGCCGACACGATGAAGATGTCGACCTACCTCGTCGCGTTCGTCGTCGGGCCGCTCATGCTGACCGATCCCCTCGACGTCGACGGTGTGCCGACGAGGATCGCGAGCCGCCCCGGCAAGCAGCATCTCGCGGGGTTCGCGCTCGACGCGGGTGCCTTCGCGCTGCGGTTCTTCTCGCGCTACTACGCGATCCCCTACCCGGACGCGAAGGTCGACCACATCGCGCTCCCCGACTTCGCGCAGGGCGCGATGGAGAACCTGGGGTGCATCACCTATCGCGAGACGCTGCTGCTGATCGACCCTGACGCGGCGACGCAGGAGGAGCTCGTCGACGTCGCCGAGACGGTGGCGCACGAGCTCGCGCACATGTGGTTCGGCGACCTCGTGACGATGCGCTGGTGGAACGGCATCTGGCTGAACGAAGCCTTCGCAACGTTCATGTCGTACCTCACCGTCGATGCGTACCGACCGGACTGGAAGGTATGGGAGACGTTCGCGCGCACGCGGGCGAACGCGCTCGAGATCGACAGCCTCTCGACGACGCGAGCGATCGAGTTCCCCGTGCACTCGCCCGACGACGCGAGCGGCATGTTCGACACCTTGACGTACACGAAGGGCGGCGCCGTCCTGCGGATGCTGGAGCAGTGGCTGGGACCGGATCGGTTCCGTGACGGGATCCGGCGGTACCTGCGCACGCACGCGTACGGGAACACCGAGACGCACGACCTGTGGGACGCCCTCGAGGCCGAGACCGGCGAGCCCGTTCGTCGCGTCGCCGACGCCTGGATCTTCCAGCCGGGCTATCCCGCGATCACCGCGTCGCTCGAGGGTGACCAGATCCGCCTGACGCAGCGTCGGATGCTCCCGTCGGATCCCTCCGATCCGACGAGGTGGCCGGTGCCGCTCCTCGTCCGGCAGGTGTGGGACGACGGTGAGAAGGTCGAGGCGGTCCTCGTCGAGGCCGACGGGTCCTCGCTCCCGCTCGCCGCGAGCGACGCGGTGGTCGTCGCGAACGCGGGCGGGGCGAGCTTCGTGCGCGTCTTCTACGACGAGGATCTTCGCGGTCGGCTCGTCACCTCGCTCGACCGGCTCACCCCGTCGGAACGCCAGTCGCTGGTGGACGACACGTGGGCCGCCGTGACGGCCGGCCACGTCGACGTGACATCGTTCCTCGACCTCGTCGAGGGCTTCGCCGACGAGGACGAGCTGACGGTGTGGCAAGCGATCGTCGCCGGGCTGTCGTGGTGCGACCGGTTCGTGGAGGGGGACGCGCGGGAGCGGTTCCGCGACTTCGTCCGCGACCTCGTCCGGCCGGCGTTCGAGCGCCTGGGCTGGGAGCCCGCGGCCGGCGAGTCCGATCTGACGAAGGCGCTCCGCGGCCACCTCGTGGCGGCGCTCGGGATCCTGGGCAACGATCCGGAGACCCAGGCGATGGCGCGCGAGATCGAAGGCGAGGCGCGAGCCGGCACGCCGGTCGACGCGCAGCTCGCCGCGACCGCCGTCGACGTGGTCGCCGCCTCGGGCACCGCCGAGGATTACGAGCGGTTCCGGCACCAGGTCGAAGCCGCCACCACCCCGCAGCAGGAGCAGCGCTACCTGTTCGCGCTTCCGCGGTTCAAGGACGCCGAGGTGTTCCGACGGACGCTCGACGCGACGCTCGACGACATCCGTCCCCAGGACGGACCGTTCGTGCTGGCGCGATCCGTCGTCCAACGGGATCACGGCGCCGAAGCGTGGCGGTTCATCCGCGAGCACTGGGAGGCGCTGCAGGACCGGTTCTCGCCGCCGAACGTGATCGCGCTCGCGGCCGGCACCCGGTTCCTGACGGAACCGCCGCTCGTCGACGACGTCCAGTCGTTCTTCACTGAGCACGACATCCCGCAGAGCCGCCTCGTCCTGCAGCAGACGCTCGAGCGGCAGCGGATCGCGGCGGCCCTGCACGAGCGCGCGGCGCCGCTGCTGCGCGAGCGCTTCGGCGGCTGATGCCGGCGCGCCCGCTGCGCCGCAGCGACGTCAGACCCGCGCGACGCTGAGGTCCGCCGGGTCGGCGTTCGCTCCGCAGATGACCACCGCCACCCGCTCGTCGCGCGCGGGGACGTACGCGCCGTGCAGCAGGCCGGCGAGCGCGGCGGCGGCGCCTGGTTCGGTCGCCAGACGCACCTCGTCCCACAGCGTCTGGCGGGCTCGGACGATCGCCTCGTCGGGGACGAGCACGACCTGATCGACGTACGCCTTCGCGATCTGGAGGGCGATCAGCCCGGCGCGCATCGCGCCGAGGGAGTCCGCCGCGACGCCGGAGACGTCGACGTCGACGGGTACGCCCGCCTCGAGCGCCGCCGTCAACGTGGGGCACAGCTCGGGCTCCACGCCGATCACGCGCACGTCCGTGGCGAACCAGGCGGCGATGCCCCCGATCAGGCCGCCGCCTCCCACGGCGACGACGACCGTGTCGACGTCGGGGACCTGTTCCGCAAGCTCGAGCGCGATCGTGCCCTGCCCCGCCACCACCGTCGGCTGGTCGTACGGGTGCAGGAACGCGGCGCCCGTCTGGAAGGCGCGCTCCTCGCACGCCGCGTACGCGTCGCCGTAGTACCCGGGAACGACGTGGACCTCGGCTCCGTACGAGCGGATGCGGTCGATCTTCACCGACGGCGACGTCTGCGGGACGAAGATCTCGGCGCGATGGCCGAGCTCCCGCGCGGCGTACGCGACGCCGAGCCCGAAGTTGCCGCCGCTCGCGGCGAGCACGCCGCTGTCGTCGATCTCGGCGGTCAGCATCCGGTTGAACGCCCCGCGCGGTTTGAAGGAGCCCGTGTGCTGGAGCAGTTCGAGCTTCAGGACCGGTCGTCCGGGGATGCCGAACGAGCCGATGCCGGGGTCGAGCACCGGTGTGTGCCGGATCCGGCCCCGCAGCCGGTCGGCGGCCTCCTCGATGTCGAACCTCGTGACGTCGAGCGGTTCGGATCCCGGTGCGACGAGCTCCATGCCGGTATCTCAGCACGCTCGAACGACCGCGGCCACCCGGCGTCACCGGCTCCGTCGGTGGTGGCCGGCGCGGGTTGACTCGCCCTCGGGGCCCTGCCTATCGTCGGTTCGTTCGGACCCGAACGACCCGCGGCGGACAGGGAGGCGGCCACGAGCGAGCACGCCACGATCGAGGGCGTCGGGGTGTCGACGGACCACTTCATCGGCGGGACGCGCCTCGCGTCGGCCGAGCGGTTCGTCGACGTCTCGCCGATCGACGAGCAGCCGATCGCCGACGTCTCGCGTGGTGGTGCGGTGGAGGTCGACGCCGCGGTCGCGGCCGCCACCGACGCGTTCGAGCGGTGGTCGCGCACGCCGCCGAAGCAGCGAGCCGCCGTCCTGCACGCGGTCGCCGACGGCGTCGAGGCCCGCGTCGAGGCGCTCGCGGCCGTCGAGACGCGCGACAACGGATCGCTGCTCCGCTCGCATCGGCGTTCCGTGATGCCTCGCGTGGCGCGGAACTTCCGCTTCTTCGCCGACCAGTTGCTCGACCTGCCCGACGAACGGTTCGAACAGGATCGGTTCGTCAGCCGGACCGAGTGGGACGGTTCCGGCGTGACCGCCGTGATCACCCCGTGGAACGCGCCGCTGATGCTGGCGACCTGGCGCGTCGCGCCTGCGCTCGCCGCCGGGAACACGGTCGTCCTGAAGCCCCCGGAATGGGCGCCGCTGACGGCCTCGCTCCTCGCGGACGTGACGCGCGACGCCGGTCTCCCCGACGGGGTCTTCAACGTGGTCCAGGGCATCGGCGAGGAGGCGGGCGCGGCGCTGACCGCCCACGCGGGCGTGCAGCGGATCGCGTTCACCGGCTCGATCGAGACCGGCAAGATCGTCGCGACGGCCGCCGCCGCGAACCTCACGCCTACGTCCCTCGAGCTCGGCGGCAAGTCGCCGTTCGTCGCGTTCGCGGACGCGGACCTCGACGAGGTCGTGCGGCAGGCCGTGAACCAGTTCGACAACGCCGGTCAGGTGTGTCTCGCGGGAACGCGCGTGCTCGTCGAGGCGTCGATCCACGACGCGTTCGTCGAGCGGCTCACGGCCGCCGCATCCTCGATCGTCCAGGGCGACCCACGCGACGACGCGACCGACCTCGGTCCCCAGATCACCCGGGAGCACTTCGAGCGGGTCGACGGCTACGTCGAGCGCGCGCGTGCCGACGGCGCCCGCGTCGTCTTCGGCGGCGGGCCGAACGACGACCTCGGCGGGCTCTACTACCGCCCGACCTTGTTCGCCGACGCGCCGGAGGGCTCCGAGATCCTGACGCGCGAGGTGTTCGGGCCGGTCCTCACGGTGCAGCCGTTCGCCGACGAGGACGAAGCCGTCGCGCTCGCCAACGCCACCGAGTATGGGCTCGCGGCGATCCTGTACACGGGTGATCGGGAGCGGGCCGATCGCGTCAGCGAACGTCTCGTCGCCGGAACGGTCTGGGTCAACTGCTTCTTCGTGCGGGATCTCCGCGCGCCGTTCGGCGGAGCACGGCGGTCGGGCGTCGGGCGCGAGGGCGGGGTCTACAGCTTCGACTTCTACGCCGACGTGAAGAACGTCTGTACCGCTCCGTGGGACGGAGCCTGACCGAGGAGCCGGAGGATGGAGGAGAGCGATGGGTGAGGTGGTCGGCGCGGCGCTGGTCGCGCACGTTCCCACGATCATGCTGCCGGAGGAGACCAGGCTCGAGCTGAACGAGGGCCGCGAGATCACCCTCGTGCCGGGCTTGCGTCGCATGAAGGAGGAGTGCCTCGATCGGCTGAGGCCCGACACCGTCATCGTGTTCGACACGCACTGGGAGTCGACCTTCGAGCACATCGTGACCGCGCAGGACCGCAGGCAGGGGAAGTTCACGAGCCACGAGCTTCCGCGAGGGATGCGGCAGATCCCGTACGACATGCCGGGCGACCCGCAGCTCGCGAAGCTGATCGCCGCACAGGCGGAGGACCGCGACGATTGCTGGATCCTCGCGAGCGACGACCCGTACCTGCCGATCTTCTACGGCACGGTGAACATCTGGACGTTCCTCGGCGACGCGAACACGGCGTGGCTCTCCGTGGCGTTGAACCAGACCTGCGACACCGGTGATTTCCTGCTCTTCGGCGAGCTGATCGGTGACGCGATCGCGCAGAGCGATCGCCGGGTCGTGCTGCTCGCGAGCGGCGGCATGACGCACCGGTTCTTCAACTTCAAGGAGCTCCGGACGCGCGAGAGCCAGCGCGCTCCCGACAACATCTACGACCGCAGGTACTACGACGCCGACATGGAGGTCCTCGCGAAGCTCGAGAGCGGCGACCACGCCGGCGTGATCGACGGGATGCCCGAGTACCGCAAGGCGTATCCCGAAGGGCACTTCGGGCACTACCTGATGATGGCCGCGGCGATCGGGGGGCGCGACTGCGTCGCGCGAGGCGAGCGGTTCAGCGAGTACGAGGCGAGCGTCGGCACCGGACAGGTCCACGTGTGGTTCGAGCGCCCCGCGGGCGGCTGGACCGGCTGAGCCAGCTCGTCCGCGGCTCCCCTCGAGCGTCCCAGCGCGACCACCGGGTCCGCGGGCTGCCGGGCGCGGGTCAGCGACCGACGCGCGGCCCGGCGGACACGCGCGTCCCTGCGCGTTCGAACGCGGCGAGCGCGTCGGCGGTCGCTCGCACCTGCGCCGCGCCGATCGCGATCGGCTTCGTCATCGGCGGGAAGAGGAACCACACCACCGCGCCGCCCAGGTGCCGGATGACCGCGCGGCCGTCGGGCTCGACGCGGATCTCTTCGAAGTCGACCCGGGACAGCGCGCGCTGGAGATCGTCATCGGTCGAGAGGGAGTCGCCGACCCGCGTGCCCTCGTCGTCGCGGCCCCGGAACCGGACCCCGTGCATCCGCACGATCCCTCGTCCGCGGGCCGAGACGCCGCCCGAGGCAGGCAGGACGGCGTCGGCCGTCGACACCTCCATGGCGAACGCGCCGCCGAAGATCCGGCCGCCCGTCGGGACCAGCTCGATCCGGAGGGCGGGTCGACCGTCGCGCGCGATCGTCGCGCCGAGGTCGTCGCGGCGGCCGCGCTGCGCGTAGCCCGCCGCCGCGAACGCCTCGACGTCGCGTGCGAGGACGGCTCGAGCGCGCGTCCTCGCACGACGACGCATCGCCTCAGCCTCGTCCTGCTTCGTGCTCCTCCGGGAGGAGCTCGGCGATCCGCTCCGTCTCGCGGTACACCTCGCCCAGCGGGACCGGCTTGAACATCGTTCCGACGCCGTAGGTGACGGCGTTGTAGATCAGCGAGAACACGATCGAGATCGCCAGGAAGATCCCGAAGTTCCGGTAGATGTCGGACTCGATCTCCGGGTCCGGGAAGACGTTGATCGCCGCGATCACCAGCACCACGATCCCGACGATCTGCGGGATCGGCCACAGCGGGGAGCGGTACGGCCGGCGGGCTTGAGGCTCCCGCACGCGGAGCAGGATCTGCGAGATGTGGATGATGATGTACGCGAGACCCCATCCGAGGACGCCCGCGAGGATCAGCGCGATGAACCCGCCCTCGAGCGTCTCCTCCGTGACGTTCAACCAGATCGGCGGGATCGACACGAGCAGGATGCCGATCGCGGGCGCGCGCGTGCCGGGGGTGAGCCAACCGAGGATCGCCGGGAGCTGCCGCTCCTGCGACATCCCGTAGATGATGCGCGGCACACCCGCCGTCACCGCGTTCAGCGTCGAGATCGTGGCGGCGACCGAGAGGATGCCCATCCACCACCTGCCGAGATCGCCGAAGATCCCGATCGCGACGTTCATGTTCGTGATCTGCGTCGGATCGCCGAGCTGATCGAGGGGGATGTACCGCGTGGCGGCGAGGCCCCACAGGAACATCGGCACGGCGACGAGGCTGAGGCCGATGAACATGCCCCAGGGGATCTCCCGGCCGGGATCGCGCAGCTCCTCCGCCAGGGGGCATGTGTACTCGACGCCCACGAACGTGAAGGTCGCGAGCGCGATCAGCGACAGCAGGAGGTCCCAGTCGAACGGCACCGACGGCAGCGGGCCGCTCACCGGATCGTTGACGCCGACGAGACCCGCGACGCCGAAGATCAGGAGCGAGGCGGCGAGCAGGAACGTCAGCGGCACCTCGATCGCCGCGAACGCTCGGATGCCGAGCAGGTTCACGATCGCGATCGCGATGACGATGATCGTGACCCACCACTTGAAGGTCAGGCCGAGATCGAGGAAGGCGGGGTCCGACAGGATCGTCGCCGACAGGAACGCCTCGGACGAGCCGGGGAAGATCACGATCGCGAAGTAGCCCACGAACACCGTCACGGTGGCGAAGAACGGTCCCAGGCCCGCGCGGACGTACTCGTTCATCGAGCCGGCCTTCGGGATCATCGTCGCGAGCTCCGAGAAGCTCATCACCTGCGCGTACATCACGACGAGCGCGATGATCATCGCGTACAGCCCGATCGTGCTCGCGGAATACAGCTGCGGCACCGTCACCATGACGGTCGTCGCGAGGATCAGGCCGAAGGTGGCGCTGATCGCCGTCGGGAGCCCGACCGAACCGGTGCGGAGCCCGGCGTCGGTGCCGTTGGTCGCCATCACGTACCCCCTGTGTCGAGCGCGGACCGGTTCCGGCCTCGACGACCGGCGGGCGACGGTCGTTCGGGGCCGAATGTTATGCGGCGGGTACGGCGGCGCGCAAGCCGTGCGCCGGCGGGAGGGTTGCGCCGGAACGACGCACGCGGCGTACCATCGCGGCGTGGACGAACGACCGTTACGGCTCGACGCGCCACGCGAGGAGGTCCTCGATCGCGCCGCGACGCTCGTCGCCGAGGCGTGGCGTTCGTTCGATCGCCCGCGCCCCGAGGAGCCGTCGCTCGACGAGCGCGTCCGCCGATTGCTCGACGAAGGCGTGCCCGACGACGCATCGCCCGTCCTCGAGGTCCTCGGCGATGCCGCACGGATCCTCGATGGATCGATCGCCCAGCCCCGGCCCCGGTACTTCGCGTTCATCGGGTCCAGCGGGCTCGAGATCGGCACGATCGGCGATCTCCTCGCGCACACCTACGACATCAACCTCGCCGTCGACGCGCGCGCGGCGACGCAGATCGAGACCCAGGCCGTGCGGTGGGTCGGGGAGTTCGTCGGGTTCCCGCACGCCGTCGGCGCGTTCACGAGCGGAGGAACCGTCAGCAACGTGACGGCGCTCGCCGCGGCGCGGGAGCGGGCGCTCCCGGGCTCGCGGCACGAAGGCCTCGGCGGACGGCGCGTCGCCGTCTACTGCTCCGAGGAGGTCCACTACTCCGTGACCCGGGCCGTCGAGCTCTTGGGCATCGGCTCCGACAACCTGCGGGCGGTCCCGATCGACGGGCTGCATCGGATGCGCACCGACGCGCTCGACGCGACGATCGCCGCCGACGTCGACGGCGGCATCACCCCGATCGCCGTCGTCGCGACGGCGGGAACGACGCTGACGGGAGCCGTCGATCCGATCGCCGACGTGGCCGACGTGTGCGCTCGGCGGGGCGTTTGGCTCCACGTCGACGGCGCGTACGGGCTGCCTGCCGCGAGCGCGTCGTCGCGGGCGCCCATGTTCGCGGGGCTCGACCGCGCCGACTCGTGTTCGATCGACGCCCACAAGTGGCTCTACCTTCCGAAGGCGTGCGGTGTCGTGCTCGTGCGAGACGACCGGGCCCTCACCGGCGCCTTCGCGCACGAGCAGGGCTACCTGCCGCACCAACAGCACGAGCTCCACGCCGTCGACATCACGCTCGAGTACTCGCGACCGTTCCGGGCGCTGAAGCTGTGGCTCGCGTTCCGCGCGCACGGGGCGGCGCAGTTCCGCGACGCGATCGAGCGGAACCTCGCCGAGGCCGACCTCCTGTACCGGCGTGCGCAGGCGGCGGACGACTTCGAGGTCCTCGAGGCGCCGCCGCAGCTGTCGGTCGTCCCGATCCGGCATCTGCCTCCGGCCCCGATCGACGTGAACGCCTACAACCAGGCGCTCGCCGACGCGATCCAGGCCGATGGCCGCGTGTACCTCTCGTCGGCGTTGATCGGAGGCGAGGTCTGGCTGCGCCCGTGCTTCGTGAACTTCCGGACGACCGAGGACGACGTCCTCGCGATCCTCGACGTCGCCCGGGACCTCGGCGATCGGCTGATCGGCTCGGGGAGCGCCGCGTGAGTCCGACGACCGGCCGCGGCGGGAACGGGCCACGCACCCGAGACGCCTCGGGGGACGGCGGCCTGCTCGCCGCCGAACGTAAGGTACAGAGCGCGCTCGGGCACATGCCGCTCGACTTCCGCGCGATGGGCGCGATCTCGAACCTGTTCCGGACGTCGACCGCGATCCGCCGGCACATGGAGTCGAAGGTGCTCGCGCCGTACCGCCTGAGCTGGACCTCGTTCGTCGGGCTCTGGGTCCTCTGGGTCTGGGGCCCGATGGAGGCCCGAGCGTTCGCCGCGGCGATCGGGATCAGCCGACCGACCGCCAGCGGCGTGATGGCGACGCTCGAGGGGCGCGGCTACGTCGTCCGCGCGAAGGATCGGGACGACGGGCGCATCGTGACCGTGACGCTGACCGCGAGGGGGCGTCGGACGATCGAGGACCTGTTCCCACGGTTCAACGCCGAGGAGTCGGCGCTCGCGTCACGGTTGTCGCGCGAGCGCCAGGACGAGCTGGCCTCCACCCTGCGGGCGCTCCTGCGCGCCGTCGTCGACGGCGACGACGATGCGGCGCTTCCGTCGGAACCGTGACGACGGCGGGGCGACGGACCGGGCGCGCTACGGGCAGCGTGCCGCGACGCCGTCGACGATCCTCGCCAGCAGCCCGGGGATCGACGCGGCGTCGTCCGTGAACTGGCTCGGCTTGATGCAGATCGTTCCGAACCCGCGTGCGACCTGCTGCGGGATCGCGTCGAGCGCCGGATCGAGCGGCGCCGGCCGTCTGGGGTCGTCGAACCTTCCGCGCGTGCCCCCCACCAGCTCGAGCTCCGCGGGATCGCGACCCGCGTCGCGCACCGTCCGACGGAGCTCGCCGATCGCCTCGTCGCTCGCCGCCCCGAGCGGGTTGAACCCGTGCCCGTGCTCGACGATCCGCCGGAGCAGCGCATCGTGGAGGTGTTCGCCGCCGAACCAGAGCGCCGGTCCGTCGGCACGCCATGGCTTCGGCTCGAGCCACACGTCGTCGAACGCGTAGTGGGCGCCGTGGTACGCGGCCGGCGTGTCGCGCCATGCCACCTTCCACGCGGCGAGATGCTCGTCGAGCCTGGCGCCGCGGGTGGCGAAGTCGATCCCGAGCGCGTCGTACTCGGCGCGATGCCAGCTCACGGTCGGCTGCACGACGAGGCGTCCCTCGCTCAGCAGGTCGAGCGTGGCGACCTCCTTCGCCAGCGTGAGCGGATGTCGCAGCGGAGCGATCACGGCGCTCGCGATCACCCGGAGGCGCGTCGTCCGCGCGGCGACGGCGGCCAGCAGCAGCAGGGACGACGGCCACGGCGTCGCCGGATCCTGGTTCCCGGGAAGCGCGTAGTCGCGGGGGTTCGCCGGGAGCCCCGCGGCATCGGCGCCCCGCCCGAGGACCACGTGCTCGCTCACCATGACGCCGTCGAACCCGGCGCGCTCGGCCTCGACGGCGACATCGACGAGCGCTCCGAGGTTCCGCGGCGGAACGAGCGTGTGGTTCTCCGACAGGACGAGGACGAGCCTCGGTGGGGTCACGCCGTGACGACGCGCACGGGCATCCGCTTGATGCCGTTCACGAAGTTGGAGCGGATCCGCTCGACGGGACCGGTCAGCTCGATCGAGGCGAGGCGCGGGATCAGCTCCTGGAACAGGATCTTCGTCTCGAGCCGGGCCAGGTGGGCGCCGAGGCAGAAATGGGGTCCGCCGGGGCCGAACGTGACGTGGTCGTTCGGCGATCGCGTGACGTCGAAGCGATGCGGATCGGCGAAGACCTCTGGGTCGAAGTTCGCGCTGACGTACCAGGTGACGACCTTGTCGCCGGCACGGATCCGCTGACCGCGGAGCTCCGTGTCGCGCGACGCCGTCCGTCGGAAGTGCAGCACCGGCGTCGCCCACCGCAGGATCTCTTCCGTCGCCTGCGGGATCCGTTCGGGCTCGTCGCGGAGGAGCTCGAGCTGCTCCGGATGCTCCATCAGCGCGAGCATGCCGTGGCTGATCGTGTGCCGCGTGGTCTCGTTCCCCGCGATCATCAGGAGCGCGAAGTAGTTGTGGAAATCCTGCTCGCTCAAGATCCCTTCGCTCTGCGCGACCGTGAGCGCCTGGATCACGTCGTCCGCCGGGTCTTCGCGACGGAGGTCGCGCTGGCGGTCCGCGTACTCGAACACCTGCAGCGCCGTCGGCGATCGGAACGGGAGGTTGCGATAGGCCTCGGTGTCGACCTTGTCGACCACCGCCGCCGACAGATCGGGGTCCTGGTTCGCGATCATCTGGTCGCCCCACCTGATCAGCTCGGGGGCGTCGTCCTGGGGCACGGTGAAGATCGAGCAGAGGAACCGGATCGGCAGCTCCCTCGAGATGTCGCTCACGAAGTCGAACCCGCCCTGGGGGAGCGCCATGTCGAGGACGCCGCGCGCGACGTCGCGGATCCAGTCCTCGTACCGGCCGACGCCGCGGGCGCTGAACCGGCGGGAGCAGATCTTCCGCAGCTCGGTGTGGCGAGGGGGATCGGTCTCGAGCATCGACCTGCGGATCGCCAGCTGCTCGTCGTCGAGCTCCTCCAAGGCGACGGCGCCGATCTCGGAGGAGTAGGTCTCCCAGTCCATGTGGACCTGCGTGAGGTCGTCGTACCGCGTGACGGACCAGAAGCCGTGGTTCGGCGCCGGCTCGGGATGCCAGACCACCGGATGGTGTTCGCGGAGGTGGTCGAACCAGTCGAACGGGATCCGCTCGACGTAGTTGTCGGGATCGACCAGGTCGATGTCCTCGAGCGTCATCCCCATCGGATCGCCCTTCCTCCCGTCGAGATCCGCGGTCGCGCACCGGCGCACCCGCGCCCGCGCCCACGCCGATAGTTTGCGTCCGAACGACCCGACGGGCAAGCCGGCTGCCTCACGGCCGGTCGAACGCGAGCGCGCCGGGATCGACCGCGAGCAGACCGCCGTCGACCGCGAGGGCCGCGCCGGTGACGTACGACGCGTCGTCGCTCGCGAGGAACGCGATGCACGCGGCGACCTCCTCCGGCGCGGCGGCCCGCCGCAGCGGGATCGCGGCCGTCGCCACCTCGTAGGCCTCGTCGAGCGTCCGGCGTCCGTCATCGCGGAGCTCCGTCACCGCGTCGTCGCCCATCTCCGTGCGGATCCATCCCGGAACCACCGCGTTCGCGCGGATCCCACGCGGGGCGAGGTCGACGGCCATCGACGACGCGAGCGCGATGAGGCCCGCCTTCGAGGCGACGTACGCGGCGCTCGAGGGCGCCGCCACGACGCCGGAGACCGACGACACGAGGACGATGGCGGCGCCGGGACGTTCCGCGAGCGACGGAACGGCGGCCCGCACGAGGCGCATCGCCGCGGTCAGGTTGACGTCGAGCGTCGTCCGCCAGTGGTCGTCGGTGACGTCGGCGACCGATCCGCCGAAACCGACGCCCGCGTTGACGACGACGACGTCGATCCCGCCCAGGTGTTCGACCGTGCGCTCGACGACGGCGTCGGCGCTGGCGGGATCCGCGACGTCGGCCGGTACGGCGAGCCCGCCGATCGGATCGGCGGCCGCGCGCAGGCGATCCTCGCGCCTGCCGACGAGGGCCACTGCGGCGCCTTCGTCGGCGAGCCGCCGAGCCGTGGCCGCGCCGATCCCGGAGCCACCGCCCGTGACGATCGCCACCTTCCCCCCGAACCGCATCGCGCCCTAGTCTGGCGGCTCGGCGGGCGGACGGCGACGGGAGGCGACGTGGCGAACATGGATCCGCTCCGGCGGCAGGACCTGCCGGAGCTGGAACCGCTGTTCCGGCACTACGACGAGACGCTCAGCTTCGTCCCGAACTCGCTGTTCACGATGGCTCGACGTCCGGAGATCCTCCGGGCGTTCAGCGAGCTCATCACGCAGATCTGGAACACCGGGACGCTCCCGAAGGACCTGAAGCCGCTGATCGCGATCGTGTCGAGCGTCGCGGCCGGATGCCGGTACTGCCAGGCGCACGAGGCGGTCGACGCGCGCGAGCGCGGCGTCGACGACGGGAAGATCGCCGAGATCTGGAACTTCGAACGGAGCGACCGCTACGCCGAGGCCGAGCGGGTCGCGCTGCGGTTCGCCCGCGACGCGTCGCTCGTGCCGAACCTGGTGACCCCCGCCCACTTCGTGGAGCTGCGGCGGCACTGGGACGACGGCCAGATCGTCGAGATGCTGTCGGTGATCGGGCTGTTCGGCTTCCTCAACCGATGGAACGACACGATGGCGACCGACCTCGAGCCCGAGCCGCTCGCGTTCGCCGGCGCCCGCTACGGCTCGCGGTGGGAGCCGGGCAAGCACGCCGGCGACCCAGGCATCAGTGGAACGGCAGGTAGTAGCGCAGCTCCCAGTCCGTGACCTCGGTGGTCGTCGGGTCGTCGACCGCTGCGGTGTACCGCTCCCACTCGCCACGCTTCAGGATCGTGAACGCCTCGACGACCTCGGGGCCGAGCGCCTTCACGATGCGGTCGTCGGCCGCGAGCGCGTCGAGCGCGTCGGCGAGCGTCGCCGGGATGCGCACGTCGCTGTTCGCGTCCTCGCCGACCGGTTGCGGTGGCGCCAGCTCGAGGTCGTCCTCGACGCCGAGGCGCGCGGCGTGGAGGACGGCCGCGCCGACGAGGTACGGGTTCGCTGCCGCATCGGCGCTGCGATGCTCGAGGCGGGTCGCCTCGCCGCGCGCGGGCGGCACGCGCACCGTGACGCTCCGGTCGTCGTGCCCCCAGGTCGCCCAGTACCCGTTCAGCATGTCGGGTTGCAGGCGCTTGTACGCGTTCACGTGCGGCGCGACGATCGCCGCGATCCCGGCATGGTGCTCGAGCATGCCCGCGATGCATCGGCGGGCGAGGTCCGAGAGCCCCTCGTCGTCGTTCGGGTCGTGGAACGCGTTCGAGCCGTCGGGGCGCCGGAAGCTCAGGTTGACGTGCATGCCGCTCCCGCCGCGGTCCCGGACGGGACGACCCAGGAACGTCGCGAGCTTGCCGTGGCGTTCCGCGATCTCGCGGATCAGCAACCGGAAGACGAACGCGTCGTCGGCTGCCGGAACGGCATCGTCGTAGCGGATGTTGACCTCGTACGCGGACTCGTCGTACTCGCTGCCCCAGCTCTCGACGGGGAAGCCGCACGCGAGCGCGGTCGACACCATGGCGTCGACGCACCCCGACGGGTCGATCGCGGTGCCCGTGCCGTAGACGCGGTGGGCGGGCAGGCGGACGGGCGTCCACCATCCGTCGCCGTCGGGGTCCATCAGGTAGAACTCGAGCTCGAACGAGATCTGCGGCTCGAGGCCGAGGCTGCGCCAGGCCGCGACCGCGTCGCGCAGCACCCGCCGAGGGTCGATCGCGACGGGCTCGCCGTGGCTCGTCGCGTCTCCGATCCCGATCAGCGTGTCGGGCTCCCACGAGTGCCGGAGCGAGTCACGGTCCAGGTGCACCTCGATGTCGTGGAGACCGACGTCGAACTGCGTGCCCGGCACCGGAAGGATCTCGCGGTCGTGCGTCAGCGGGTAGACGCCGATGCAGAACGCCGCGTGGCCGGCTTCGGCCACGTCGCCGAAGAGGTACTTCCCCCGCTCGAGCCCGTGGATGTCGGGATACAGGAGCCGGAGCCGCTTGCCCGTGGTGTCCAATGGAGCCCCCTCGTGGTCCGGGGCGACGCGCGGTTTGCCCGCCGTCTCCGTCGCGGGCCAAGATACGCCGCACGGCCGTCGGACGCGAAGGGAGGCGCGCGCACGTGGTGATCGGCGGGTCCATCACGCTCGAGGCCCTCGAGCGCGATCCGTACCCGATCTACGCGCGCCTCCGCGACGACGAGCCCGTGAGCTTCGTGCCGGCCGTGGGCCTGTGGCTCGTGACCCGGTACGACGACGTGAAGCGCGTCACGACCGAGCCCGAGACGTTCACCGCGGCCACCGATCCGTCGACGCTGAACCGGACGATGGGCACGAACATGCTCGGGATGGAAGGCGCCGAGCAGCTGTGGA
Organism: Actinomycetota bacterium; assembly: GCA_035463115.1. Lineage (GTDB taxonomy): Bacteria > Actinomycetota > UBA4738 > UBA4738 > HRBIN12 > BPGL01. The sequence continues at coordinate 6,538 of DATHTO010000065.1, read as the reverse complement.
TCCGGTCGATCACGGAGCCGCCGTTCCGCCCGCGCGACGTCGAGGAGCGCACGCAGGGCATGATCCCGCGGCTCGCCGAGGAGCTGATCGACGGCTTCGTCGGACGGGGCGAGGTCGACCTGTTCCGCGAGTACGCCGATCCGATGAGCGTTCGGTCGCTCCGGTTCATGCTCGGCCTCGACGAGGTCCCGTGGGAGGACCTGCTCCGGTGGAACGAGGGGTTGATGCCCGGCCTCGCGAACTTCGAGGCGGACCCGGCGAAGCAGGCACCGGCCGACGAGGCCGCCGCCGCGCTGCACGCCGCGATCGCGGGGGTCCTCGATCGCCTCGAGGACGAGCCCGACGGGTCGGTGCTCTCGTGGATGCTCCATCACGACGAGGACGGCCGCCGCATGTCGCGCGAGCAGATCGTGGCGAACACCACGCTGATGCTGTCGGGGGGACTCCAGGAGCCGCGGGACGTGATCGCCCTCACCCTGTGGGCGCTCCTGGCGCATCCGGATCAGGCCGAGGAGGTGCGCGCCGACCGTTCGCTCGTGAAGGCGGCCGTGGAGGAGACGCTGCGATGGGCCGGCCCCGTCGGCACGGCGACGCGGCAGACCACCCGCGAGGTCGAGCTCGCCCGCGTGGATCTCGAGCGCGGAGCGCTCCTCGGTGCGGTCCTGTCGTCGGCGAACCGCGACCCGCGACGGTGGACCGATCCCGACCGGTTCGACGTGAAGCGCAAGCAGGGGGCGCATCTCGCCTTCTCCGCCGGGACCCACTTCTGCCTCGGCGCCTGGTTCGGTCGGCATCTCGCGCGGGTGTCGCTCGAGCACCTCCTCGATCGTCTGCCCGGCCTCGCGCTCGACGCGGAACGGCCGACGACGCTGCACGGGTGGGAGTTCCGGGCGCCCGATCGGCTGTGGGTCCGGTGGCGGGTCCCGTGAGCGGCGCGCCGCGGTCGCCGGCGCGGGCCGAGACGGTCGGATCGCTGCTGCGACCGGCGCGGCTCCGCGAGGCGATCGACGCGTTCTACGAGCCCGGGCACTCGGCGGCGCTCGACGAGGAGCGAGCGCGCGACCGATCGGCCCTCACGGCGGTCGAGGACGACGCGATCCGCGAGGCGGTCGCCCGCCAGCGCGACTGCGGACTCGACGTCGTGACCGACGGGGAGTTCCGCCGGTGGATGTTCATGAACTCGTTCTACGACGCCGTCTCGGGCGTGCGCACCGGCAAGACGGTCGCGTTCCGGAACGACCGCGGCGAAGACGTGGAGCTCGCCGTGCACGAGATCGTCGCGCCCCTCCGGATCGTCGACTCGCCGGCGGCCCGGGAGGCGGCGTTCATGGTGGAGGCCGCGGGCGGCCACCCGTTCAAGGTGACGTTCCCGGCCGCGTCGATCTTCACGCACCCGTTCACCACCGTCGACGGCGCGTACGAGAACGTCGACCGGTTCGTCGACGCCGCGGTCGGCATCGAGCGACGGCTCGTCGCCGACGCGATCGCCGCCGGCGCGCGCTCGATCCAGTTCGACTTCCCGCTGTACCCCTACCTCGTCGACCCGGCCTGGACGGCGCGGTTCGAGGCCGCCGGCCATCCCGTCGACGGCCTGGTCGAGCGCGCGCTCGCCGCCGATCGGGCGGTCCTCGACGGCATCCCCGACGACGTGGCGGTCTCCCTGCACATCTGTCGCGGGAACTTCCGGTCGTCGTGGATGTGCGAGGGCTCGCTCGAACCGGTGGCCGAGCGCGTCTTCGGCGACCTGCCGTACGACGCGTTCCTCGTGGAGTGGGACGACGAGGGCCGCGACGGCGGCTTCGCGCCGGTCCGCCACCTCCGGCCGGGGAGCGTCATGGTCATGGGTCTCGTCAGCTCGAAGACGCCGGCGCTCGAGGACGACGACGACCTCGCGCGGAGGATGGACGAGGCGGCGTCGCACGCGGGTGGCCTCGAACGCCTCGCGATCAGCCCGCAGTGCGGGTTCGCGAGCGTGATGGTCGGCAACGAGACGAACGAGGACGCGCAGTGGCGCAAGCTCGAGCTCGTCGGTCGCGTCGCCGATCGTCTCTGGGGCTAGCGCCTCAGTCGCGCCGAGGAGGGCGGATCCCGCGGAACTCCCAGTCGCCGCCGAACGCCGTCGAGACGACCTCCTCGCTGTCGCTCGGCTGCGCGCCGACGTCGTCGCGGATCGGAACGTCCCCCTCGACGATCGTGTTCGTCAGACGGCCGAGCCCCTCGACCTCGACCTCGACGACGTCGCCGGGCTGCACCGGCCGCGAGTTCGCCGGCGTGCCCGACAGCAGCACGTCGCCGGGCTCGAGCGTGATCGTCCGAGCGATGTCGGCGACGAGGTAGTGCATGTCCCAGATCATCTCGTCGGTCGTCCCGTCCTGGACGACCTCGCCGTTCACGAGCGTCCGGATGCGCTTGCCGCGGAAGTCCCAATCGTCGACGAGCCCGGGCCCGATCGGGCACAGCGTGTCGGAACCCTTCACGCGTAGCATCGACCCCGCGTCGGTGTCGCGGAAGTCGTGCAACCCGTAGTCGTTCGCGATCGTGTAGCCGGCGATGTGGCGCGCGGCGTCGGCCGGAGCGATGTTGCGGGTCGTCGCGCCGACCACGATCGCGATCTCGCCCTCGTAGTTCAGGAACCGGCAGCGCGGCGGCCGGACGACGGCGCCGCGGTGGACGTTCAGCGAACTGATCGGCTTGTGGAAGTACGTCGGAGCGGAGCCGAGCTTCGCCTGGAACTCCGCGCGCCGGCTCTCGTAGTTCAGGTGCACGCACACGACCTTCGACGGCTCGCACGGTGGGAGATGCTCGACTCCGTCGACGGGGACGCGCCGGCCGTCGTCGGCGACCAGCTCGTCGCCGTCGCGCGTCACGCGCGTCGCAACGCCGTCGAGCACGATCCGTCGCGTCTCCATGCAGCGGTCCTCCTGCGGTTCGCTCGGGGCGGGGCCGTTCGGGAGCGAAGCGTAGGATAGGCCGCGTGCCGGAGCTGCGCGGGTTCATGGTGCCGCGGTCGCCCGAGGGGCGTGCCTCGATCGTGCCGCCGCCGCCGTGGCACTACTCCGGCGACGTGCTCACGCTCGAGTACCGCGCCGTCCCCGGGTCCGTCGCTCGCTGGCTCCCCGACGGGATCGACCCCGCCGACGACGATCCCGACGCCGTGGCGCTGATCTGGGCCGACTGGCAGTCGTGCAGCGACGGCGGCGACGAGCTGCTCGATCCCGTCCGGTCCCAGTACAAGGAGTGCTTCGTGGTCGTCCGCTGTCGGTTCGGCGGCGAGACCTACTCGCGGTGCGTGCAGATCTGGGTCGACAAGGACTTCGCGCTCGCCCGCGGTTGGTTCCAGGGATATCCGAAGAAGCTCGGCGCGATCTGGATGACGCGGCCCGTCACGGTCGGTCGCGCAGGGCCGAAGCTCGAGCCCGGCGGGGTGTTCGGCGCGACGCTCGCCGCGAACGACCGGCGGCTCGCCGACGCGCGCTTCTCGATCGAGGCCGAGGTCGAGCAGGGCGGCTTCGTGAACGCGCTTCCGATGCTGCACTCGCGGTGGATGCCCGCGATCGACGCGACGACCGACGCGCTCGACGAGGTCGTCACCCTGCGGTCGTCGAACGTGGAGCTGGGACCCGTGTACCGGGGCGCGTTCGACCTCACGATCCACGACGCGCCCGGCGAGGAGCTCGCCGACCTCGCGCCCGTCGAGCCGATCGCTGGCTACTGGCGCCAGGTCGCCGCGACGTTCACCGGCGGCGAGCGGCTGCACGGCGCGCGCTGATCGGGCGACCCGTCACCACGCCTCCTCCGGGTCGCGGCGCGGGCGTCGGATCGGCATGTCGCTCGAGACCCACGACGGCGTCTGCGGCAGGAACAGCGCCATGATCGCGCCGTCCTCGTCGGGCGTGGGCGTCACCGAGCCGTCGCGCTCCGCCACGGCCGTCGGCCCGGTCCATCGACGCCATCCGAGGCGCTCGTAGAAGCCGAACCCACCGGTCGCGAGGAAGCCGATCTCGGCGCGCCGCTCGATCTCGCGCTGAGCGGCGCGGACGACGGCGGTTCCGTAGCCGCGTCCGCGTGCGTCCTTGCGCGTCGCCACATCCTCGAGGTAGCCCGAAGCCACGGGCCGGCCGTCGATCTCGACGGGGACCCAGTCGACGCAGGCGTGCGCGAGGAGGGTTCCGTCGTCGTCCGACAGCATCGCGTGCGGACCGGTGCCGAGGTCGGACCAGTGCTCCCATCGCCACGGGCCTTCGTCGTAGGCCTCTTCGAGCCACGTCAGGAGCCGCTCGAGCTCCTCCGAGGAAAGCTCCTCCCGCTCACGGATCACCACGTCGCGCATCGGATCTCCTGGCGTGTGCGCCTCGACACCGACGGCAGGGTAGCTGCGGGCTGCGATAGCCTGCGGCTCCATGCGACTCGTCCGGTTCATCCACGGCGACCGGATCGCGACCGGAGCGATCGAGCCCGGCCACGACGTGGTCCGCATCCTCGCCGGCACGTTCTTCGAGAACCCCGTGCCGACGGGGGAGGAGGTTCCGCTCGGCGACGTCCGGCTGCTGGCTCCGGTCCTTCCGAGCAAGCTCGTGTGCGTCGGGCGCAACTACGCCGCGCACGCCGCCGAATGGGGCATGGACGTCCCGAAGGAGCCGCTGCTGTTCCTGAAGCCTTCGACGGCGGTCGTCGGCCCCGAGGACCCGATCAGGCTGCTGCCGATCAGCACGCGGATCGACTACGAGGGAGAGCTCGCGGTCGTGATCGGCCGCATCGCGCGGAACGTCCGCGCCGAAGACGTGTACCGCTACATCCTCGGCTACACCTGCGCGAACGACGTGACGCTCCGCGATCTGCAACACACGAAGGACCAGTGGGCGCGCGCGAAGGGCTTCGACGGCTCGTGCCCCCTCGGTCCGTGGATCGAGACCGAGCTCGACCCGAACGGCGTCTGGCTCGAGACCCGGCTGAACGGCGACGTCGTCCAGCGAGCGAGCACCGAGGATCTCGCGTTCGGCGTGGCGACGTTGATCGAGTACATCACCGAGTTCATGACACTGCTGCCGGGTGACGTCCTGCTCACGGGCACGCCCGAAGGCGTGGGGCCGCTCAGCGACGACGACGTCGTCGAGGTCGAGGTCGACGGCGTCGGCACGCTCCGGAACCCGGTGGTCGGCCCGTGAGCGGTTCCGCGGCCGGCGCGATCCGCTGCCGGTTCGCCCCCGCGCCGAGCGGCTCGATCCACGTCGGGAACGCCCGCAGCGCGCTGTTCTCGTGGCTCTACGCGAAGGGCCGGGGCGGCACGTTCGTGCTCCGGGTCGAGGACACCGACGCGAGCCGCGTGACCGAGGAGGCCTTCCGCGGCGTGCTCGACGATCTCCGCTGGCTCGGCCTCGGTTGGGACGAGGGCCCGGAGGTCGGCGGCGAGCACGGGCCGTACCGCCAGTCCGAACGGCACGAGGTCTACCGCGAGATGACCGAGCGGCTCCTCGAGGCTGGCGCGGCGTACCGCTGCTACTGCACCTCGGAGGAGCTGGAACAGCGGCGCGAGGCCGCGATGGCCCGCGGCGAGCCTCCCGGCTACGACGGTCTGTGCCGGACCCGCCCGCAGCAGGAGCGCGAAGCGCTCGCGGCCGAAGGCCGACCGGCGGCGATCCGGTTCCACATGCCGGAGCGGGAGTGGGTCGTGCAGGACCTCGTGAAGGGGGAGGTGCGCTTCGGCCCGGGGCAGCTCCGCGACTTCGTGCTCGTGCGGAGCGACGGGTCGCCGGTGTTCCTGCTCGCCGTCGCGGTTGATGACATGCTGATGCGTATCACGCACGTCGTGCGCGGCGACGACCTGCTGACGAGCGCCCCGCGGAACGCCGCCGTGATCGAGGCGCTCGGCGGGACCCCGCCCGTCTACGCCCACGTCCCGCAGGTGCTCGGGCCCGACGGCAAGCCGCTCTCGAAGCGCCACGGGTCGACGAGCGTCGAGGCGTTCCGCGAGCAGGGATACCTGCCCGAGGCGATGGTGAACTACCTGGCGCTGCTCGGATGGTCGCGAGACGCCGAGACGACGTTCCTCTCGCGGGACGAGCTCCTCGAGGCGTTCGACCTCGACCGCGTGTCGAGCAACCCCGCGGTCTTCGACACCGAGAAGCTCACGTGGATGAACACGCACTCCATCCAGCAGCTGAGCGACGACGAGCTGGCGGCACGGTGCGTGCACTTCCTGACGGAGGCCGGCCTCAGCGTCGAGCCGCGGCTGCTGCGCGACGCGATGCCGCTCGTGAAGGAGCGGATGCGCACCCTCGCCGAGGCGCCGGACCTGCTCCGGTTCCTGTTCAGCGACGACATCGAGATGAACGAGAAGGCGTCGAGCCTGATATCGAAGGCGCCCGAGGGATACCTCAAGACCGCCGCCGACACGCTCGATGCCCTGGACGCATGGGACGCCACCTCGATCACCGATGCCCTGGACCGCCGGGCCGCAGGCGCCGACCTGAACCGCACGAAGGGCTGGCAGCCGATCCGGGCGGCCGTCACGGGATCGACCGTGTCGCCGCCGCTCCCG